>JBBSYC010000011.1:0-50923 GCA_038045445.1 Nanobdellota archaeon
TGTCACAGGCTCGGAGACTCACTGCGGAGTATTTACTTAATTTTCAACTCTCTTGCTGTGGGCATCCTCATCTGATGATTGCGGTGCTCCTCGCTGTGGAGAGGATTTAATTTTCAACTCTCTTGTTCGACTCTCCTCACATGCTCGGAGACTCACTGCGGAGTATTTACTTAATTTCAAACTCTCTTGTTCGACTCTCCTCACATGCTCGGAGACTCACTGCGGAGTTGAAAATGGCCCCGAGGGGATTTGAACCCCCGACACCCGCGTTAAGAGCGCGGTGCTCTGACCAGGCTGAGCTACGAGGCCACTTTAAGAGTTTGAAAATTCTGTATTTAACTGTTTTGATTAACCATAGCCTTAATTCTTACTATATCATCGGAAGGTTTAAAAACCACTTTTTGCAATTGTTCTTATCTTGAAAGTCATAAACAAAGGATGGCTTTAATGACAAAAGATGCATGCCCTTCAACCCAAACATTCAAAGCTGAAATCCGACGAGGTTAAACAACTTTTAGAAAAATATAACCTCTCCGTTTCTCAACTTCCAAGAATTAAATCTGATGACCATTCTTTGCCTGAAGGCTGTCAAACTGGAGATATAATTCAAATTGACCGCAAAATTGGAGATAAGTTATGCGCTTATTACAGGGTGGTTGTATGAGCACAACTGACAAACATATTTTAGTAAAAAAATATTTGCAGCAGCATTCTCTTGTTGAATCTAGCATAAGAAGTTTTAATGATTTTATTTCTAGAAGAATGCAACAAATAGTTTATGAGTTAAATGATACAATACCTCAAGAAGAAGTTAAAGTGAAGTTTGGTAAAATAAGAGTTGAGAGACCTAATATCACAGAATCTGATGGAAGCATTTCTTTGATAACTCCAACTGAAGCAAGATTGAGAAGAATAACTTATTCTGCGCCTATTTATGTTGAGATAACAGTTACTTTTGGAAATAACTCTGATAGTGCAGAAGTTGAAATAGGAAGAATTCCAGTTATTGTAAGAAGCGATACATGCAATACTCATGAAATGTCAAAAGATGAACTTGTAAATTCTCTTACTGACCCTCTCGACCCCGGAGGATACTTTATAGTTAATGGTAATGAAAGAGTAATAGTTATGGCAGAGGACTTGGCTCCGAACCAGCCATTTATTGAAGAAGGCAGACGAGGGCTTACGTTAAGGATGTTTTCACAAAGAGGACCTTATAGAATTCCTACAACTGTTTCAGAGACTGGAGAAGGAATACTTGAAGTTACATTCAGCAGATTGAAAAATATTCCTGCTATTGTAATGATAAAGGCTCTTGGTATCCTTACCGAGGCTGAAATTGCAAAATATATTGGAAGACAAGACGATTCTGTAATAGTTAACTTGTATGAATATGCCAAAGTTCAGCAGACTAAAGATGCATTCATGATGATTGCAGAACTTTCTGGAATACAAGGAACTGAAAAAGAAATACTTGATAGAGTAAAACAGAGAATTGATTCTTACTTCATGCCCCATATAGGTCTTACTAAAGAATCTAGAATTGAAAAGGCGGTGAACTTATGCAAGATGCTTAAGCAGTTCCTTGGGGCTAAACAAGATAAAAAATTAAGGACTGACAAAGACCATTATGCCAACAAAAGGATAAAGCTTTCAGGAGACTTACTTGCTGACTTGTTTAGAGTTAACATGAATATACTTGTAAAAGATATTCAATATACCTTGCAAAAGGTTGCCAAAAGAAAGAAGTTCTATTCCGTGAAAACTGTTGCTAAATCTACTTTGTTTACTCATAGAGTTGAGAGCGCTATTGCTACTGGTGCATGGATTGGAGAGAGAAGTGGAGTTACTCAGAACATGTCAAAGAATAATTACTTAGATATGTTGTCTTCTCTTCAGAGAGTCTCAAGTATGCTTCCTGATGAACAAGAGAATCTCCTTGCAAGAACTCTTCACCCTACACATTATGGAAGATTCTGTCCTACTGAAACTCCTGAAGGAACAGAAATTGGATTAAGAAAGAACCTAGCAATATTATCAAAAATTTCTAACGCAATAGATGTTGATGAGAAAGTGCTCATAAAAAATATACAATCTCTTGGCCTTAATGAAGAAGATGGGAAAGATGTATTCTTTAATGGAAAATATATTGGAATGGCAAGAGATGTAGAATCTTTCATTAAAGCAGTTCGTAGCGAGAGAAGAAAGGGCCAATTAAATCCTGAATTGAGCATTACAAGCGATAGTCCTGCTAAGAATATAATAATCTCTACCGAAGTTGGTCGCGTCTTGAGACCATTAATAGTTGTTGAGAATGGTGCAAGCAAACTTAAAGATGAACATTTGGTTTTGCTTGAACAAGGGTCTCTTAATTGGAGAGAGTTGATAAAAGAAGGAGTTATTGAATATATTGATGCCTCTGAAGAGGAAGATGCTCTTGTGGCTCCTACTCCTGAAGAAGTTACAGATAAGCATACTCACTTGGAAATAGACCCTGTTGCTATATTTGGTTTAGTAACTTCACTTGTTCCTTTTGCTAACCATGACCAGGCTCCTCGTCTTCTTAGGGGAAGCAAGACATTGAGACAGAGTCTTGGACTTTATGCGGCTAACTATCTAGTGAGAATGGATACAAATTCTTCCATATTGCATTATCCACAGAATCCTCTTGTGAAAAGTTTTGTATTCGATACATTGAAACTGTATCCTTCGGGACAAAATATAGTTGTTGCTATAATGCCTTATGAAGGTTATAATCTTGAAGATGCGACTATACTTAACAGGGCTAGTGTAGAGAGGGGCATGGGAAGAAGCACCTACTTCAAACCTTATGAATCTGTCGAGTTTAATTATGCTGGAGGTCTTAAAGATGAGATAACTATTCCAGACAAAGACGTTTCTGGATATAGGACTGAAGCATCTTATAGATTCTTAGAAGATGATGGAATTGTTTATCCTGAAGCTCAGCTTTCATCTTCTGAAGTTATTATTGGTAGAACCACTCCTCCAAAGTTCTTATCTGAAGCGAGAAACTTAAGTATAGGCTCGAAGAAAGAGGGAAGTGTTGCAATAAAACAAGGAGAGTCTGGAATTGTTGATGGAGTCTTTATTACTACAGATAATGAGGGAAATAAGATTGCTAGAATAAGAATAAGAGACCAGAGAATACCTGAACCTGGTGACAAGTTTTCTACTCCCCACGGTCAGAAAGGAGTTGTTGGATTGCTTGCTGACCCTAAGGATATTCCTTTCACTGCTCGAGGAGTTAAGCCTGACTTGATTTTCAACCCACATGGAATCCCAAGCCGTATGACTGTAGGTTATATGATTGAAGTTCTGGCTGGAAAAGTTGCTGCAACTACTGGAAAATTTGTAGATGGAACTCCTTTTACTGGAGCTAAAGTGGAAGATTTGGAAAAGCAGTTAATGCATATGGGCTTTAGTTATGATGGTAAGGAAGAAATGTATGATGGAGTTACTGGAAGAAAAATGGATGCTAGAATATATATTGGTAATATGTATTATTTGAAACTTGTTCATATGGTCAAGAACAAATTACAGGCAAGAGCTTCAGGAAAAGTCACTCTTCTTACAAGGCAACCTGTCGAGGGAAGAGCTAGAGGAGGAGCGTTGAGATTAGGAGAGATGGAACAACAGGCGCTTGTTGCTCATGGAGCATCACTACTCCTTAAAGAAAGATATGACTCTGATAAGACTACAATTTATATATGCTCGGCTTGTGGAAATATAGGAGTTAAAGACACTATAAGAAATAAGACTTACTGTCCAATATGTGGTGGTGCCGAGATAGAACCTATAGAGGTTGCATATGCATTCAAATTACTCGTCGAGGAATTGCTTGGATTGCATATCCTCACAAGTTTTGAACTAAAAAATAAATACGAATAATAAAATGACAAATCAAGAACAAATAAAAAAACAGGTTAAATCTCTTAGGTTTAGCCTTGTAAACCCTGAACAGATAAAAAAACTTAGCTCTGCTAAAATTGTGACTCCTGAATTATATGATATTGATGGATTCCCTGTTGATGGGGGTCTTATGGATTTGAGATTGGGAGCAGTTGATCCTGGAGTAAGATGTAGAACTTGTGGAGGAAGACTCAAGGAATGTCTTGGACACCTTGGAAGTGTAGAACTTGCTAGACCTGTTGTTCACATAAAGTATATTCCTTTAATTGAGTTGTTCTTGAGAAGCTTCTGTCATCAATGCGGAAAACTTACTTTAGAAGAAGATAAACAGAAGAAATACTCTCCTGTTGAAAGAGCCAAAAAGGCACGAGATAAAAAGAAGTGTCCATTTTGCAATTGTGATTGCGACCGTGTAAAACTTGAGAAACCCACTTCATTCTATACTGGAAAGAAAAGATTGTCTCCTAATGAAATTAGAGAATTGCTTGTAAAAATAACTGATGAAGAAATAAAAAAGATAGGAGTTAATCCTAGGACATTCCGTCCAGAATGGGCAATATTATCACAACTTTTAGTTCCTAGTGTTACAATGAGGCCTTCTATAACTCTTGATACTGGTGAGAGAAGTGAAGATGATTTGACTCACAAGATATCTGATATTATAAGGGCTAATCAGAGGTTGTGGGAAAATCTTAATGCCGGAGCTCCTGAAGTGATTATTGAAGACCTTTGGGATTTATTGCAATATCACGTAACAACTTTCTTTGATAATAATATTTCCAAAATCCCTCCTGCAAGACATAGGTCTGGACAGCCTTTGAAGACGATAACTGAAAGAATAAAGGGTAAAGAAGGGCGTATAAGAAAGAACCTTGCAGGGAAGAGAGTTAATTTTTCTGCAAGAACTGTTATCTCTCCTGATCCTTATCTTGGACTTGATGAAGTTGGAGTTCCTTTTGAAGTTGCTAAGATAATAACTGTTGCTGAGGGAGTCACTACTATAAATCTTGAGTATATGAAGAAGCTTGTCAGAAAGGGAGACCAACATCCTGGCGCAAACTATGTTATAAGACCTGATGGAAAGAAAAAAAGAATTACTGAAGAATTGAAAGAAGAAATCTGCAATGAACTTTCTCCAGGATATAAAGTTGAGAGACATCTGATTGATGGAGATATAGTTTTGTTCAACAGACATCCTTCACTTCATAAACAAAGTCTTATGGCTCATTATGTAAGAGTTTTGCCAGATAAAACATTTAGATTACACCCTGCGGTAGTGTTTCCATATAATGCGGACTTCGACGGAGATGAAGTTAACATACACTCTCCTCAAACTGAAGAGGCAAGGTCAGAAGCTGAAATTCTTTTGAACATAAAACATAATATAATTTCTTCTAAGAATAATTCAAACCTTATAGGAATTATAACTGACGCCTTGACTGGAAATTATATTCTTGGAAAGAATACATTTGATAAGGCAGATGCTGACCAAACACTTTTCTCTGCTGGGGTTGTTAACTCTAGTTCCAAAACTCTTGATGGTTCTGAAATTTTCGCGCAGATAATTCCAAAAGATGATTCTATTAAAGTGCCTAAAGAAATTACTGATGAAAATACTCTTGGACTTGAGAAGGGTGCGATGGTTAAACAGATAGATAAGATATATGGAAGAGACGCTGTGATGGACTCTATTCAAAAAGCTGCTGCTCTTGGAACTCAACATATTACAAGAAGAGGTTTTTCTTTGGGACTTAGAGACCTTGATGTTACATCAAAGGTTAGGGAGATTACAAATAAGATAATACAAAATGCTTATTCAAAAACTGCCAAGCTAGATGAATCTGCTCGTGCAGGAGATTTAGAGCTTTTGCCCGGAAAAGATATTGATGAAACAAAAGAGATTAAAATATCTCAAGTGCTTAATGAAGTTCGTACTGAAATTGGAAAAGTTGTAAAAGAAAATATCTCAAGAGAAAGTAGCATAGGAAGTATGATTTTCTCAGGCGCAGCAGGAAGCGCAACAAACATAACTCAAATAGGTTGCTGTGTAGGACAGCAGATTTTGTGGAATAAGCGTATCAGTTTTGGATATGGTGGAAGAACAACATCTCACTTTTCAAGAGGAGACGTAGGTTCTGACGCTAGAGGATTCATAAAATCCTCTTTCTTCGATGGACTTAAGCCAACAGAATTCTTCTTTGGAGCAATCACTGGTCGTGACGGTCTTATAGATACTGCTTTTAGGACTCCAAAGTCTGGATACTTATATAGAAGACTTGTTAGTGCATTGCAAGATTTGAGAGTAGAGTATGATGGAACTGTGAGGGATGCTTCTCAAAACATTGTTCAATTTGCTTATGGAAGCGATGGAAAAGATGTCTCTGAATTGCATACTGGAAAGAAGATTCAACCGGGAGAATCTGTTGGAGTTACAACGTCTCAATCTTTTGGTGAAGCATCCACACAGATGGTCTTGAACGTATTCCACTCTGCTGGAGTTGCTGAAGTGCAAGTTACACTCGGACTACCTAGACTTATAGAAATATTTGATGCGAGAAAAGAGCCTTCAACTCCTGCTATGGAGATTTACCTTGATAAAGATTCAAATAATGAAAAAGATGCTAGAAGTATAGCTGAAAAACTTAAAGAAGTAAAACTTGGAGAGATATCCTCTGAAATTAAGATGGACTTTTCTGGGAAGAAAATAGAAATTGAGCTTGATTCTGAAGCTTTGAAGAGAGTTCATGTTGGTGCTCAGAAAATTGCGGAGAGGCTCAATGAGAAGGGAATTGATGCAAAACAAAAAGATAATTTCTTGTATCTAAAGACTCCTGATTTGAGCTTTAAAGAAATGTATAAAATGAAAGAGAAACTTAAGAGCACAATAATTTCTGGAGTAAAAGATATTTCTCAAGTTGTTGTTGCACATAGAGGACGTGATTTTGTAATATTAACATCTGGGAGTAACCTTAAGGAAGTTATTGAATTCAAAGGCATCGATAGAGAAAGAGTATTCACTAACAATGTGCATGAAGTTGCGGGTGTTCTTGGAATAGAAGTAGCCAGAGAGACAATACTTCTTGAAATAAAAAAAGTCCTTGATAGTCAGGGTCTTGACATTGATATGAGACACTTGGATTTGATAGCTGATGCTATGACAAATACTGGTGTTGTAAAGGGAGTTACCCGTATGGGCATAATCTCAAGTAAATCAAGTATTTTTGCAAGAGCAGCTTTTGAAACTCCAGATAAACAATTTGTAAATGCAACAATACAAGGTAAGAAAGATGATTTAGCATCTGTTATAGAAAATATAATCTTGAATCAACCAATACCTGTAGGAACAGGATTACCCGGATTACTTGTAAAGATAACTGGTCCTTTGGTTGATAAGAAAATCAAGGTCAAGGCTAAGAAAGAATAAAAAATAAAAAAGATACAAAAAAAGAATAATCTTAATTTTTACTATCAAAAAATCGATGCAACACCACACCTTAAAATGTGTGGTTTGATTGGTGCTCGATTTTTGGATGATCGAAGTGCCGACCACATCTTAAAAGATGTGGTTTTAGGGAGGCACTGTCGACATAAGTTTATTTACTTATTATTTTTAGAAAAAGTTATGAGTCTTGTAATAACTGCTTCAGAAGAAGATTTGGAATTTTTAGCAAAACTTGATGAATCCATTCATTGCGTAAAACAAGTTAGAGATGCACGAAGGGAATTTTTATTACAATTGAAATCTATTCGGGAATATCTTAATGTTAAAATTAAATCTAAATATGTAAAAAAAAGTTCTATCAGTTGTGAATAGAAATACAGATTTAATTTTACAGCCCATTAATACTGATTGGGGTTTTTCAGAAGGGTTTAATGTGATTAGAGGATTAGTAGGTTATCCCGGAGCAGGAAGCTATGAAATATAGAGAACTGCATAGCTTATATCCTATTTATTTTTTCAGTTCTCTATCTGCATAACTCCTCTAAAGCGTGACATATCCAACGCAGTTATCCATAATCCTAGATTTATAATGAGACAGATTCCTAAACCTTATGAATGGGGAGATTTTGAAGAAGTATATAGCTCTCATGAGAATCTAAGAAGAGTTGCATTCTTTGGTTTAGAGAGATGTTTGGGTGTAAAAGAAGGTAAATTTGGAGGAAGGGAAGATTATGAATATTAATTACCAAAGGGTTTTAACAAGTTTTATATACTAATCAGATAAAATAATCTGATAAACGTTGTTGTTTTAATATGGCTATAATTGATATGCAGACAATGAGGTACATTAACCTTTTTGAAAGGATTTCCCACGTCAGGGCAACTAAATGTTTTGTTTATAATAATGTAATTTATTTTGCTGTGCCTCCTAGATTTTTCTCAAGGGCAAGTGAAAATTATGGTTATGCTGCAAAAATAATCTCAGAACAGCTTGGAAAAAGGGTGAGAATAATAAAAGATGCCAATGAAGATTTGACTTCTGTAAGCAGATTCATTCAGGCAGTTGTATCTCCTGCTGATTTTGAATCTCTTGAATCCCATGAGGGAATTTATCTCATTATAGCTGGTTCTAGAGAAAGAGCTGCAACACTTATTGGCAGGAATAAGGTAAGATTGAATGAGCTTAATTCTATAACTGAATCTTATTTTGGCAAACAAGTAAAAATTGTTTAGATTTTTTAGCAAGACGAAAATAGAAGAATTTTTACGAGTTGTCTAGGGGAAGATTTAAAAACCGATTTTACAGATGAGATATACATGGGTTTATTCAACGCTAAGAAACTAATGAAGAATAGGAAAAAGTTCAGATGGAACGACCGCACTTACAAAGTGAGAACTTTAAAGCTTAATGTCAAGGCTGACCCACTTGGAGGGGCGTCACAAGCTAAAGGAATAGTTGTTAGTAAATTTCAGAAAGAAGCTGCACAGCCTAGCTCTGGAATGAGGAAATGTTGCAAGGTTCAACTTGTTAAAAGTGGTATTTCTGTTGGAGCATTTATTCCTGGAAATTTGGCTCAAAAATTTGTTGATGAACATGATGAAGTCATGATTGAAAGAATTGGTGGTAAGCAAGGAAGAAGCAAAGGAAACATAAGAGGAATAAGGTTTAGAGTCATGCAAGTAAACGATCAGCCACTGCATTTATTGTGGAAGGGCAAGATAGAGAAGGGTAGAAGATGATGAAGATTATTAAATTTTCAAATGCTCACTTAATGAGGTTAAGTTTCGCATGATGAACTTCAAAATGTTTGATTTATATGATGTTGATACTGTTAAAGTTGTGGATGCTTCACTTGCGCCTTACATAAACTTGCAACCTAAACTTCTCATAAAATCGCACGGTCGAAATGTCGGTAAATTTACTCAGGCTAAAATAAGCATTGTTGAAAGACTTGCCAACAGGCTTGCTGTGCCAGGACATGTTGGAAAAAAACACAAGATAATAACCTCACATTCTTCTGGAAAGTATAATTCAAACATGAGAACTGTAATTGAGACTCTTAAAATAATTGCAGAAAGAAAGAAAGAAAATCCTGTTCAAGTTCTTGTGAAAGCTGTTGAGAATGCTTCTCCAAGGGACGAGATAACTACTATAGAATATGGTGGTGCAAGATATCCTCAGGCTGTTGATGTTTCTCCTTTAAGAAGAGTCAATCTTGTAATAAGATGGATGGTTCAAGGAGCTTATCAGAGAAGTTTTGGAAAGAAAAAGAAGATGGCTGAATCTCTGGCACAGGAAATAATAAGCGCTTCCGAATCAAATGGCGAAAGTTATGCTTTTGGAAAAAAGAATGAAGCTGAAAAACAGGCAGATTCTGCGAGATAATTAATTAGTGTTAAATACTTCTTTAGTTTGGTTATTTTGTGGATTTAGTATACTCAAGCCATGCTAAAAAGAGAATAAGAGAAAGAGGAATTGAGGAGTGGGAGATAGAACATATAATAAAATATCCTTCTTATATAAAAAGACGGAATGATGGAAAAATAGAAGCAAATGCTAAAATTAAGAATAGATTTTTAAAAGTAGTTTATATCAGATTGCAAAAGTATATAAAAGTGATAACTTTGTTTTGAATATGAGAATTGAATATGATAAAGATGTAGATTGTGCGTATATTTACTTAGATGGTTCTATTCAAGATGGTGAATCTAAAAAAACAATTGAAATAAATGATAATATAATTGTTGATTTGAATAATAATGGCCAATTGATCGGCATTGAAGTGCTTGATGCTAGTAAAGTTCTTAGTAAGAAAGCTCTGATTAGTGCTGAAGTTGTTTGAAAAAATGATATTAAAAACTAAGAGACTGACATTAAGACCATTGAAGAATTCAGATGCTCAGAGTGTTACTGATATAGACATTTAGGATAATTGAGTTACATTTTGTTCCTAAATCTCTAATAAGACAATTTGGAAAACGAGTAACTCTATCAACCAAATTGTCTATAATATAAACAATATTATGGTTTATTGAGAGAAGAATATTATAAGAGATAAATTCTGATTTGAAATTTAATCTTTTTTGTAGATAAAATCTTTGATTTTGTTTTTTGCTAAGATTCTCTTCTTTTGATGCTCTTTCAAAAACTCATTTATCTTATTTATTGTAATCTGCTTTAATTCTCCTGAAGTCATTGCTCCTGATTTGTATGCATTATAAATATCTCTTAGCTTCTTTTCATCTGGTTCAAACATATGTCTAAGATATTGGAATGAGACATCAATATCTGGATTTCCGCCGTGTCTTCTATGCTCTTCTAAAGTATCTTTTCCACCAGAAAAAGCATATTTCTTTATTTTTCTTTCAACCTCTTTTGGAGAATCTGTTGTGTGGATTGTAGACTCTTCTTTTGATGAGCTCATCTTTCCAGAAACTCCAGTCAATGGAGGAAGAAAACTACATTGAATTGAAGCAGGTTTGTGATGTCCTAATTTCGGAAGTATATCTCTTGTTAATCTAAAATGTGGGTCTTGGTCTATTGCATGAGGAATTAGGCATGGAATTTTCTTTTTTTTAATTAAAGATGGCAAAAAAGCAGGAACTGCCTGCATCGAAGTGTAGAATATCTGCCCTATGTTTGAACTATCATCTAAACCAAAACTTGATTTAACCATTGAAAGAGTTATTTTTTTAGCTACTTTACATGCTTCTGGATAAAGCAAATCTGCATGCTTAGTATTTATTATGAAATGTGTTTTTTTAGGATTGAAACCTAAGGCTATCACATCAAGCATATTTTCTTCTAAATACTTTTGCGTGTCTTCAAGGCTCAAGTCTTTTTTGAAAAGAAATTTCTCTTCATCTGGAAATTGAAACCATAGCTCTGTGTCAAATGCGTCCTGAAGAAATTTAGTAAACTGCCAGGCCATTAAATGTCCTATGTGGATTGGTCCAGATGGTGACCTACCTGTATAAATGAAGAACTTGTTTCCTTTATCATATTCGTCCAAAAGCCACTTCAAGTCGCGATGGGCAAAGAATATCTTTCTGTCTAACATGAAATGTTTTCCTGAAATTTTTTCTATTCTTTCTTTTAATTCTTCTGAAATATGTTCTACGCCAAACTGTGAAACTAATCTCTCATAATTTATATTTTCTGAAGCTTCCCAGGGAGTTACCTTAAAGTCATCACTTTTCATGAAGCCTGTAGATTGAACCTTAATATAAACATTTCTAGTCAATAACATTTTTATATGGGCCTAGCGTTTTCTTTTCGTGGGTTTCATAAGAGCAGGTTTTACTGGAGGGTTTCTTGGAATAGTGGTAAGTATTTTAGATATATTTGTAAATTCTAAAACCCTTGAGAGACTTTCTTCTGTTGGACTTTATCTGGCTAATTTCTTTGGAAAAGCCTGTATAAGTGATTGTGGTCTTGCTGAAAGATTGATTACTATAATTGCAACAATAGTTGGAAATTGCATTGCTTATTTTGTCATATTTGCTTTAATCAGTTTACTAATAAATATTTTAGTTATGTGGTTTAAACCTTCTAAGGATGTTGGACAAGTGCAAACTCCTGTTCAAGTTCCTCAAATTATTGTTCAGCAACCGCCTCAAATACAAACTCCAGTTGCTGTGCCACAACAACCCACAGTTCCTATTGAGACAGAGATGAAGATTGAAAAACCAGCTTTAAAGGAGACTCGTCCTAAAAAGAGAGCAAGAGTAAGAAAGAAGAAGTAAATTAGACAGTTATATATTCTGTATATCTTTCGTCTGGACCGTGAAATGTTCTTGCCCTTTCCAATGCTTCTACAAGAGGATTTAATTGATTCGCGTTGAGACTAATTCTGTTGCCTTTATTATCTGTGATAAGATCAAATGATCTCACGATATTTCTATCTTCTAAATCTGATAGATGTTTTATTAAAAGAGGTATTGAGATTCTTCTTATTAATGTTCCGTGAATGACTCTTCTTTTTCTTTGACACATTAATGCTGATTCATTGTCACGACCAATTGAAATTACTACAGTTCCATCATAAATTCTTTCTTGGTCTAAATCTTTGTAGAAACGTCTAAGACGTGATGCTCTTCTTGAATTTATATTTGGAATATAAATTTGGGGGTATTCCAAAACATTTTTTTCCATAGTATCTATAAAAACCCACCGAAAAATCTGTTTATAAACCTTCAGAAAGGTTTATAAATATACAAAATAAATTTTGGTATCACGATAATACTTAGGTAGACTTTGTATATCACAATCACAATCACACTTTTTTGAGCTTTTTGCTCTTGAGTTCGCTTGTAATAGTTATTAGAATCTGCCTTCTTATCTAATAAAGAAAAAATGGCTAAAGTAAGTCCAGTATCGATAAAGTATATGATTTATGCTAGTTTCGCATCTCAAGGTCCTGTTGAAAAACCAGATGTCATCGGGGCAATATTTGGGCAAACAGAAGGTCTTCTTGGAACAGAGCTTGAAATGCGTGAACTGCAGAAAGAGGGAAAAATAGGTCGTATAGAAGTTGAACTCAAGACTATAGATGGAGGAACAGTAGGGGAGATTAAATTACCTAGCGCCCTTGATAAATCTGAGACAACTATTATTGCCGCTACTCTTGAGACTATTGATAAGATAGGTCCAAGTGAATCTAAAGTTACAGTAACTAAGATAGAGGATGTTAGGGGAAGCAAGAGAGATTATATAATTGAAAGAGCTAAGGCATTGTTAGAAGGTCTTGATTCTGGAGAGGGGGATAATATGTCGAAAACTCTTAAGGAAGAAAGTCGAATCTCTAAAATACAAGAGTATGGTGAGGAACAACTACCCGCTGGAGATATTTCTGGCATAGAATTAATTGTTGTTGAGGGTCGTGCTGATGTTGTAAATCTTTTGAAAAATAGGATAAACAATGTAATAGGTATGAATGGAGCCAAACTTCCTAAGGAAATAGCAAAACTTAGCAAGGAAAAAGAGATTACGTTGTTTGTGGACGGAGATAGAGGTGGAAAGTTGATAGCAAAAAATGTTTGTGATAATGCTAGAGTTGTTTACATAGCAGTTGCACCAGATGGCAAAGAAGTTGAGGAGCTAACTGGAAAAGAGATACTTTTGAGCCTTAGAAGGAGACTTTCTGTAAGAGATTTTTTCTATAAAAATTCTGTAGAGTCTGATAGCTCTCATGAGGTAACTCCATTTTCTGGGGATATCCCTTCAGCACTTAAGGAAAAATATAATGAAATTAAAGGAACTAGGAAAGCTATGCTTCTTAATGCGGATTTTTCAGTATTAAAGACCATATCAAGTGCAGAAATTGTTCCCATATTAAATAGAACTAGGGAGTCTGTCGTGGCACTTGTAATTGATGGTATTGCAACAAAACAGATAATTCATGCCTCTGAAGAAAAAGGTATTTCTTATATTGCAGCTAAGAATTTTGTAGCTGTTGAAACTAATATAGAACTTGTGGGTCTTTGAGGGCTTTGCACAATAAGTCTTTGTTGCACAAAAAGTAAGATTATAAATTAATTAAAAAGTATATTTTAAAATTATTCATCTGCAACTAACACATCATTTTTATTGAAAGGTTGGAAGTTTCCCCTTCTTGTTTTTACAACTCTTTTCAAACCATTAGATTTCATATTGCTTTGTAAAATATCACTGTTTGGCACTTCTCTCTTAACCTCAGCAAGGCTCATAAGTTTTCCAAAATAATGCATTCCAGAACGATTTCTAGGTCTTCCAACAAGAACCTCTCCATCTTGAGCAACATATTCTTGTCTGTCAAAGAATGCATAACCGAATGCTTCTCTTGGTGTTTGAACTACTGATGGATCTCTTGCTTCAACTTCTTGAGTAGAACTTTCATTAAAGAAGCTTCCTGGATAAAGGAATTCTACATAATGCTTTAATGTTTCTTTTGCCATGAAAAATAAGAAAATAATGAGTATTTAAATCTTTCCTGTTGTTACTTTATTCAGTTATCCTAATCTGTTAAAATTAAAGATTAGTATACTCTTTCTGCAAGCCTTTTCTTCTTTTCGCCCTTCCTAAGATCTTCATAATTCTCTATTGCTAATTGAACCATGTCTTTGTTTATATTATCCTTTGTTGATTTTGAAAAAGAGGCTAAAACTATTCCTGCACAAAAAGTTATCTAGTTATTGTGCAAAGCCGTCTTTGAGAACAGATTTATATACTTATTTTATTATTGTTAAATATGCGAGGGGTTGATTTAAATAAGAGAATATTGGGGGTTCTTATTATTATTGTTGCCATAGTAGCATTACATTACACTCTTGCTCCCGCTAGATGCACGGAAATTTCATGTTTTGAGGCTCATATGATTAAGTGTGAACCTGCTACTTATATCAATGATGAAAGTGAGGCTGCTTGGGGATATGATATCTTGGGGAATTCGGGAATAAATTGTGAAGTTGAGGTAACTCTTCTTATTGCAAAAGAAAGCAACTTTAACTTGAGGCAGTATGAAGGTGAAAAGATGGTCTGCTCATATTCTAGCGGACAACCTGCGTACCCTGAAAAAAACCTGGCCTTATGCACTGGTCCTCTTAAGGAAGGTCTTCAGTCAATAGTTATTGAGAAATTGTATAAATATATTGTAGCCAACATAGCAGATTTTAGGGAAGAAGTTCTTTCTTATTAAGACTTAAATTTTTTGCCTTATCTATTGCAATGAGCCTGGCTCTTGCTTCTGCTGAACCTGATTTACACAGACTCAATATATAGAGTATTTTTTGCATAAGCTCGTCATAGCTCTCTTTATGATGAACTTTAAGCTTGTCCAAACGACTCTTTGTTTCCCTATCTATTTTTATAGTTGTGATATTATTGCTATTTGCCATGTAAGGTATCTTGAGGTATACTTAATAAATGTTTTTGTTACTATGAAGGGTAATGAAAATGCTACTACCATAAAGTTTATAAAACACTTGATTTATCCATAACTAACTAAATTTTGGATATAACCGAGAATGAAAATAAAAAACTTAGTAGGTTTATTTGTTTTGGCAATTGCGTTGTTATTCGTACCAACAGTTAGCGCGGCATTCCCTGCTAACGTTGAATACGTTGAACTTAACGGGTTTAACATCCTAGAAAGTAATGTTATTGGAGTAGAAGCAGGAGAAAATCTTGACTTCACCATTGTATTTGATACAAATGGATTCCCAGCATCACTTTCAGTGAGAGATGCCCGCGTGACAGCTAGAGTTCTTGGAGAGCCAGGCGTATACGCAACTTCCGAACGTTTTGATCTTCTTCCAGGAAATGTTTACACTAGAGAACTTAGTTTAACATTACCTAATGATATAGATCTTGAACCAAATGAAGGCTTAACTTTAGAAATAACTATTGAAAGCCGTTCAGATGGAATCGGAGACGTATGGACAGCTACACTTGCTGCGCAAAGAAAGAACTATGCCCTTGAATTCCTTTCAATTGAAAGTCCTTCAAGAATAAGCACTGGTGAATTCTTGCCTATCGAGATAGTTGTAGAAAACCGTGGCCGTCATACTGCTGAAGATACATTTGTTATCGCAAGCATTCCTGCATTAGACATAAGCAAAAAAATCTTCTTAGAAGATTTAGCTGCTTCTGAATCAGTTAATAATGAAGTGGAAGATGACGCCATTGAAGGAAGAGTATTACTAGCCATACCGGCTGGTACAACTCCTGGCCTCTATACAGTTGAAGTGAAAGCTTTCAGTAAAGACTCTGAAACTGTTGCTACAAGAAAAGTAGAAATTTTAAGTGGCAACTTAAACAGTGCTATAGTTTCATCTCCATCAAGCAGAACATTTTCTGCTGGATCAGATGGAAAGTATACACTTACAATTGTGAACTCTGGAAATAGGATCTTGGTATACAACTTAGTAGCTGAGTCTGACAATGGTCTAACCGTTGATTTTGATGACTCCGTTGTTGTTGTTCCTGCAGGCTCAAGCAAGGCTATTGAAATGATAGCTAGTGCTAGCCGTGAAGGAAACTACAACTTCAAAGTTACTGTTCTTGACTCTGACAACAATGTTGTTGGCGAAAAGAACTTTGTTGCAAATGTTGAAGGAAAGACAGTTGGTGGAAACGCTGCTGTTGTTCTTACAATAATTCTTGCAATAGTATTTGTTGTACTACTTGTGGTCTTGATAGTATTGCTAACCCGTAAACCTGCGAAAGCTGACGAATCTGGCGAAAGCTACTACTAAAAATACCTGAATTTTTATTTTTTTCTTTTCGGGAATTTAGTGTTTGAGATGAAGTGTTTTAAAGAACACATTTATTTTTAAATGTAAAATGAGTTGTGACGGATATGAGACTGAACGAACTTATTGATGGATTGACTGATAGATTTGGAAGACCCATAAATGCTGATGAAATTTTGAGTAAAAGACCTAAGCCTCCTCGTAAGAAAGATGGATTTTTAGGTAAATGGGTTTATAATCCTCTTGAATTTTGGGAGGTTATTTCAAAAAGAACTGGAATAGATCATCAAGTGCTTAGATTACAGTCTGGAGCTTATGTTGGATTTGATAGAGATTTTGATGATAATTTAGGTAGAAATTTTTGTGCTGGAATAAATGTGGGAATACCATTATATCTTCCAGTAAATGAAACTGGAGGAGATTTTTTTAATGTTTCAAATCAAGATTATGAATTATTAAAGGGAGTCTTATTAGCACGTTCTAATGAGAACGGACTTTGTCCCATACCTTTGAGATTGCCTCCTTATGAAAGTGTTCAATATTTTGATTTATTCGGTTTTTTGTCTGATGGTTCAAGCCTTGAAGAAGTTGTGGGACTACTTGATAAATGTATTAGCGTTGCAGAAAAATTTGGCAAGGTAGTTGAGAGAAAAGTATCTAATAGGGCAGTAGAATATATGGATAGAATTTGATACTTGTTTCTTGGCTTACTTATTTTTATAAATTTGGATATAATCCGAGACTTATCTTTATAGCTAAATCTATTCGATTCATAATCTCCATATCTAATGTTGATATTATCTTAATTATTCTTGATTTATCTATTGTTTTTATCTGATTAAGCATAATTGTTGACTCTTTTTCTAACCCCGAATCTTTTTTTGATAAAAGAACATTAGTTGAAAATTCCTTACTGAATATTTTAGATGTAATTGGTGCAATAATAGTTGTTGAACTATATAAATTTCCAAGATTATTTTGTATAACTAAACAAGGTCTAATTCCACCTTGTTCACTTCCTCTAATTGGTTCTAGGTCTGCCAAAACTATTTCCCCCCTCTTTATTTCCATTCCCAGTCAAAATCTTCCTCAATTTTTTCAAATTCTTTAGTCATATTCAAACTTTCTTCAGCCATTTCTTTATAACCTTCTATTAGTAAATCTCTCTGTCTTTTTTTCTGTTCATCCAACTGTTTAATCATTTTAACTATAACTTCTTCATAAGTATTCTTACTATTTTCTTTGAGCCGATCTAATTCTCTCTTTACATTATCATTTAGTTGAATAGTAGTTATCATTTATCTATAGTATTACTATAGTTTATAAATCTTACCGTTTTTGAGAGAAAATTTATTATTGGGTGGGTTGATTGCTTAGATTATTGGAGTCTTACATTTATCACAAAACTTTAACTGCTGAATCTGATTCTACTTGATTTTCAGATGGTTGTGATGGAGGTTTAATCTCCACTTCCTGTTCGACCGACTTTTGAATTTCTTTGTCTAACTTTAAACTTAGAACTTTTGATATGCCTTCATGCATACTCACTCCATAAATAAACTTTGAATTCATTATAAGGGCATCATTATGAGTAACTATAATGTATTGTCCTGCTTTAATGTACTTGTTTAATAATGAAGCTAAACGCTCGGAGTTTCTTTTGTCTAAAGCAGCATCTATTTCATCAAATACATAGAAATGATATGGCTTGAACTCTTGTATTGCGAATAATAATGATAATGCTATAAGTGTCTGTTCGCCTCCTGATAAAGATGAAGAATCAAAATATTTTCCTTTTCCCAACTGTATAACTATTTCAACTCCTCCATCAAACAAACTCTCTTCATTCTCTAACCTCATGAAAGCTTTTCCCTTGTTATAAAGCTCCGAAGCATTTCTTGTAAATAGTTCATTAATACCCTTGAATGTCTTCATAAATGTCTTCTTTTTCTTTTGATCTATTTCTGCGACTATCTTTAATATTTCTTCTTTTTCTTTCTGAAGAGTTTCTACCTTTTCATTTACCTTATCATATTCCGATTTTATTTGATCATAGACTTCCAAGGCTCTAAGATTTATTGCACCTATGTCTTGAATATCTTGTTTTGCTTTCTCTAATTTTTGATTTAATGCTTCTATCGAAGCTTTTATTGGCTCACTTTCTGGAACATCTTTGATTTCTATTTGCATGGATTCTTGAGATGCAGATAACTTTGCTATTCCTATTTCTATATAATTTATTTGGTCTGTTATCTGAGATATTTCTGTTCTTTTTTCTGACAAGTCATAGTTGTTTTCCTGCATTTTTAATTGCATCTTGTCTCTTTCATCAAATAATTTTTTGAATTTCCTACTCATTTCTTCCTCTTCTTTCTCTTTTGAATGTAAAAAGCTCTGCTTCTCTTCAAGTCTTTCTTTCATAGAGTTTATTTCAAAACCTAGTTCTTCTAAATCTTTTGTGCTGTTCTTTATGTTCTCTAAGATATTTTCTAATTCATGTTCCTTAAATTTAAGAGTCTGGTCTAAATTTTCTGTTGTTCTTGAAGATACTTCCTCTATTTCTCTAAGTTTGGCATTATACTGTTCTGTTATTGAGGTTACATCTATGGTTTTATTCTCAAGAGAATCTCTTTTAGAGTTTAACTGAGAGGTCTCTTTTTTTAAAGAGTCTAATTCCGCCAATATGGACTTCATATATTTCTGTTTTTCATTGGTTATTTTATGATTTGAATATTCTTGCTTTACCTTGCTTATGTTTTGTGAAAGTTCAAATACTTTTTTTGTCATGTCTTGTTGATTTTGTCTTATGTGCTTTATGTAATCCGTTTCTTTCTCTATTGACTCTTTGCTTTCGGATATCTTGTTTGATGAATCCTCTATTACATGATTTATGTGTTGTTGTGTCATCTTATTTTGACATAGTGGACAAATATCTATTTTCAATATCTGTTCTTTTATTTTCTCGGCGTTTCTTATCTGTGCTTCTGAAGTTGCCAAATTTCGATTATGTTCTATTTCTTTTCTTGATAGTTCTTCTAAATCTTTCCTTAATCTTTCAGATTCTTTGTCTAAGGCAGATATATTCTCGAGGCAATCTTGTTCTCCTTTAAAGATAAAGTCTCTTGATAAATTTTCTATTTGTTTTATAATTGAATCTGACTCTACTTCCAACCTATGGCTTCTTGATTCTTTTTCTTTTATACGTTCTTTTATTGAATAAAGTTCTGTTTTAACTGATAGAAGCTTGTTCTTCTGCTCTTCGAGACTAACGAGTTCTGCTTTCTTTCTTTTTATTTCTTCTTGTTTTTTTGCAAGTAAAGGAGATTCCATGCTTAATTCTTCTATTTCTTTTTTATATTCTGGTATGGATGCCTTAAGATGTTCTATTCTCCTTTCAAATTCAAGTTTTCTTTTTTGTGTTGCTTCTATTCTTACCTTTAAACCTTCTATTTCTCCTCTTAATGTGTTTATCCTCTCTTGTAGTGTCTCTCTTTCAATACCGCTTGAACGCTTTATCATTGCATTAGTATTTGACACCTGTTCATTTAGGGAGTCTATTTCTGATTGTATCTCATTAAGCTTTGATTTTATCTTTTCTCTATGTAATTTTTTTTCATCTAGAGATTTTTTTGCAGAATCAATTTCTTTCTGAACGTCGGATATTTTTCTTGCTAGTATTGAATACCTGCATCTGTTTACTGTGTCTTCTAGATCTTTGTATTTGAGAGCTTGTGACCTTTCTTTCTCCAAATTGTTAAGAAATGACTTTCTTTCTCTTAGTACTGCTGTTATTTCCTTGAGTCTTTCCTCCGTCTTTTCTAGTTCATGAAGAGCTTTTTCTTTTCTAGATTCATATACTGCAATCCCCGATACTTCTTCTATGACTTTTCTCCTTTCTTCAGGATGCATCTTAACTATTGACTGAATCTGTCCCTGAAGAATTAGATTAAATCCGTGAGGGTCAATGCCTGCATGTGCCAGCATTTCTATTAGGTCTCCCCTGTTTTTTGTCTCCTCGTTTATCTTGTATATTCCTTGCCCATTGCTTCTTATTGTTCTGGATATTATTATTTCATCTTTGTTTATATTGAATGTTCTGTTAGAGTTATCAAAAGTTATTTCCACAAAGGCTTCTCTTGCTGGTTTTACAAGCTTTGAACCTGAAAATAATAGGTTGGTTGTTCTTTCTGCTCTTATTGATTTTGCAGATATTCTACCTAGGGCAAAACATAATGCATCCGAGACGTTGGAATTGTGTGCAAAAATATTGTTTGCTATGAAATTATGGTTTCCTTCAACTGTTAAATCATAAACGAATTCTGGTCTGTCTAGTTTTTCTATTGAAACAATTTTATCCCAATATATGTCTGAATTTGATATGTTTTCTAAAAGAGTAATTATGTTGCTTATATTCTGTATTCTTGATAAAAATATATTAGAAATATGATTTTTGAAATTAACCAGATTTTCAGGTCTTGCAGCAAATTTCTGTGTTTGCCAATTATCTCTTATGGTTTGTTTATAGATGTTTATATTGGCAGCAACTTGCGGAGCACTAATACTTAAGGAGTCCATGAACTCTATCAAATTAGTCTGATTTAGAGATAAAGAATTATATTTACTGTGGAGCAATGCAAATTTTTGATGGAATAAAGACAATATTTTTCTCACCCCTTGCCTAGATGGGGCACATCTGTTCTCTAAATAAGCCATAAATGCGGGGTATTCTTTTCTTATTGGTTTTGGATGTATACCTAAGAGTTTTGTAAGTTCTTTAATTTTAAGATTGATTTCTTGAGGAAGTAAATCCACATTTTCATTTGAGGCTTGATTTTTAGACAAAGTATTGTAAAGATTTTGTTTTTTATAAGCAACTCTTAATGGTATGTTTTCATAAAACTTTCTTAGATTTTCAGAACCATATATATAGAGATAATAATAAGGTCTCTTTTTTTTCTCTAGAGTATTAATGGCTGCACACATTCGCAGTTTAATCTTTGCAATTATTCCAAACCTTAACAATAATGATTGGATCTGCCTTGCTAAATTCTTATTTTTTGTACAATATTCTATAATTCCTAAATCTTTTCTTACGCTCCCATCAGTATCAAATAAGCCTGCTAAAAGATTAGATGTGCTCTTTTTTCCTAAGGAAAGCAAATAATTAGGAATATCTTTTTCACTGCTTGTAATGCTTTTATTTATGGATGCCGTATAAAGATTTCTTAATCTTTTATAGAAATCCTTATCTCTGCAATATATTCTTGTGACATTTTTATCCGGTCTTTTTCTAATCCCCCATTTTGCATATTTTAGAATTAAATTTTCATAATCTTCTAAGACTTCTTTATCATTATTTACAAATTCTATTCTGTCTTTTGCTATATAACCATCTCCTATTATATAACCCATTAATCTGGAGAAATCCTCATCTTCTTTCTCTGACGGTATCTCTATATTCCTAGGGGTAGCTATAAACATCCCGATATCTAATTCGCTGATCGTTTTGCTTTTAACTTCGCAATCTGAAAAACACATTATTGGGTGGCATTTTGTAGCTTTCAATTCCTTTCCGTTTCTAGTTACAATTTTATAAATATTATCCCCGTCTCTCTTAATGAACTTAGATATTTTTTTTATTTCAGATTTCATAGTATCTTTGTTTAAAGAGATAATTTCTGTTGAATTATCTCCATCTACATAAATCCCATCATCTAAATCTTTTATTTGATTTGAAGCTTTTATTTTGTTCTCTACAAGGTCCCCTATCTTAATTTCTTCTCCGTTTGCTAACATGACAACCATATCATAACTCAAGGATTTTCCACTCCCGTTTGCACCTACAATGGTGTTGATTCCTTGGTCAAAAATAACCTCTGTGCGTTTTGCGAATGATTTGAAACCCTGAATTACCATCTTTTTTATGTAGGTCATGGTCTTAATTAGGGATTATTGTTTTAAATGTTGTTGGTTTTTATTTAATTGTTATTTCTATATCTTTGTATTGCATTAATCTTTAAATATCAATCAAAAGAATGTTAAATGTTATGGCTCAGGTATTGGAAGTGTTCATAGGGTTACAATTTGGCGATGAAGGAAAGGGTAAGATTGTTGATGAGAGGGTAACTAGTGCAAAAATGGTTGATCCTTCTAAAAAAGTGCTTGTTGTTCGCTATCATGGGGGTGCCAATGCCGGGCATACAGTTTTAGTAAGAAACTCTAATGGGAAATTGGTGAAGTTTGTGACTCATTCTGCACCTACTGGTCTGACCAGTAATTCTGATATTGCAATAGGACCCGATGTTGCATTTAATCCAATAACTTTTGCTGAGGAACTTGATTCGGCAGTTAAACTTTTTGGTTATAATGGAAGAGTTCTCATCTCTAATAGGGTTGGTATTTTATTTGAGTTTCATAAACTTTTAGATTCACATTCTGAAAATAATGATTCGTTAAATGTTGGTTCGACAAAACAAGGAATTGGTCCATTTTATCAAGACAATACTAAAAGAACTACTCGTATCACTTTTCAAGAATATATCTCTGAAGGATTTGTGAATAGACTGAATGAAGTCTTGAATCTTAAAAGAAAAGAACTTGAAAATGCCGGTATATGGAATGAAAAGTTATTTGAAAAGATTCTTGAAGAGCATAAATATGCTAGAGAAAGACTAAGGTCTTTTGGGGCAAATCTTGAATATGCTTTGAGAAAGGACTATTTTGATGCAGGACACCATATAATAATTGAGGGTGCTCAGGGAACTGGCTTAGATGTCAATATGGGTGACTTACCCAATGTAACTTCTTCTCACTTGCTTGCGCCTTTCGCTTTTCCAAATTTAGGATTGCCGAGGTCTAAATTTAAAATTTATGGTATTGAAAAAATTTATCCAACGCGTGTTGGAAATGGACATCTTCCATCTCTTGCTACAGATGAATTTGCAGAAATAGGAGAAAATGCTGGAGAGGTTGGAGCAACTACTGGAAGAAAGAGAAGAGTGGGTTATCCGGATTGGGTATTTGTAAAAAGATCTGTAATAATCAATGACTGTGATGGAATAATAATAACTAGGGCTGATAATGTGCAAAACAATGATATTAAGGTTTGTAAGAATTATGAATGTGGAGGCAATCTGACTGAGGAGATTTCATCTTCTTTAAATGGAAATAATGCCATTTATGATGATGTGAGATATAATTGGCACCTTTGGGATGGTCCTAAAGATTTATCAAACCCTCTTTTAGTTGATGAAACTTTAAGGAATATGAGGGCAGATTATGTAAAGAAAGGTTTTGATAGTTTACCCGATGGTTTAAAGAAGTTTATCAGAGACCATGATGAATTTATTAAATGTAAAACGATAGGTGTTTCGATTGGTCCGAGTAGAGGAGAGACAGTTTACTTTTAGAATAACTTCTTTTGACTTGATTTATCCCCTTTATTAAATAAGTTCTTCCATGTTGCCCATGAGGTTCTGACTATTCCAGTATTTGCTAAGTCTTTGCCTTTAGATTTGATAAAATCTATCGTTACTGGATCTGCTGGATATCCCGAACCTATATTTCCAAATTTTTCTTTTATTTTTGCCACAGCTTCTTCTCTTGCAACTTTTGCTATTATTGAGGCTGCTCCTACAACTGGATAATTAAAATCTGCCTTGTGTTCGCACAATATTTTTAGATTATCTTTATGTTCTATGAAAGAAATCATCTTATTTTTCCATGCTTCTGTATTTACTGAAGGACAATCTACTATCACTTTAATTTTGTCTTTTTTATTATTTAATTTGTTTATTATTTCTGCTGCTTCTTTTGCTTCTAATGTGTTTAAGTTGATGGTTTCAACAGCTTTATCTATTTTTTCTGGACTTGATTCTACAATGTGGAATTTGGATATTTTCTTTATTTCTTGAGATAGTTTGACTCTGATTGGATGAGCTAGAAGTTTTGAGTCTTTTGCTCCTAATTCTTTTAAGGTTTTTTCATCTTCTGATTTTATTAGAACTCCTGCGAGAAACATTGGACCTATAATTGGTCCCCTTCCTGTGTCATCAATTCCTAATAAATACATGAAATGGATTAGAATGTTTTGTTTAAAGAGTTTTATGCTGCTTGGCTGTATGTCATGCGCCTTGCTCTTCCTTGAGGAGCTGTTTCTTGCGGAACTGAACGACCATAACTGTGGGCCATATGGTCACGACTGTTATCACTATTTCTAGCATATTGCTTCATTTCTCCGCCATGGCTTAACAGACCACATGGTATACACATGTTTTTACATGGAATTAAAAGTATTTAAAAGTTTCTATTATACAGTTACGACTTCATTAACTACTAATTGCAGACTGGTTATGTTGTCTTCAGATGTAAAGTGGCCTTTGTTATGCTCTACTATTATTTTTGCACCTAGAAGCGACTTAAAGACTTCTTTATCTGACAGGCTTACCCATGGATCGTTGTCTGAGAATATTGCAGTTATCTTTGTTAGATGTTTTTTTACTTTGTCTAAATCTATTGGGGTCTCTATCCACTGTTTTGCTATTTTTTCTGACTCTTTTTCCAGATTTTGTAAATTGAACCACGGAGCTACTAAAACTATTCGGCCTACTTTTACTTTGTTATCTAAAGATTCCAAATATCTTAAGATTGCCTGACAACCTATGCTGTGTCCTATGAAACATGTCTCTAAATTGGGATTTGGAACTGATTCGTTTAGCTTATTTATCCATGAATTTATTTCTGGCTCTGATGTGTTTGGCATTTCAGGGATTTCTACATTAAAACCTTCATTTTTTAGAGATTCTGCTACGGATTTATACCAGTCGCTTTCTGGATTTGCGGACCATCGATGAATTATTATGCATCTCATTTTTTATTTGGTTTATTCGGGGTTTTGCTCTTCAGATTCTTACTTACAAAGAAAGATGTGACAAACAACAATATTGCAAGGATACTTAAAGATAACGAAAATATCATTAGTTTATTGTTAAATACATTTATTGCCTCGTTTAACAATGATGTTAATATTGGTTCTTTTAATGGAATATTATCCGACAAATTGTTTATTGAATATGTTAATGTGAAGATTGACAATGAGACTATTATGAAAATTATACTTACTGTTCTTAGAAACTTTTTGTTGTTTGGTCTTTGAATAATATATATTAATGTTAGAGAAACTATTGAAACTACCAATAACATTATCTGCAATAAATTATATTTTGAAACATATCTTCTTATCTTATCTATGTTTTCTCTGCCATCTGATCCCGATTCTATGCTGTAGACTTTTGTTAAATCTACTTGGTCACTTTCAAGGAAAGAGAGATTTCTGTCTTCTAGAAACTCGTCTAAAAATTCTGATGGGCTCTTATCTTTGGGAAGACATGGGTCTTTCTCGTTAAATGGATTCTGATTTGGAAGACATACTCTTGTTTTGTTTATAGAGTTTAGGAAGAAACCCCTTAGTTTATCTTGATCTATTGTTACAGAGAGATTCAGAGTATTTGTGTTCGAACGCATATACTCTATGAAGTTTGACAAAATATTTTCTATTATTGGTCTCGAACCTTCTTTGGGAAAAGCAATGAAAATTTGCGAATTATTTAGGTTTTTGTCAATATAAGGGTATAAGTCTGCCTTTTCGAATGCCTTGAAATAAATTCCAGGGTATAGAAAATAATTTAGTGCTAAACTTAAAGATAATATGAAAATTGTGATTGCTAATATTATAGTTAAAAGGAATACTGCTGTTCCTCTTAATAATTTCATAATTCTATATGTTTTTTATAATTTATATAATTTAGCAGTTTTTCAAACTTGAATAGCGCGGGCGGGCACTCACAGTGCATAGCACTGTGGGGACTCCAACTCTAACGAGTTGAAGTATTTGAAACGCGACTTCGTCGCGTGAAACAACTCACGTTGTTTACAAGTTTTTCAAACTTGAATAGCGCGGGCGGGATTTGAACCACGCGACCTCCGGGTTATGGGCCCGGTGAGCACTCCAGGCTGCTCCACCGCGCTATATCTTTACTGGCTTCGATGGACTTTTAAATCTTGGCTTTACCAACTGGCTAGATAATTTTATGAACTAGCGCGAACTATGAAATTTATGAGTGGACCTGGTGAAGGGAAGATATTTGTTGGAAAGGCCGATGTTTACATACACTTGAAAGGTAAGTCGAGGGCAACTGTGACTCATATTGATGTTGAATTAGACAAACTAAATGAAATAATAAAGCCTGGAGAGAATACTTATATTGGCTCCAAAGATGGGGGCGTTTTTATTGGATTAAAGAAAGAAATGATAATGAGGGCTGAAAAGATTGCTGGAAAGAAGTAAGTTTTTAATCTCTTTGTGAATGGGTATTTTATGGTTGGTTTTGTATCTGGGAAGAAAGAAAAGCCTGTAGAACTAGTAAGAAGACTAAGTAATCTTGAAGAAGACATTTTACGCGTAGAGGTTTATGCTGAAGTTGAAAAAACCTTAAGGGAAAAGGGCAGAGTTTATTATGAATCTGGATATTGGATTGAATTTATGAGAGAAGCCAATAATTTGATGGAAAAAAGAAGAGATGAACTTCAAAAGCAACCTGAAAAAGAAGCTCTTGAGAATAGTCTTCGTTTAATTATTGTTTATGGTGAATCCTGCACATTGAATGAAGATGAAACTATTGTGGATTATCCTGGTGCTCTGCCTGGAGAATGCATTTAGAAAGGGCTATTCACCCTGTAAGAACCCATAGAGGGTCATATAAACCTAAAGAAAAATAAATAAAATAAAATAAATTTAGTGCGTTATTACGCAGCTTCTCTATTATCGCTTCTATTGAATCCGCCTTCGCTACTGCGCTTATTCTTGAAGCAATTTAAGCATAGTACTGGTCTACCTTCTGTAGGTTTAAACGGTACTTCGCATTCTTGTTTGCATTCTGAACATACTGCTTTGTGCATTTCTCTTGGACCAGAATTGAATCTTCTTTGTCCGCCAAATCTGCGCTCGCCGCCGAATGATCTTCTTTCGCCGCCGCCAAATCGTCTTTCCATTATTCTTGTTCCTCCGTTCACTTATTCCGGCTCTCGCCTATTATTTCTGATTATTCTGGGTATTTAAGGTTATGTTTTTTAAATTGATGCCATCGCAGCATTAACATACGCCAAACCCCAATTTCTTAGAAAAAGAGCTCCGGGATAATGATTTATGTTGTGGGGGGCATAAACCTTTATTTTTCCTTGTTTGTCTAATGCTAACTCTGACGCTTTTTCTATTGGGATATTAAAAAACATATTTGGCTTTCCATCTAAAGGAATTGTCCATTGGGAATCATCTCTCTTTGAAGGATCATAGTTTATTGTTCCACCACCATTTCTGCTTATGCTTAATCCATATGCAAAACCTCTTTCATCTGTATGAACACCATCTTTCCAACCCATTACTGAATCAAGTGTTTGTTCTCCTAATCTTGTAATCACTTCAGGAGGTCTATTTTTTATAAATACCCTATAAAAATCTTCTGTTTGTCTGTCTAACCCTGATTTTGGACTATTCAAAAAATCTTTCAGATCTTCATGCCATTCTTTAGCCACTTGAGGAAAAACCTCATTGGCTAATTTAGGGTCTAACTTTGTATTTGGATTAAGGAGTATTGGATGTAGGGGGATGAAAAAATAAGTTCTATCTCTTCCCCAAATTGGAATCTCTTCTTTTGTAATCTTGAAATCCATAACTTTTTGATTCTTTTTTCAATATTTATAGATTATTATTGTTTGCAAAACCAAAGCATAAACCTTAAAAGAGATTAAGTTTGTTATATTTTTGACTTCTCTTCCTGTGAAGCTCTCTACCAAAGACAGGGTGTTTTCTCGGCGTGGAAGTCAAAAGCCCGGATGGCCCAGCGGTTACGGCGCAAGGTTGCTAACCTTGTTTCGCGCAAGCGATTCCCAGGTTCAAATCCTGGTCCGGGCGTGATATGTTTATGTGATTTCGGTGGGCGTCAAAATCCACCAAATCACTAATTTTTATGATTTCTGTGGGATGTATGGCAAGAAACATACAAGGCTTAAATAAAAAAATTGGCCAGAAAAACCATGAAAATAGACCCATATAAACATAAAGAAAGATACCTTAAATGGAAAATTAAAACTGAATTGGGAATACCCCAGATAAGTAAAGATGACTCTGACCTTATAAAGCGGTACCTCTTAGATATGGAAAGAGGATTAAATATCTCTTCATCAAGTGTTAAAGGTCCAAGAGGGTTTAATCGGTTGAATAGCCTAAAAGATAGGCTTATCTTTTTTTCAAGAAAATTTGAAGAGCTGTATAATCTAAATGTGATTACGGAGATAAGTGAATCCCAGCTTATAGGATTCTTTACTGATATGAGAAATGGTGTGTTGGTTAAAGAAAACGGTCAAGATTACAAGTCTTCGGATACATTGGCTCGCATATTCAAAGCATTTTGGCATTGGTATCAAAAAACTAGTAAGAAGAATGGAGTAGAGATTATTGATATCACATCCGACTTAGATACTAGGGGCAAGAAACCTGAATGGGTTTATCTTACCGAGAACGAAATTAGGATATTATGCGACAATGCTAAATTTGAATATAAATCTCTCATAATGTTCTTATTTGATACAGGTATTCGTTCTCCCACAGAATTAATGAATGTAAAAGTTTCTGACTTTTTTAATGATTTTAAAGAACTGAATATCAGAGAAGAAACTTCGAAAACATTTGGTAGAAGAATAAAAATTATGTTTTCTTCACAATACATTAAAGATTATATTTCTATTAAGAGTCTTAAATCTGAAGATTATTTATTTAGTATTAATCCAAGCATTACTAATCAATATCTAAAGAGACTGGCAGGAAGAATCTTTGGAGATAGAACAAGTCCTGCTGGGGGAAAATATTCTGAACTTACAATGTATGACTTTAGGCACTGTTCATGCTGTTATTGGCTTCCAAGATACAAATCTGAGTCTGCTTTGAAGTTTAGGTTTGGATGGAAGAAATCAGATAAAATCCATTATTATTCTGAAATGTTAGGTATGAGAGATACTATCTCTGAAGATGATTTACTTGTGGATGTTACTAAGACAGAGATTGAAAAGAAGTTGGAAAGATCTGAAAACGAGAAGAAAATTATGCAAGAAAGAATGAATTTAATGGAATTGAAATTAGCAGAGATTATGCAAGTAACTGAAAAAATGAATTTAGAAGTAAATGCTTAGATTTTTGAGATGAATGTTTCTGCTACTTCCCTACTTGATGTATTAAAGATTAGCTCGATTTAAAGAATTATAAACTCTCCGATTAAATCCAGATTCTTTTCCAAGTTTCGCAAGAGTGTAACCAGCAAAAGCACTAACAATTACTGCAGGAACATCCCTAACATCTGCAGTACCTGGTAGAATTTGAGGAAGCAGAGTTTCACCTAAAGTAAAATAAGCTCCGATTATTGCTGTAGAAATCTGAGGCAAGCATTTACCCACTTTCTCCAATAATTTGCTTCCTGTTTCTCTTCCTTTAAATTCGAGATAATCTCCAACCAAGCCTGAAACTGCTGGAATAACAAAACTTTCCGGAAAATTACCTATATATGGGGTAATATGATCATTATTAATTAATGGCTCTGCATTCCCAAGAATACGTTCTGCAGGAGTATGTGGTGCAGAATTTTTATAAAAAAGAGCTTCTGCTAAAGGAATAACACTAGCTAGCAAACCCTTCAGTTTATTTTTTTTCATAACTTGGGTAATGAGAACGGATTTATAAATATTTCTATTACGTAACTACTATTGAGATACTACAAATAGTAATGTTTATATACTTCAAACAACATCAATAAGTATGACAAACAAAGCAGGTGAAGCATACGCTTTCTTTTATTGCGGAGCTTCAAAAACGGCAATTGAAGGAGAAATTCCTCTTATCAGAAAAGTAGTAGGTACTCCGTCTGCACTAGAATTATCTTTAACTGAAGGAATGGATAATGTTGAAGGCAATGATGGACTTAGAAGTCTAGCTCTAGAAGCTAAACAGAGTGGAATAAACTATATGTTTAAGGCAAGATTGCCAAATAGAACAAATAGAGAAACTGCTGATGAAATTGCATTAGTAATTAATCAAGCTTACCAATCTCCTTTATACAATGCAGATGGACCATTTAATAGAGAAATAGTTTATGAAGAGAATGGAACTTATGTTTTTAGAGAGTAAATTAGTTTTAAATTTGGATTTATAAATATTGTCGAGAGGTAGGCTTTGCACGATAATTAGTTTTAGTAGCTATATTAAGTTCAACCAATATTACAAAATCTTTGATGAATTCGGTTGTGGGACATTATTCTTAAATTAGAGCAGGAATAATCTACAACAACCACAAATTTAGAAAGATTTAAAGGTTTGAATATTCTAAGCCGTTTATGGCCAAGATAAGTGCAATTTTGTGGGAATTAATAATTGCGATAATTCTTTTATATATTTTATATGCTGTTTTGAAAGTCTTTAATTTTGGTATTTTGGGAGGAGGCTTCTTTATTTTAACTGCAGTAGCTGCAATAATCCTTTGGCTATTAAAGGAGTTTAAAATAATATGAAAAATAAACTTAGCCTCACTGAAAAAATGGACAAAGATAAGCAAGATGTTTTCATGAAATTGGCTCTCATATTTTGGGGATTATTCTTCTTGTTTATAAGTTTTGTTTTATTCTACATTGGCACGACTAAAAATAGTACTGGTTTTTTATCCGCAGGGGCAATATTCTTTTTATTTTTTGTAGTATTTTTTTACTATCTATTTGCAATATTCTTTTTTCATTTATTAGAAGGCATCTTTAGTAACATAAAAAATCACGTTAAAGCTTACGCTAGGATAGCAATGGTACTTTTCGTAGGTTTTATTGTAATAGGAATTTTGTATTATTATGGTATGAAGGGTATTATTAATACTCTAGGAGCTTTGCTAGTAGGAGTTTTAGCAGTTTATATTCCTAAATGGATTGCCAAATTTTGGAGAAGAATTAATAAAACTGCCAAAAAGCCATATAATCGAAAACATACTAAATAACAGGAAGTATATCTTAAAGCTAAATCTAGTTTTTTGATACCTTCAAGATATTCTTAACGAGTCTCAGAAAAATATCAGAATAGTTTTACGCACGTCCAGATCAAGAATAGAAAGCTACACTCACTGTTCAGCGTAGCTTTATCTAGACTAAATTATAACTTGTAATATCTATATTTTTCTCATTTTAAGGCTTTGTGTATAAGGTCTAATTAAACAACCACTTTTTACGCAGAATTTATAGGCTAAAAGAATTATCTTTAAAGTCTGTCTCTTTAACTTTTTTTAATCTCCCAAAGGTATGAATTATTTCAACACCTATCTTGATTTTCCCACCTTTAAATATCTCTTGCCACTTATCTTCCCTGAATTGTTCTAACCCTTCACAACTCCAAGAAGAATTGGCTTCTATATGCCTATGTCTACAAAGACCTCCAATATCAAACTCTTTATCTCCAATTAAAAATATTATTCCTTCTATTGTTGTAGAACGATTTCCCTTATTCCTTACAACAATGTTTATGGTAAAACTCTCTGTTGAAGGTCTTGTATTTTGTGTTTCCTTAGTGATAATCACTCTGTCTAAAATAATCTTTGAACGAGAATTTAATATATGCCAACCCAAACTAACAATGCCCGTAATTGCTCCTATCCATCCTACTGCTAAAGCCCAATTAACCATTATCTTCCTTCACACCATTCACAAGATTTCTTAGGACAATTACTATTGAGTACCTTAAGTGCTTTCTTAAAGATCTTTTCTGCATTTTTGACATCAACTTTTATTTTCTTTAAATCTGTATTAAATACAACTTCTCCAGTCTGCATAACTTCTTTGGGATGATAAAACAATAGGTATGCATAATCTTCAGTATCGCGTCCATTCTTACGTAAAAGGAAATTGTAAATATCCATCTGGTCTTGGTAATGCTCATGAGTATCATCTTTCAAGGCAAATCCACGAGTTTTATAATCAAGAACAATTAACTTCTTACTATTCATAAGCAAGTTATCCACAGCCCCACGCAAAACATTCCCCTTGCTATCTGTCCATTGAATTCCATTAAAATTACTTCTCCAGATTTTAAGCAATTCTAAATCATTAAACAGCTTCATATTCTCGCAATGGCTATTATCACAAAGTTCAGGAGGAAGTATCCCTTTCATCATAAATTTATCAAAATGCGTCTTGAGTATCCCATCCATTCCAGAAGGCAATGAAGGAAAAATGCCTGCAGGTCTTTTCCAAACGCCATGTTGAGCAAGCCAAAAGCATCTTTTACATTCATGCATTAAGTTAAGAGAGGATGGTGAAAGTTTGAAAGTCATATCCTATAAATAATAAATTATTTTCTCCCTTATCTGTTTTTCAAAATCTGCATATAGCTGAGTAATTACATCTTTTGTTTGTTCAATAAAAAATTCTCCAAGTTCTAACTTATGCCTTCGGATAAATTTATTATATATTATTTCGAAATCTGAAATTATTTCATCTTCTGTAAATTTTGTACCTATTGAATTAATTTTTGCTATGAGTAATTTTCCTTCTCGAGATTCTTTAATGAAATTAAAAAAACCATCAATCTTTAGTTCAAAATCCTCTATAGATTGTCCTATCACTTCTTCTTCTTTATTTTTCTTCTCTAAAACTGCAAGGATATCATATTTATATTTTTTAGTTCCGTATTCAGATTCTTTTTCTCCAACTTTGTATTTCTTTGGTCTTGGCTCTGTATATTCTGGAACATCAACAATCCCTATTTTTTCATCAAAATATATCTCAACTTCATCTTTAACTTCTTCTTTTTTATTCAGAGCATTATATTCATTATTAAATTTTCTCCAAAATTCCAAGAGGATTATTTCTTTATATTTTGCGTCAAAGTCAATTACATATTGTATTAAATTTAATATGTGGAAATATTTGTTAATCTCCTTTTTCAAGACTTTACTTCTTTGAGGATTAGATTTAATGTATTTTGAGAATTTATCTTCCAAATGTAACGCATCATTAACATCAGAATGCTTACTAAATACTTTTTCGGCATAAAATTTAAAATAATTTGAGTACATTTCATTTTGAATTAATCTCACATATAAATCTTCGAATAGTTTGATCTCATTAAATGGGTCAAAATCGCTTACAACAACATCGCTAAAATGTTCAAATGCTGTTTTTATATTGTTGATATTTACATTTTTGTGTGAAAAGTCAATAATCTTACAGTTTTCCTTATATTTCATAGTTCTATTTACTCTAGAAATTGTTTGAATTGCATTTATATCTCTAATCTCCTTATCTAAAAATAATGTGTGGAGCGTTGGTTCATCAAAACCTGTTTGCAATTTATCTACTACTATAATTAACCCATTTTTTGCAAGTGTGTAATTTTGGAGAACTTTTTCTTCGGATAACCCTTTATTTAGTGTACTGGATCTAAAATTATCTTGCCCATCAGTACTATAAACAATATATATTGGTGCATCTTTGAAACGATCGTATTTTGCCTCTTTAACTATTTTTTTATAACACTCATCTATTCGATCCTTATATTTTATTGCGCTTTTTATGGAATAGACTGCAAGCATGGCTTTTGCCTGACCTCTAATTCTTGGATAAACATCTTGAACTAATCTTTCAACAACGAATTTAGATATTGCAGCTATTCTATCATCATTTTCATATATTTTTCTTTTTTCATTTAATTTATATTCTTTCTTCTTATCGGAAAATCCCTTTATCTTATCTTCAGGCAATTCATAGTACATTTTTGCAGAAACTGGAACTAAATTAAGTAACGGGTTGAGTATATATCCATCATCTATTGCTTCCCTCATGGTATAGCTATCAAATGGCTTCCATATTTTTTCAGATTCTGCATATTTATTGAATTCTCCAAATCTTGCTAATGCATGATCGCTAGGTGTTGCAGTGAAACCTATAAGCAGATTTTTCTTCTTCTTTTTCGGTGAATATCTTTGGTTATCAAAACTATTTTGTAATTCATCAAATAAATTCATCATCTCCTCATTTTGAGTACCGCTATGAGATCTATGTATTTCATCTATTAAAAATACAGTTCTCATCTCTGCTAACTTTTTTAATACTTTTTGGTCTAAAATATTTTTGATAGAACTAAACTTTTGTAAATTAACAATTACGATTCTTTTATCTGAAGAAAGAGCATCTATAAAGGTCTTTTTATCTTTAGCCTCCATATACATTCGGCTATCAATATTCATATTAAACATCTTTCGATCTATTTGATCTCTCAATTGAAGTCTATCTACTACAACCATAATTTTGTCATAAACATAAGACTCATTCCTCTTTAGATCTTTTAATTGGAGAGCAGTCCAGCCAATTATATTGCTCTTGCCAAATCCTGCTGCGTATTGCAGAAGAAGAGAATAAACATTTTTATTATTGTTATATTTTAATCTTTTTTCAATTAACTCTTGTCTTAATTTCAGACTTACTCCTTTTAAATCTTCTTTTAACTTATTAACAAAATAATCATCTTCGTGTTCATGGGCTAAGAATTCATCGATTTTTTTTAAAATCTTATCGGCTCCATATTTTTGTTTTGGTCTCGGAGAAATTAACCGCCCTTTCTCATTTTTAGCTGTTGTTCCGCTCTTTCCTTTAATAATATCCCGTTCAATAAAGTTATAATATAAAATCTCTTTTTCAATCATATCCTTAGAGTATAAAGCAGTAAAAATTTCTTTGAGTTTGTCTTGTTTGGACAAAGAGTCATTGCTTAATGGATAGGGCTTGCAATTCAAATATACTTTTTGTTTATATTCATCAAAATTACTCCATTTACCTTCTTGATACAAGAATTTAAGATCTTCAAATGTATCTGTAATATTTCTTATAATATAAGTTTCCTCTAGATCGGTTGTTGTTATATGTATTGCTTTTTCAAATATTTTTAAGAAATCTTTCCTAATGGCCTGAGAATTATCATTATACTTTGCTATTTGTAGATAAGCTATTACTGCTTCCCTATAGTCTTTTGCAATTTTATTTCTACCATTTTTTCCAGCATTTTGACTGCTAAAGTTGGATTTTAATTCGCTGTAGCTTAGAAAAATACCATTTAGAAAAATACCAACATCTGGTCTAAATGAAAATACTTGCTTATTCTCATAATCATATTTATATGGGAGTTCTTGAACAACAGAGAATACATTTTGATTAAATAATTCGTTTCCATATGTTTCGCTTTCACTTACATAAAATAAGTAGAATTTTAGTCCTTGAAAGGTTATACTTTTATTTATATTAAAAAAAAGAGCCATATTTCTTGAATCTTTTATTCTTGAAAATAATTCTTCAATGAACTCTTTTATTAGCTTATCTTCATTATGGTCATATTTTTTAAGGAGTGCTCCATAGTTAACCTTGTTCAGTTCGGTTTCCTTTAGAAATTGCTTTAAATCTTCTTCAATGACCAGATTATTAGTTATTGTATTTGCTTTTACTTCTTTATATCCAAGACCATTCACATTATCTGTGAAGAAAGGAATTAAAAATTTGTCTTGTAATTGTAATTCATTCATTCTGCAACCCTCATTTTACCTGTAACGACATCATTTATTAGAATTTTTCTAAACTCAGTTAGAGTGTTTATTTGTTCATCAATTTTTGAGATAATTTTGTCAATTTTTGAAGTTTTTTCCTCTAGAATATTTGCAATTTCAACCTGTTCCTCATAAGGTGGTAGCGGAATTTGCATGCTATTAAACACATTTAATCCTAATATCGGTCTAGTAGTCCCCTGTGCAGATTTTGAAAAATAATATTGTATGAGGTGGTTATTAAACAAATATTTTATAAATTTTAAGTCTAATTTAATTGAAAATCTAATTCTTAATAAATGGTAACTATATAGGGTATTTTCCAAGTCTTCCATTACTACTGCAGAAACCCCTATATCTTCTATTGTTTCTGAACTAGGAGTTATTAAAAGATCTCCCTTACATAGTTTTTTATCATTAATTTGTAACTTATTTGCACTAACAATCATAAATTTCGAAGAGTTTCTAATTTCTTTTGTTAAACTATTATAAACATCTGTATAGTTTACAAGACTAACTAGATCTTCACCTTCTTCTATCTTTTTGTTTACGCTACTAGTTGAAATAGTACTAATGTCTTTTAAACGAATTAAATTCCAGTGTTTAGGTATTGATTCGATACCTTCAATCTTAGACTTTTTAAAAACAGCATTCTTATTTGTTCCGCCATATATTATTTCTGAAATTATTGCTTTTCTCAATTCATTAAGAGTACTTTTTTTCCTACTGAGCAAGTTTATTTTATTATCAATTTGTTTAGTTTTTAATTTTAAAAATCTTACAATTTCTTTCTGAGTCTCTATGGGTGGTATTATAGAGTTTATTTGAAAAAATTCTGAAGGGTATAATCTTAGCCTAGAAGAAACAATTCCTTTAGAGTAGCGAGTCATTTCCATAATATAATTTGGAGTGGTAAAAAGATATTCTAGGTAATCTGAAGAAAAATCAAATAAATTTAGACCTCTATAAACTCCATAAGCTGGGCTGCATATCCCATCATGTTTAGACACACCTAAGGCACCCATCCATGCCCACATAGTATTAATTATCAGATCTTCTTTTTTGCACAATTTATATCCTTCCATAGAATCTGCAAAAAACATATTCACCGTCTTCTCTTTTCTTGGAGTTACTCCAGTTAAATGTGATACTGTCAATAGGAGTTCTTTGCCTTCCTTAGATTTCTCAGAAACTTCAAAAAAAATATCTTTATTTCTTTGAATCTTCCAATGATGCGGAATCTCAGATAACCATCCGAGATCTACATTTTTATAATTATTATAGCTTTTAATTTTCATAGTTCAAGTTCTTCTTCAATTTTTTGAAGCTCTTTATTTTGATCTTTGATTTCATCAATAATCTTTTTTAATTCTCTTAATTCTTTAAGTTTGTAAAATACTTTATTAAAATTAATTTCAACACCAACCGTATTTTCAAGATATTCATATGGTTTTTTAATATACATTTTTAAAAAGTCTTTAATATTATTTTTATTCTCTACTTCATCTTCAATGTAAGGGATTATCTCATAGTCTTTTTCGTAATCTGTTGTCAATTCAACAGTAATACTTATCATTTCTTTTTTTGAGTTAGATGATTTCTTATAACTCGGTTTAATTAGTATTTTTCCACAGCCTAATTCATTCTTAATACCATTTGCTTCTTTAATTAAAGTTTTCTTTTCATTGTCAAAATAGAATTCTGCCTCAGAAGTTTCAATTATTAGATCTTCTTCATAATCTAAATCTGACAACCTTTGTTTTAAGAATTCATAATAATCACTTAATGACTCGTACTTTTTTTTATCCCAATCAGATATTAAAAATTTATCTATAATTATTTCTTTATTGCTATTTTTTTTAATTAATCTTTTAGGTTCTAATTTTAGAATGTCTTTTCCGTTCATATGGCTATTAAAACTATTTCCGTTTACGTCTAAATTAGTTAATTTGATTATTTGTTTATTAAAATAAAAGTAATCTCGATTAAATATTCTAGAATAATCATTTTCTTTGAATTCTAAAAAAGTCCTCAAGATATCTTTCCTATTTTGCTCATCCATTTCTTTTCTTTTTTCACCCTTATTTTTTTTTAATGGTACATATTTGTTGCTAGCATCAATTAACATAATATTTTTTTGCCTTATCTTAGGTTTACTTTTATTTATGATCCAAAGATAAGTAAAAATCCCTGTATTAAAAAATTCATCAGAAGGTAATTGAATTATTGCTTCAACAAAATCTTTATCAAAAAGCCATTTACGGATATTACTTTCTCCACTTCCGGCATCTCCACTGAATAATGCAGAACCGTTATGTACAATAACTGCAAAACCACTATCGTTCAATCTAGATACTATATGCTGATTAAACAAAAGTTGCCCATCAGTAGTTGAAGGATAATCTTGAAACTGTCCCGTTTTATCATTGTAAATGTCTTTTGCAAAGTCTTTCCAAGTAATGCCGTGTGGTGGATTAGCAACTACTACATCGAATTCTTTATTATAATATTTTGTACTTGTTAGAGTATTTCCATACTCTATTGAAGAATTTTCACGAAAACGGCTTTCAATTTTTGCTAAAGCATAAAGACTATCACTCCAATCTTGACCATAAGTAGCAATTGGTCTATCCGAACTTTCTTTAATTCTATCTTCAACACCAAACAAAAGATTTCCACCTCCACAACTAGGATCATAAATTGTAAGAAATTCTTTACTCTTTTCAATTTTTGAATTGACTATTTCTGAAATTAAGGAGATAACATCATCAGGAGTATACTGTTCTCCAGCAGTTTCTGCAGAAATATCTGCCCACTTTCTTTTAATATGTTCTTCCAGAGTTGTAATTTCACTATTATTAAATGGTTTTAGATCTATTTCACTCCAACCTTTAACAAACGCAAAGAAAATCTTTTTCTTTTTTAATTGACCACATATGCCTGAAATATCTAAGAATCTCTCTTCTTCATTACTTTTGTCAATTCCAAGTAAGTCTTTGGTTTCACCATCAAATCCCTTTAAATAAGCATCAAAATCAATTTCAAAGGTTTTATCATTTTTGCAAATATCGATTAATGTTTTTTCTTTTTCAAACAAATATTTATTATATCCTTTTCCAGCTTCTTTGATCTCTTCTAAAAAATCTTCTTTGTCCAATTTATCTCCAGACTTCTCTAATTCTTCTTTCATCCTCAAAAGTCTGCTCTCTACAAGGACTAATGCAAAAAACGGCATCATAAATTTAGGGAAATCGCTTTGTTTGATCCCTGCACCAATCAAAGAGTCTGCTGTTGACCAGACTTTTGATTCATATTGCATAATATTACCACTCATAGATTTAAACCTTAAATCAAATATAAAAAACTATCATTTCTGCCATTCTTAGAATGCTTAGTCAAGAGGCTCTCTAACCCTTCCCAACAAACATCATCACAGGAACAGGACTACCTTCTTGTTCAATTCTCTTTTACCTTCCCCAACAAAAGAAAAATAGGCACTACACCCTTCTTCTCTAATTCTTCCATTATTTTCTTAGATTCTTTTGATGAACGATTGTAAAACATTGTATAACCAAAACTACTTCTCTTCTCTCTTAACTGTGGAAATATATCAATAATCTCTTTCTGTAATTGAATAACATTCCAAGAACCTAAGCTTTCCTTATAAGAAAGTTTTCCATTAATCTGAATAGTTTCTTTAGGTTCGAGATATGAGAGCATCTCAGATAATAGTTCTTCTTTACTTCTCTCCTTTTGCAGTGCGTTCCTCATTAATTAATTCCATCACTACCTCCTATCTTTTTTTATTTCTTAAAATTGGTATACTAACTAAGTTTTTCAAATCCAATTCAACAATTTGACAATTTCTCAAGTCTAATTCATCAGACTCATAAGGATTCAAATTTTTAGTTGCACCCATAAGCATTTTTCCAATGCAACCATGAGTTATTAAGAGAATATTACCTTCTTCTTTTACTAATCTATAAAGGATAATTTTTGCTCTTTCCATTAGTTGATCAAGGTCTTCACCGTTTTTAGGTCGCTTATGTTCAGCAATAAGTTTCTTTACATCAGATTTCTTCATACCTATCCATTCACCACTATTTACTTCTCTAAAAATTGGATCATAATTTATTTTTAGACCTGATTTTTTTGAAAAATATTGGGATAGTTCTTTACAACGTAAAGAATCACTTGAATAAACTTTAGTTATACCTAAAGACATTAATTTTTTAACGGCAATAATTATCTGAGACTTACCGACTTCAGATAATTCTCCTTTTAGAGGGTCTTCGATAATTTTTTCTCGATTGTTTATAGTTTCAGGATGCCTTATGATGAATAGTTTAGAGATCATCACTTATTGGCCTCATCCAATTTTCTGAAATGATCTTTATCTATTGGTTGAAGAACTCCAGTAAATAATTTTGTTATTTTCTCCACTTCTGTTTTAGTTTTGCCTTCTATTTCTACAAAGTCAACCGAAGCAGGTTCAAGTATTTTCATTATTCCTAATTCTGTTCCTTCAATATCCCAATATTCCCTAAGAGTTCTATTTTTTAGTATTCTTTTAAATCCAAGACTCTTTAGTATGAGTTCCATTTTTTCATGATCGCCTACTAAAACATTTATCTCAACTCTTTCCCAAACATCACTATCTGTTTCTTTCTTTCCTTTGAAAGTCAATTCAGAAACTCCTTTTTTTGTTCTTATCCTTAGTATATTTTCAGCAGTTTTCATAGTTTCGCCTTTTTTTCCATAATAACAATCAATAATTTCATAAGTTTCCTTAGGTTTGCCTTTTACTGCTTTCAACTTATCCCTTAGATCTTTCTCATTAGAATACTTCAGTTTAATCTCTATTTCCTTCATATTTGTCCAAGACTCCCATCATTTTTAACTCTTTTCGATGCTATTTTTTCTAAAACTAATATTCTAGTTTCTTCTTTGCTTCCATAAGCATTTACCCTTATTATCTCAGGTTTTGCTATCTGAAATTGAGCATATCTATCGAATAATTTTGTTAATTCGCCCATATTGTCTCTTGTATTAATCCCAGCACACATATAGGAATAGTCAAGACCTTCGTCTCTTTGAGAATGTATTCTTGCCAGAGAAGTCGCAGGTTCTACCATAAATAATAATGGTAAGTCGACTAAAGGTTGTAACCTTTCAAGTCTACTGCTTGTTTGTTGATAGAAACTAGCAGATAACTCCCCATCTTCATTATCAGCTCTTAACATTACTTCTCTGTCATAGGGTCCTCTATCCATTAAAACATAATCTGGATTTTTAGCTTGAGCTTCTGCTATCCTTTGTTCAAAATAGGAAGCCATTCTAAAGTGGAAATCTTCTAAACCGCTACAATCTTTGAAATTTATAGGGGCTCTAGTAATTACTTCACATTTTTGACCTTGAGATCCAAAATGAGCTTCAAGATTTCTTAATGTTGAAGTTTTTCCTGTTCTAGAAAGTCCAAATATTTCAATTGTAAGCATATATTTCCGCCTCCTTCTTATTAAAGTTACTAGAAATGAATTGATGAAGTAGAGGAGAATACTTTCTTATTTCATTTTGGAGCAAGCTTAGATCTTTGAAAGTATTGATATCTCCTTGAGTTTGTAACAATGCACATTCTCCTTTAGTATTTTTGATAAGATCTTTTACAGAATTTTCAGTACTCCATCTAACATTATAAAATATTTTATTTTTTTTACTACTTGATCCTATTAAGTAAACTCCCCCATTATATTCTGGGCCAAAAACATAATCGCGATTATCTAATAACTTAAAAGCTTCTAGAATAGTTGATTCAGTTATCGCAGGTACATCACTAGGAATTAAAACTACTTTATCATATTGAATTTTGAATCTTGAGAATAGAGAAGCGAATCTCTCACTTTGATCCAGTTCAAGCAACGAATTATCCATAACATAAGCATTAAGCCCTAGTTTTTGCTTTAATAATTGAGATTCTTCTTCGCTATTTACGACTACAATAAAATCATAATGTTTTGAATTGCTTATTTTATTTATTGTATCCTTAAAGCTACAAAGACTAACTAAAAATGCAAATAAAGTGTTGCTTTCTTTAGCAAGTCTAGTTTTTGATTTACCAAGTTGAGGTACCTTAGTATACAGAATTAGTAAATTATTACTCATCTTTGTCCCCAGTGGTTCTTACCTAATCCAGGTTGACTTTCTAAAAATCTTCTAGATTCTAACACTGCATCAAGAATAGATTCACTATCTTTTCTTTCTATTGCTTCTTTAAGAGGAATTTCATGGTCACTCATTTTACAAGCTTTAATTCCTAGTCTTGGCGTAACATAAATTTCGTTTGAATCATGACAACTTCTACAAACTTCTGGTCTTCCACAACCAACATCTATTACTACACCATTTGTTCCTTTGTAAGAATACCAGCTAACTGGAAGATAATCAGTTTGCCCTCTAAATGTACTTCCTCTTTCAGGTACGGAAATAGCTCCAAGTGCTTCAACTCTTTGTTTAATCACTCTCACATCTTGAACTAAAGGCACTTGATTGGAATGAATTGCCTCAAAATTTAGAAATTTAAACTTAAAACCATATTGAGCACATAAATCTAAAGTTCCTCTAAGGGACTCAAGATCGTCATTCATCCCTTTAACTGTAACGTGCTTCACCTCTACCTTTTTTGCTAAACCTTTTTCTGCCAAAGCTCTTAATCCATCTATTGCCTTTTCATATTGTGAAGCTCTTCCTCCAGTTATTTGTGCATATCTTTGAGGATCAGTATTGTGTAAAGAAACACCTACTTTTGTAAATTCTCCTAGGGCATCAGCTAATCCATCTTTTGCTAGAAGTATGCCATTAGTATGATAAAATCTATTTGGAACGCCGGATTGATTAGCTATTTGTACTATTTCTAGAGCTTTAGGGTGAGCAGTAGGATCTCCTCCAGAAAGAGAAAGATGTTCTAGACCGTAATTTCTAAGAGTCCCCACTAAATATCTAAAATCATCAGGTGCTATAGAAACTTGATTTCTAGAATCTCCAAGCCCTTCATTAGAACAAAAGAAACAAGCAAGATTACAATTATCGGTAATTGAGACTCTTAAAGGGAATCTTTCCAAAATATTTTCTACTTTTAGAACCATATTCTATTAATTCTAAAATTTTATATATATCTATGGTGTGTATAAACACACATTGTATAAATATGTGTACATAACCATAAATTTAAATAAAGAGGTTATTTTTATTTTTTATGAAAAGAAAAGTTGTAAAACATGGAGAAGGAACTCTTACAGTTTCTCTGCCTTCTGATTGGGTGAGAAATAATAATCTAAAACAAGGTCAATTAGTGAATGTCGAGCCTTCTCGTGGAAAGGTAATAATTTCTTTGGAAAACAAATCTTTCGAACCGGTAACAATTCCTCTGGAAAAAGGTGGAGAATGGTATATCGGTAGAATTATCAGACATTTGTATACTTCTGGCTTTGATGAAATTAACATAAAGTATGATTCTCCTAAACAATTGCCTCAAATTAGAGAAGACCTAAAACTTTTAACAGGACTCGAAATTGTAAAAAGCGATAACAATGTATGCACGTTGAAGTGTATGATCCATACACAAGATTCAGAATATGATCAAATAGTTAAGAAAATTATGTGGATTCTTCTTTCAAAACTAGATTATCTGCTTGAAGAAGGTGAAAAAGGTAATTTTGAAATGAGTTATGAAATAAAAGAATTGCATATCACATTATGCAGACTTTGTAATTTATGCAAACGTTTAATCAACAAAAGAGAGATATTTGATTCTGTACACTCAAAATATGCTTATGACTTCTTTAATGCAATTATTGAAATATCATTACTAATAAACTATTCATATGATCATCTTAGTTCACATAAAAATCCTAAATTGAGTGAAGCTGAAATTATTCTTTTGAAAGAAGTAAGAGATCATTACCATGGGCTATATAATGCAGTAATTAATGAAAAAAAAGAAAAGGTTCAAGAGTTCTTTGAAACAAGAAAGAATAAGTTTAGTAATAACTTAGACTTAATTAAGAAAGAAGACCCTGTAATAGTCCATTACTTTCTTATGATGCTTCGCACTCTAACTCCAATAGGAAATCATATAGCTATGCTTAATGTGGAAAAAGAAAGAAGGCTAGAGGCTGAGAAGTAAAGATGAAGTTGCTTAAAGAATTAAAAGACGAGAATTTTTCTGATAATGGTTCAAATGTAAAACTCAGAGAGGCTTCAAGAGCGGTACTTTTTGATAAAGATGGTTTAGTTCCTATTTTATTTGTTTCAAAAAACAATTATCACAAGCTCCCTGGTGGGGGAATTGATGAAGATGAAACTAAAGAAGAAGCATTAGTAAGAGAGGTTCTTGAAGAGGTAGGGAGTGAAATTAAGATAGAATCTGAGATAGGTAAAATTATTGAATATCGTTCTAAAAATAATTTTAATTGGGGTAGTGATCAAAAACAAATATCTTATTGTTATTTAGGTAAAATTCTTTCTAAAGGCAAACCTAAGTTTACAGAGTCCGAATTAATTGAAGAATTTGAATTAATTTGGCTAACTTTAGAGAAAGCTATTGAAACTTTTGAAAATGATCATCCCAACAATTTTGAAGGTAAGTTTATTAGAGATAGAGATTTAATATTTTTAAAAGTAGCACAAAAGATGATCTGATAAATTTGTCAAATAATCAACTGTCGCGAGCTAATTTTTTTCGCGCGCTGGACGTACCCCGAGCCCGGCAACGCGATCAGCAGGACCCCCATAGCAACTCAAGACGGCCCCGCCTGAACCCGCATCGAACCTCGCGACAGTTCCATTGCTAGGATTCCAAAAGTACAAAGTTTGAGTTCTAGAATTCTTGGTAGGCAATCCTTGATTATTAGCAGACTGTAAATCTATATAATCGTTATCCATAAGATGAGGTTGTCTTACTTCAGTATTACTAGGAACTAAATCTGTACCTGTTAATTTGTGACCATAATGAATAGATAAAACTCCTCCTTGCTCAATAAATTTAGCGTCTAACCATTCCGCTCTCCAAGGTTCTCTCACTTGAACAATTTCATTGTAAACTTTCTTAATTACTTCTAGATCAAGAGGTTTTGCATTACCATCATAAAGAACTTTTTTATTTTTTTTACTTTTACCTGAAAAAGCTTCTCTCATGTCAATAAGGAAATCTAGTCCTTGTCTTGGATTTAGAGTAAGATTACCTAAAGATGCATTTATTTTAAGAGCTTCTTCCCAATTAATATTTCCAATATATTCATTTCCATCTTTGTCTCGAGCAGTATTTTGAACAGTATAGCCTAATGCCTGAGCAACGCTTTCAACTTGAGGCGTCAAACCTAAGCGATGCATAGAAACCATCAAATCTGGATAAGAGTAAGCCCCATGGGTTCTTCCTTCTAAGACTATCCAATTTTCTGGATCAGTTATAACTGTTGTAGGTTGAATTACTTTTGAAGGGGCAGGAGTAGTTGGAACATTTTTAGATTTAACATTCTTACCACTTTGTAACGCTCTCTCTAAAGCACCTTCAACAAGTTTACCAAGCCATCTATCTGGAATTTCTATGCTCATTGTAAACAAATTCCTCCTCTAATCTGAAATTTGTGCACTTGAAAATTTTTGATTTTCATTGGTGTGTGAACCTCCTGTAAGTTTCATTTGTAGCTTCGACCATTAATTTTGAAAGGTCTTCTCCTTTACGAACATAAAATACAGGTCTGCCCCAACGTTTTAAATCATCTGTAAAAGATGTCCTGTTTCCAATTTGTATATGTGCATAATGATTAGCTTCAAGTAAAGGTTTAATTGCATCTTTTTCAGTATTCCAATTAGCAATTTCTCCATCTGAAATAGATAAGACAAAACTTTCTCTTCCATCCAATGCTGTTTTAAGCGCACCAGCATCAATGTTAGTGCTTCCCCAGTCCGGATTTAAAGCATGTCTTCTTACTTCATCTAATCTCATAAAGTCTCCTTCCTTATAACGAGTTTGAGAAGAAAATAATGAAACTCCATGCTTAATATATTGTGCAATACCTTGCTGTTGCAAGAAATTTTCAATACCGTAGAAACCTAACAAAGCAAAATGATACTTACTGCGGTCTCCCCATGGAATAAAATTAGTTGCTCCTACATTTCTCGACCCGTCTGGAGCGTCTTTCATACTAGATGAATTGTCTAACATTACAAGTTTAAAGTCAGGAAACCCTTTACGTTGCATTTTACTTCTAGCAGAAATAACTAAAGGATGTTGGGGATAAGCGTGAACTAATTCATCTGGGCCAGCCAATATTTTTGAAGGTTTAATGCGTGTAGGATCATCTGTTTCAGCATCGAACGGTCTGTAAGTTAAAGGTGCAATTTGTAATGCTTGTTCGCGCGTTATTGATTCTACTTTAACAGGAATACCCCTAGCAAGACTGCGATAAAGTGCATCAAGCTGTTCAAAACTTGTGAAATTTGGAGAATGGTTATCTCCTGATTTATATCTTCCAAGAGCAACTTCTTCTTTTCCTTCACGAGTGCCCATTTTTTGTTCAATACCGTGTCCAGCTTGAGGTCTTTGACCTTCACTACTTTGTGGATTTCCATCTTGCGAATAAGCAGATAACCTCTCTGTTGGAGGTTGTTCCAATAATTCTGCTAGATTTCTTGCGAAAGCTGTTGCCATAGAAGGCCAACGCTGTTTATCAAATAAAGGAGTAGTATCTGGAATTTTTTCTGTTAAACTTAATTCGTTAATTACTTTTTTAACAGCCTCATCGATCTTAGGATTTGCAACATAATTTCTTTTCAATAATGCCTTGTCAACATTATCACCCCATAAATGCATATTAAGTTGAACAAATGCTTGATAAAATGGAGTAAAACCTGGCTGGCCCTTTTCTTTACAAGATAATCCCTCATTATCCCAAAATAATACTTGACCAGAAAAGTCTTTATTCCATTCGTAAACACGAGGATTAATCATAGTATCCATAAAAGCATTAGCCACATATCCAGCCTGATATTGCTTGTCTTTCGGCAATCCAATCTTCACAGCTTCAGTAATTTTATCAGAATTATATAAATCAGTTGGACAACCTCTGTCAGAACCAAAAGGAAGAGACCAGTGTGCAAACTCATGCAATGCCACATGAGTAACTAAAGTTTCCAAACTATCTCCTATTTTTTTAACTCTTGCAAAAGCTTTTTGTCTTCTATCCTTAACTGGCTCAAAGCCTTTTCTAAGATTTATTTCAACGCTCCAATTATTTGGGTCAATATGTGCATCAACGTTTTGATCTTGAGTGTCATATTCATCTATTTTAATCGTACCGCCCACTAACCCAACTTCATTTTTCTTTTGACTCAGTTTTTGTCTTAATGATATTAAATTAGCCATTTGTTTCTCCTAAATTTTCGCGCGCGCTGGACGTACCCCGAGCTCGGCAACGCGATAAGCAGGACCCTCATTGCAATCCAAGTAGGCCCTGCCCGAATCCGCATCGAACCTCGCGACTCTGCCATCTACAGGTTGCCAATAATACAATCCCCCATCAGGATTATCTTCAGCTGGAAGTCCATGTTTAGTTGCAGACATTCTCCAATTGTCTAGATTAATTCCAGGAGTTTTATTGCTAGCAAGATAAGGCTCAAGAGGTTCAGTCACTTCAGTAAGAACTCCTTGAGGGTCAGCAGTATGATAAGTGATATGCATTGCATTTTTATTAACTAAACCTACCCATTTCTTTCCGACAGCTTGCATACTAAATTTAGCATCGAGCCATTCTGAACGCCAAGGATCACGTACTTCAGTAATTTCTTCATATAATCCATTTAAGCGAGATAATTGAATACTATTTCCATCTCCATCAAATGCACGCCCTGAACGAAGTAATTTAAGAAAATCAACAAACTGCCTTATGTTTAACATATATGCTCCATCTGATTTAAGTGAATCCCATGATTCGCTCCAATTCTCGCCTAGATGTGATCTTTGCATAGAAACTAAAGTATCTCCATAAGCATAATCTCCATGAGTTTGAGATGGGAGAATGATATAATCTGCTCTGTTCAGACCCATATTATTTGCAGGAAGAATTGAAGCGGGTGCTGATGGAGTAACTATTGGTGGAGCTGGATTAGGATTTTTTAAAGCTCTTTCTAATGCACCTTCAACAGGTTTACCAAGCCATCTATCTGGAATTTCTATACTCATTTTTATTTCCCTTCTTTGGCTAAAGCATCAAGTGTATCGCGCATAAACTCCCAACGCCCAGTAAATGAATTCATTATTTTTGCTTCTCTTTTTCCTTTTCTTACCATATCTATTCCACTCATAATATCTCCTTCTTTTTGAGCAAATTGAAGTAGTGTGGTAGCAATTAAAGCATCCATAGCTGCATATCTATCTCCATCATAAACATTTTTTACCATTGCTTCATTCAATACTCCAGAATGTGTAGATACTAATTTGTATGCCTGCATCATAGAGTTTAATGCTCCTTGCGCAATTACATCAGGAGTTGCTCCTCTTTCTAAAGCAATATCGTCAAGAGATTGTGAAAGTCTAATTATTGATTTTGCAGCTCTAGGTGAAATTGGCAAAACTAATGCCTCGTCTGAGCCTCTCTGATTATTTTGGATATTATTTGGCCATGCTTCTTTCATTTTTCTTTTACTTGCACCGTTATTGCAATAATCTAATCCATGCAATAGATAGTTTGCTACAACTAATTTTGCAAATGGAACGGGTTGCGCAGTAATGCGAGTATTTCTATTACGAAGAGCATGACCAGTTTCGGCAGATAATTCTCCAAATTCAACACGAGGGTTAGTATTGCCTGCTAGAATGCTCATTGTATCAGAAGGACTAGGAAAATAATGATCTACGTCAACTGTAACGTGCATTCTATCTTTGATTGCTCTACCTAAATCATTTGCAGATTCAGTAAATTGCTGACCAATGTTACCAGTAGCTATGCCTACAGAATATATATCTGAACTTATAGTTGCACCCTCCGTTCTAAGGCTATCTACCGTACCAAAATCAATTCCAAAAGGCAAAACTGTTCTTTTACCATCTTGATAGGTAGCAACTAAATTTTTACCAATAGGATAAGCTCTTCCAGCAATTTCAATAAATCCATCAAACAAGTTGAAAAGCTGTGCTCTAACCGCAGGTACGCAATTAGGCAGTTCGTCAACTACAATTAAGTTAGCTCCTACTTTTGATGTTAATTCGCGAATATTGTCTGTTGAACCAGCGATTGCTTCAAGACCTTTTCTTACAGTTTGAGCTTGAGCATCAGTTAATCTTTGATAAGCCATTATACCCCTTTCATCAAATTTAGGATAATGCCATTCAACTTTTCCAGAATCCGGATTAATTATAGGTTCAAGATTATATGCTGGTTTTTGATGGAGTTTTCCCAGATTAATTTGCTGGAAAAGTTCACGAGTATCCATATCGTTTCTACCTAAAACGAATAAGCTATGATCTGGAAAGTAACCCATAGCGTCTTTTGCTAATTGAGTTTTACCTGCACCAGTATCTCCTTGCAAAAATAGATTAAGTCTTCCAGCAAGACATGCGTCTACAACATCATGCATGTATAAAGGTACGCCGTGCAGATCAGCTACTTGTGTAGAGTTCTTATAAATCCTTGACATTTTCTTCTACCTCCTTAAGAATGTTAATTCTAACCTCTACAATAGTTTGAGGTTTTAGATCATGCTGTAAAAATTGAGGTATAACTATAACTGATTGTTTGCCGTGTTTGGCTATCTTCTTCGTAAGCGTATAGCTTTTTTGTGTTTTTTCAGTCATTTTGTATGTGTTTTATACATATTTTCTTAATATTCACCCCAGAAATACGTATTTAAACCTTTCTACTAATGTCACTTTAGAATTACACTACTCTGCTTTTGTAGCTTTATCTTTTCTAATCTATCAAGAGCCCTTTTTCTGAATTTATATGTATTTGCCCATTGAGCATAACCAAACCACCCTTGAAGTTGCTCAATAAATCCTTTATGAGAAATAATATCTGATTCATACCATTTCAGCCTTTTTTCAAAAGAATGAGTAAATTTTCTAATATTTCTCTTTCTTAACCTTTTATTATGGTAAAATATCCTATAACCTACAAAAGTAATTCCTTTACAAAGAGGAATAACCTGTGATTTATCAGGATGTAAAGAAATTTTAAGGTTAGTTGTAATAAACTCCTCAATCATATCTTTGTAAACTTCTAATAATCTTTTACGTTTATGCAATATTACAAAATCATCAACATATCTAATATAATACCTAGCTTTAAGACGATGTTTGACAAAATAATCTAATTCGCTCAAATAAACGTTTGCAAGAAATTGAGATGTATAATTTCCTAAAGGCATGCCTTTACCTTCAAGTTCAAATTCAAAGTTTTCTAGAATTTGTTTAACAAGCCACATTATTTTTTGATCTGCTATTTTCTTTTTGATAAGATTTAAGAGAACTTCATGATCTACTGTGTCAAAATATTTTTTAATATCTGCCTTAAGACAATAGCCTTGTATGAAATTATTTTTAGTGACTTCGGGGGGGGGGGGGGGGGGGGGGGGGGGGGGGGGGGGGGGGGGGGGGGGGGGG
>JBBSYC010000012.1:0-1959 GCA_038045445.1 Nanobdellota archaeon
ACCAGGTGCTCATAGTTCTGAAGAACTCTGGCAACTTTAATTCTTACTAAACGAATTAAAGTATTTGAAAAATCCTGGTGAATATCATCTTTGATGATATATGAGCCCACCAGGATTTGAACCTGGGACCCCTGCTGTTCTTAGCTTTTTGCTTAAACACACGCTTCTATCGAAACATGTTCTTATAAGAGCAGTGCTCTAACCGGGCTGAGCTATGGGCTCACAATTATTTTATCAGAATGGCTCTTTTTAATGTTTCGCTTTGAAGAAGAATATTATATCTTAGTCTAATCTTTTTGTTAATTTTTCGCATAACTTAAATAAGAGACCATTTTCTTTCCATGAACTCCTCTTGTTCTTTTTTACTTAATTTTATAAATTTATCTTATAAACAAAGCTTTTTGAGCTCATCCCTTACACTTTTTATTTTATTTTCAGTTATTTTATCTAATATAGATTTGCATTTAATTAGATAAGAAGAAGCTCGCTTCATCATATCATTAGCCATTTGGTCTTTTACTTTTCTATTTACATAATAAGTAGCATCATTTCGAGCATCGTGAGATTTCTCAATAAATTTGCATTCTTCAGATGTGAAATGCTCCGATAAGAAAACTTTCATGAACTCTAAGGTGCATGTGTGAATTTCGGATTTAACACCTATTCTTTGAAGAACAGCATAAACTGCTTTATACATTGAATAATAAGCAAAGTTAAGTTTAGACTCTATGTACTTTGCATTGTTCATTTCTTCAAGAGAACGTTCAGCCTTCTGAATAAAAGCGGCAGAAAGGTTTTTGCTTGGTTCAACTAAACTTATTCCGTTCTTTTTCTTACAACACCATTTAATTTGTTTGTTGTCCATAGATTATTTCAATAAAGTTGTCTACTCCCTTAAAGACTATGTGGTTATTAAGTATTTCTCTGATGAGGAAGTCATTCTTTATCTCTTTTCTAAAAAGTGCATTTGTATAATTCTTTACACTTATCTTAGTATTGTATAACTCACTTATTTTCTCAGTTTCTTTTTGATTATATGAACCTATTACAAAAATATCTAAATCAGAATCTTCTTTTTGAGTTCCTTTAGCATAGCTTCCAAAAACTAACCCCGTTCCTTCAATAAGGTAGCCGATTTTAAGAATTATTTCTTTAATTCTATCATCTTTTTCAATGAAGCGAATATTTTTGAAAATCTCTGTGAATTTGATGTATTCTTTAACAATTGGGTTGTTTCTTAGTTTATAATTCTTAATCTTACCTTTGGTTATAGATTCTAAAACTCCTAATTTCTCTAAAGATTCTAGATTGAGTTGTGCTGTTCTAGGAGGAAGAGAGAGAAGCATACCTACTTCTCTAACATAATATTCCTTATCGAACCCTCTGGTAAATAAATCCAGTATTCTGAATTGATTCTCATTTAACCCTATATTTGCTCTTTTATCCATTGTATCTTATTTTATACATATGTATCTTTTAATATACAATGCTTATAAATGTTTGGTTTGCTTAATTTAGTCTTAAAATGCCTCATTATATTCTCTTTGCATCGTAAGACAACAAACGCAGACCTATAGCTTACTGGGATTCTTTTACGGACTTACAAAACGGTCTCCTTGCGGAGTATTTTCCTCAAAAATTAAACCTGCATTTTCAACAATTTTTCTTAATCTAGATTGTGGAGGTCCTCTAGGACTTGTCGGTAAAAATATCTGAACTTTTCTATCTCCCGAGTTAGCTTCAGAAACAATTGCTCCAATAGAATCAGATACTGGATAACTATCTTGCATGAAAAATGGTCCTATATACAACCCTAAAGAATAACACCAATTATTTGCCGAAACAATCTCTGCAACATATAATGGTCCAGCGTCTTGTTGTGAAAGTTCAATAACTAAAGAATCGAGAGTGACCCTATTTAGAGAGGTTTTATAAACTATAAATATCTCTAATTGTATT
>JBBSYC010000013.1:0-51856 GCA_038045445.1 Nanobdellota archaeon
GGGAGGCTATTATTACTAAACGTTATTAGCCTCCTTAAGAGAGGTCACTCTCTTATTAACTCAATTTCTACTATAAAATTATGAGTAAATCATCTCGTTTAGTTGTTGAAAGAACAGAATTATATGTTCCAGTTGGAAGTAAAGAAGTAGGCTACATTCTTCCAGCAGTTAATGGTAATTATGGAAATGTTGGAAGACAAATTATAAGTTCAGGAGATGTTGTTCCAACAGGAGATTTGACTGCTCCATTTGTTAGAGATTTATATTTAGGAGCTAATAGAGATGAACCATCTGTTGCAGATGCAAGAAATTTAGTTAAGAATAGATGGCTTTGGGTTTTTAATCAGAATTTATTTGTTTTAAAAGATAAAATCGGACCTAAAGGGGTTTATGTTGTTTCTGATTTTGAGGCTACAGGACTTAGCGTTCCTTTATATAGGGGAACTCTTGAAAGAAAGCTTAAGGGAGTAAAAGAATCTAAGGGTTTAAGAGTTAGTAGGGATAAAAGCGTGAGATTTGTTGTTGAAGGTTCTTATTCTTTTGGAGAGATGTCTCCTGAAAAACTTGCCTTGAATGTATTTGTAATTGCTCAATATGGTGTTGAAGGTGCTAAACTTTTAGCAGAAGTGGCAGGTTCTTTACATCATAGACCAATAACCTCTGGTATTGATGTTGAAAGACAAATTCCTATGCAAACGGTTTCTACGTTGGACGAGTGTGGTGGTAAGTTACGTGTGGGTTGCTGGGGCGACGGTCTCGTCAACCGAGGTAGTCGCGGTTGTGCTTTTCCGGTAAGTGCCTCAGACTGAAGGTCGCACTCAAAAGTCTAATTAACTAAACTTTGAATCTTTTCTACTATGTTTGGCTGGATATAATGGTGAATAGTTACATTGTAACTGTTTTTCCACTCTTCTGTTTTCTTGTCGAATCTTTTATGCCCAAGCTTATCGGCTATTTCCATGAACAGACTTTTTATTTCTTGTTTTGTTGCCTTGTTGTGATATTTTAGAAAGTCTTTTGCTTTTTTTGTTGCATAATATGAGCGGACGATGTGAGGGTAGAACTTTTCTCCGCAATAATTTTCAAAGGCCTTCATAAAATCTGTGTCTCTCAAGGGTTTGTTTTGATTATTTGTAAAGACAAAATCGTTATTGTTCAACTTACTCATTTTTTTCTTTAATCTGTATATATAATCTGAAGGGAAACTTTCTATAATGCTCATTGGCACACCAGATTTTGCAATGTAATTGAATTGGACTTGATTATTTTGTATTTTAATATCTTGTTTCTTTAAGGTTGTTAATCCTTTATGTCCTGTTTCTTTAAAGTGAATTTCATTTCCAACTCTCATATAAGTTTTTAGTAAGGTGTACATTGGTAGAGCATAGATATCATCTTGGTTATCAAGGCTGTTTATTATTGCCTTTTGCAACTTATTGTATAAGTTTTCAAATTGCTCTACTTTTTTATATTTATTTTTTATCGCCTTCTGTTTCTTTTCTTGAGTGTAGAGGTATGCATATTTACCGTTTGGGTTCTTGTATATGACATCCCAGTGGTCGTGAGAGCTTTCATCATGAATTGTTAAGTCTTCTGCAAATAAAGAATAGGCTTTGTCTAATTTCTTTCCATCTGGAAGGATGTTTATTCTTGCTCCTTGCACTTTGTTTTTATATAATTGACCTTTTAGGAATTTTGGGTTCTTTTTATCTAATAGTTCTTTGAATGTTTTGTTTGCTTTGAATAACTTAACCACTTTTATTGTTTGAGGAAACTCTTTTTCGATTTTATTCCATTTTGGGTTTTTATATTCATATGTTTTAAGGTCTTTTCCGATGCGAATTGTTCCTGCAAGAATTTCACCACTCATTACTTTACTAAACGCTCTATCTATATAACCTTTATTAGAATATATCTTAAATTGGCTATAATCTTAAATATATAATTTTTATTTTATGGTGATGGGCTTGTTACATTCTCAAAAACTTGGTATGGCTAATTTGGTGAATGAACGAGGATTTGAGTCTACACCTACTTTTTTTACATATACTTCTGGTGAAATTGGTCCGGATTTTGTCTTTAGTGAGAGAATAATGAGAAAATCCTCCAGTTATAGAACGGCTATTAGAAATATGGCCGATTTGGTAAGAAGATATACTCAAAAAGATATGGTTATTTCTGGAGGGGAGACGCGGGACTTTATTTTCTCTAATCCTGTTGCTCTAAATATTGGTCTTCCCTCATGCATGATTTACAAAGACGGAAGAATTATTGGGGCTGAAGTTGAAGGAAGAAATGTTATTCATGTAGCTGACTTAAATAATGAGGGTTCTTCTGTAAGAGATTGTTGGGTTCCAGCCATTAGAAAAGCTGGTGGAATAATTGAACATGTTTTCTTTTATGTTGATAGATGTGAATCTGATACCAAAATATTTGATGATTTAGGGATTGAAACTCATGCATTCCTACCATTGAATGATGAAATGTGGAAATATCTTTTATCCATTGGAGTAACTGATGAAGAGACTGATAGGAACGTTAGGGAACGCATGAAAGACAAAAGAGAATGGGCTAGGAGAATGTTAAGAAGTCATAAGGGACTAGATAGATTGGCTGAATTAGCTGGAAAAAATCATAAAGAGTTTGAAAAAGTTAGAAAAGTTTTAAATGTTGGATACCCTGAATTGAGAGAAGAACTTATTTGTGGTCTCAGTTCAAGAGGCATAGTAATTGCTTAATGCTCTGCTTTAAAAAGGGTTATTTTCTATTGATTATATGAATGAATTCGCCAAACTTGGCTTGAGTGCTGGAATACTAAAACTTATTTCAGATGCTGGAATAGAGTCTCCTACAGATATACAGGAAAAGGCCATACCTCTTGTTCTTTCTGGAAAAGATGTTCTTGGTAGCTCTGCTACTGGAAGTGGAAAAACTCTTGCTTTTGGAGCAGGGATAATTGAAAAGGTAACTCCTAGGTCTGGGATTCAGGCTTTGGTGCTGACTCCTACTCGTGAACTTGCCGAGCAGGTCGGTAAAACTCTTGAGAAATATTCTAAACATGTTGGTCTTAAAGTTATAGAAGTTTATGGTGGAGTTTCCATTGTTCCCCAAAAACATGATTTGAGAATTGCAGATATTGTTGTCGGGACTCCAGGAAGGATATTGGACCATCTTAGAAGTGGTTCACTTAACCTTAACAAATTAAAGTTTCTTGTTTTAGATGAGGCAGATAGAATGCTTGATATGGGTTTTATTGATGATGTGGTCACAATAATAAACCAATGTCCTAAGCAAAGACAAACATTACTTTTTTCTGCTACAATCTCTTCGGATATTTCTAGAATTGCAAAACATTACATGATTGAGCCTGTTTTAATTGAATCTGAATCTCAAGTTGACCCTTCTAAACTGCATCAAGTATATTATGATGTTCCTTCAAATTTAAAATTCTCCTTACTTGTTCATTTACTTAGAGCTGAAAAGAAGGGGCTTGTGATGGTTTTCTGCAATACTAGAAGAAATGCTGATTATGTAGTTCATAATTTGCAAAGAAATAAAATAGATGCTATTGCAATACATGGAGGGCTTGCACAAAACAAAAGAAGCAGGATAATGGAGCAGTTTCACTCTTCTCACGCTTTGATTTTGGTTTGCACAGATGTTGCAGCTCGCGGTTTGGATATAAAAAATGTCTCCCATGTTTATAATTTTGATGTTCCTAAGACAAGCATAGAGTATATCCATAGAATTGGAAGAACTGCTCGTGCAGGAAAAGAGGGAATTGCAATAACTATTGTGGCACAGAGAGATTATGATAGTTTTAGAAGAGTCTTATCAGATCCTTCTGTTAATATAAAACAGGAATCTATGCCTGAAGTAGAATCTATAGCTGTTCGTTTCAAGGAAAGTGAAGGAGATAGAGATAACCGTGGTAGACTTACTTTTGGAGGCGCAAGAGGTTTTGGAGGAAGAAGAGATTTTGGGAATAGAAATTCTGGAGGCGCAAGTAGAAGATTTGGGGGCAGTGATTCTTCTCGAGGTGGTGGAAGAAGTTTTGGTGGTTCACATTCTGGAAGAAATTCAAGAGATGGAGATAGAAGAGATTCTGGTGGCAGAGGCGGTGGAAGAAGTTTTGGAGCTGGTAGAGGAAGAAGGTATTGAATAATTAGATATAAATAGAAGTTAAGCATTAAAAAGATATGGAAAAGAAACTAGATACTGAAATTAAAATTTATGAAGAAAACAAACAGAATTTATTAAAGTCTGATAGAGGTAAATTTGTTTTGATTAAAGGAAACTTGATAATTGGTACTTATGACACTTATGATGATGCTGTAAAGGTGGGTATTGACAAATTTGGCAATAAACCCTTTTTAGTTAAACAAATATTAGAGGTTGAGATTACTGGTAATTTTACCTCTAATTTGATAGCATGCCTTCCGTAACTATTAACTCTCCCGACTTACATAAAGAGGGTCCTGTTTTAGAAGTTCATTTTCTTATTCCATTAGAACTTGAAAAGAAATATAAAGAAGAAGGAAAGGAAGTTCCAGTTCCCGTTATTGTTAAGGCATTGATAGATACTGGAGCCTCAAATTGTGTTGTTAAAAAGGAAATACCTGAACAACTAAAATTAGAGCCTACTGGAATAATAAAGATAAATACTCCATCGAGTAAAGAACATGAATGTTATCAATATTTTATGAGGATGTTAATTCCTGCTCATGGTTTGACTTATCAAGGGCCATTTATAGGTGCTCCTCTTGATGGACAGGAAATTAGCGGTTTGGTGGGAAGAGATTTACTTAAACATAGTATACTGATTTATATAGGTTACATGAATCAGTTTACTCTGAGCATTGCTTAATAAATTAGATTTAAATATCTCTGGATTTTAACATAAGTATGTTTGATATTAAGTTTCTACGTGAACATCCAGATAAAGTTAAGGAGAATATTAAAAAGAAATTTAAGACCGATAGATTGAAACTTGTTGATGAAGCTCTTGATAAAGATAAAAAATGGCGTGAACTAAAGGGGCAGGTCGATAATCTTAGGGCTGAACGCAATAAGATATCTAAAGCTGTTGGGGATGCTAAAAAAGAGGGTAAAGATACTAAGAAGTTGCTTAAAGAAGCTTCGATTATTCCAGATAAGATAGAAAATCTTGAAAAGAAAATGTATTCTCTTGAAGAGGAAATAGCTTCTGTTTTATCAAAGATTCCAAACATGATGCATGAATCAGTTGCCGTTGGAAAAGATGATTGTGAAAATGTTCAAATGCGAAGAATTGGAAAGCCTCGAGAATTTAATTTTGAAATAAAGAATCATGCAGAAATTGCTGAAAATATGGGTGTTGCTGATTTTGATGCTTCTGCTCGAACCTCTGGAAATGGATTTTATTATCTGCAAGGAGATTTAGCTCTTCTTAATCAGGCATTGATTAGATTTGTGATAGACAAACTTGTATCTAAGGGATTTACTTATGTTGAAACTCCCTTAATGCTTCGCGGAGATGTCATAAAAAATGTGACAGACTTGAATGATATGAAGAATCAAATTTATAAAATGGATGAAGAAGATTTGTATTTAATAGGGACTAGCGAACATTCTCTTATAGGAAGATATATTGACACTATTCTCTTGGAAAAAAACCTTCCTATGAAGTTTGCTTCATACTCTATGTGTTTTAGAAAAGAAATAGGCTCTCATGGGATTGATGAAAAGGGATTGTACAGGAGCCATCAATTCAATAAAGTTGAGATGGTTGTTATTTGCAAGCCAGAAGACTCCATGAAATTTTTTGAAGAATTGCAGGGAATTACTGTCGAGATTTTTAGGGATTTGGATATTCCGATACGTATACTTGGAATATGTTCTGGAGACTTGGGAGATTTAAAACATATTCAAGTTGATATAGAAGCATGGTCTCCTAGAAAGAAGGCTTATTTTGAGGTTGGGTCTTGTTCCAATTTGACTGATGCTCAAGCAAGAAGACTCAAAATAAGGGTAGATAATGGGAAAGGTGAAAAATATATTCCACATACACTTAACAATACAGCCATTGCTACATCGAGGGCTTTAGTGGCTATTCTTGAGAATTATCAGCAAAAAGATGGAACTGTTAAAATTCCCGAAGTTCTTTTGCCATTTATGCACGGCAAAAAGTTTATTGGAAAGAAGTGATTGCTTTTTGTAACATAAGCATTCTTAAAAACTAGTTTTTCTGCATTTGTTTTCTGGTGATGTAGCATGGCGATAATAATTGATGAATCTTTCTCTGACGATGATTTTTCTGTTCTTGAGAAAGTAGAACAAAGAAAGTTTGGCTCTGTTGATACTGCTAAGCTTAAGATAGATGCACTTACTTTGGAGAAGAATACCGAACTTAATGGGCTTATATCTTACGATTTGATAAAGGATAATCTCACACATAAACTCAAATATCAGACAGATGGTGCTCTTCATATTCTTAGAGAAATGAATGGTTCTGCATTACTTGCTGATGAAGTAGGCTTGGGAAAGACCATAACCACTGGTCTTATAATTAAAGAGTGCTTGGTAAGGGGGTTTGTTTCTAAAATATTAATTCTGACACCTCCCTCTTTAGTAGATCAATGGGTTGCTGAACTTGATGAAAAATTTAATCTAAATTTTAAAATAATAGAATCTGAATCTGATTGGGATAAATCTGACTTGGTTATTGCTTCAATAGATAAAGTTAAGATTTTCGATAATAATCTTGGGAAATTTAGACATGAGAAGGCTCATGAGATTCCTTGGGATATGCTTGTCGTCGATGAAGCACATAAACTTAAACAGAGAAATACTACAAGATGGAGATTTGTAGATAGAATGCAGAAGAAAAGATTCCTTCTTTTGACTGCTACTCCTTTTCAAAATGATTTGCTTGAGCTTTACAATCTTCTTCATCTTCTTAGAAGAGGGCATCTTGGGACGATTCAAGAGTTTAGACAAAAATTTCTTCTTAAGGGGAATAAAAGAAAGCCTCTAAATCCCTTAGAATTAAGGAGGAGACTTCAGGAAGTCATGCTTAGAAGAAAAAGAGAAGAGACTGGAATAAATTATAAGAAACGCATTCCTAGGGTAGAGGTAGTTAACTTGACCCAAGAAGAAAAGAGAATTTATGACTCTATATGTGATTTGCTTAAAACAAAATATTTTTCTGCCAATGGGGATGAATTAAGAGGAAAACTGATAATATACGCAATTCTTCCCAAAGTCACAAGCTCTTCAAGGTCTGCTATCGAATCTTTATCAAAAATCGCTGAAAGTGATAAATATCATATTGAGACAAGACAAAGGGCTCAAGAGATTATAGATGCTTATGGAAATCTTAAAACGGATTCCAAGATAGAAAAACTAATTGAAATAATAGATAAGATTCTTAAAAATGATAAGGATTCTAAGATCCTACTCTATACAAAACACCCTACCACTTTAAAATATATAATGGAGAAACTAGAGCCTTATAATCTTAAAATTGTTGAGTTTATGGGAGGGCTTACTCGTGAAGAGAAGACTGAAAAAATTGCACAATTCAAAAATAACGCTCAGATAATGCTAAGCACTGAAACTGGTGCAGAAGGCCTTAATTTTCAATTTTGTAATGTTCTTATTAATTATGATCTCCCATGGAATCCCATGTCTGTTGAACAGCGCATAGGAAGACTTGATAGGATAGGACAGACTAAAGACATGCAAATTTATAGTCTTGCAACGAAAGATACAATGGAAGAACATGTTGTAGATTTGATAATAAACAAGATGTGCTGTATAGGTTTAGTTATAGGAGAGTTACCGACTATTTTGTTCAATCTTGGTCTTGATAGCCCTGGAAAAATGGGTTTGGCTAAAATAGAAGAAATGCTGATGGATTCATTTATTGATTCAAAGAACAACCTGGACCTATTTGCTAAAGGTGTGGGGGATATAAGTAAACTTATTCAGAAGGGAATTAATGAATATAATGATGCTAAAATAGCTAGCTCGGAGGCCTTGGATGGACAACCAGCTCAGAATATTTAGCATTCAATTTTTTAAGGAACTTGGGGCGAATGTCCAAGATAATGGAGATTCTCTTGAAATAACAGAAGTTCCTCAAAAATTTCAAAAATTTTATGGAAAAAATGAACCCTATCGGCTTGTATTTGATAAGGTTCTTAATGGTCCTGGGACAGAACTGATAACCCCTGAAAGTTATCTGCTCAAAATGATGAGGGCTTATTTGGATAATTCAGGGGATGCTGTTCTTCTTTCATTGAATTACAAGCTAAATGTTGATTCTTTTATAAAAGAAAATCTTGAACTTAAAAATTGTGCTCTAGTAAAAGCAACTACTGTAGCAAGTCATAATTTTTTGTTTAAATTTACATTTCAAACAACTTACAAATATCTTAATGAAGAAGAAAAATTAGTAAATGAGGTATATGTTGATGATGGTTCTATAATTTATCCAGACCTAACTAATTTTGTTATATCTGATCTTAATAAGAAAGATATTGAAATAACTGAATTGAGGGATTATTACTCTCTTGCCAAGGAACATATTAAAGACTCCGTAAATAAAAAAACATCCTCTATTGCTGATGCTCTTGAAATTGATTTATCTAAGGAAATATCTAGGATGGCCTCTTATTATCAGCAACAGGTTAAGGAAATAGATGAACAAATTAATAAACTAAATAACAATCAAAGTTCCAGGTCTAAAGACCCACTTGAACTTGAAAAACAAAAGTTGCAATTTGCGAGCGAGAGAGATTTATTTGTTCAAAACGAACAGAAGAAGCACGCTCTTCGATTAAATACTAAATTAATAACTACTACTATTATAGATTATCCCGTTTATTCTATAGAAGCGTTCTTTAAGTCTGGAGTTGTCACCAGATTGGTTATTATCAAATTTGACCCATTAAAAAACAAGATAGAATTACCATTGTGTGACTTGTGCAAGAACCCTTTAACAGAAATAATCTTATGTAATGGTAGCCATCTCGTGTGTAGAAACTGTGGTGTTAGGTGTGAAGACTGCAATGAGATTTCTTGTGAAAATTGTTTAAAGAATAAATGTGCTGTGACAAAGAGAAAAATATGCAAACAATGTGGAAGAGTTTGTGTAAAATGCAAGCAATTCAAGAATAAGAGATTTATGGATGCTGATTCAATAAGGAGAAGTTTTATTTGTAAGAATTGCTATTAGCTTTTGTGCTTTTTAATTCTTAGAAATCTTTCTTTTTCTTTATATAATCTAATAACTCCTTGCTTATTCTTGGTTTTCCTTTTATTAAAGGATAGTAATATGGAAGATCTATTGACTCTATCTTGTTGATTGGAATTGTCAATTTGTTTTGGAAATTCATATCTTTTAGATTCTTTCCCTTTATTATGTGCTTTAACACATAAACTGCATTGTCTGTGCTGAACTGTTTCTTTCCAAGATTTCTTGCTTGTGCGTTTTTTAGTTTATTTGTAAGCTCTACTTTTGTTCTCTTTTTTGGAGGGTAATCTCCTAGAATGCCTCCAATTATAAAATAGTTGAATGATTTTGCTTCTTTTGTAGTTAAAGTCTTTTTTGCATCTGGATCCAGCACACAGACACTATTTAGTTTCATTTTTTCTACAGATTTATGGTATATTTTACCTAAATTGGATAATTTATTTGTTTTTTGTTTAACGTTTGTAAACCAAAGATTATTCTTGGGAATAAAACTTGCAATGCTCTTGTATTCTAGAGTGCACCAGGACCATACTTTTGGTTCAAGATGTTCTATTATAATTGTTTGTTTCATTTATAAGGTACATGTCATCGACATAGCCAAGATTTATATATTTAACTTGAATTATGTTTGAATAGAAGCATGGCTGAAAAAGATATAGTTATAAAAGAGAAATTTAAGTATTCTGGTTATGGCGATTTTAAGGGAACTTACTCTTATGCTCATGATTGGCTGAAACAGGAGCAGTACTCCGTTGTAGAGGACCAATATACTGAAAAGGTTAAGCCTAATGCTAAAGATGTTGATGTTGTATGGAAGGCTTCTAAGAAAATTACAGATTATTTTAAGATTGAATTAGACCTTAGGTGGAGAATACTTGGAATGGAGGATGTGGAGGTGGAGATAGATGGAAAAAAGAAGAAAATGAATAAGTTTATGGAACTAGGCATTGAGATTAAAGGAACTTTAATTAAAGATTATCAAAATGACTGGAATAAGTCTGCTACTACTAAATTTTTTAAAGAACTTTATAATAAGTTCGTCATTCCTGATAGGACTGAAAAGATGAAAGAGAGGGTTGAAAAGGACGTTCAGGACTTCAAAGAAGAGATGAAAGCTCTTTTAGAATTAACTGGAAAGAAATAGTTGGTTTGCAATAATGTTTAAATAGAAAACCAGACCAACGAGATGATGAATTCCAAGTATATTTTATTGTTTTCCGTTTTATTTTTGATTTCTTTCGTAAGTGCAGCTGATTTGGAAGTCATAGTTTTAGAAAAAAATGAAATTATAATTACAGAACTTGAGAGAACTAATGCTACTTTTAAGTTAAGTATAACTAATAATGGAGACTCCGATGAGTTTCAGATTTACTCTCTTGTTAGTGTTGCAATGCATCCAAAAGAATTCTTTAAGATAAACCATGGCGAAACTTTGATTTTAGATGTTGTCGCCGTTCCATTTAAGGAAATTATTTCTAGTAAAAAGGGCATTTATGCATTTGAATATCAGATTAAAGGTAAGGAGACTGGTTTTTTCAAAGATACTCTTGCTTTGAGAATTTTTGATGTTAAGGATGCAGTGGCTGTAACTATTAACGATATTCCTCTTAATGCCACTAAGGTTGAGATGATTTTAAGAAATAAGGAAAATATTAAAATAGACAACCTTAAGATTGTTGCAGAGTCAAATTTCTTTGAATTTTCTGAAACTTTTGACTTGGATGGAAAACAGGATAAGGTCTTCGAAATACCAATAATACTTGAAAATAAGATATCTGCTGGAGACTATGAGGCTGAAATCATATACGAGCTTAATGATATAAAGTCATCTGTAATTTTGCCTATAAGATATCTTGAGACCACCGGGATTTCAGTTTATGAATCTACATCTGGTTTTATAATTAAAAAAACAAATATAACTAAGACTAATGAAGGCAATGTTCCTGCGGTTGCATTAATAGATGTTCGCAAAAACGTTCTGACAAGACTGTTTACTGTATATTCAGACAGACCGACTGCGAGTGAACGTAGGGGTCTTTTTGTCGATTATTCCTGGGAAAAAGAAATGGGGGTAGGGGAGTCTTATACTGTAAGTATAACTACAAATTACACCCTCCCCTTCATAATCATTTTGTTGATAGCCATAGTAGGATTGTTTGCTAAATTTGTTGTCACTGGAAAAATATCTGTCCGTAAGAGTGTTTCTTTAGTCAAGACTAAAGGTGGAGAGCTTGCTTTGAAGATAAATCTTAGAGTGAAATCAAGAGCAGATTTAAAGAATGTTGTAATCTCTGATAGAATACCAGGGCATGCTAAACTTTTCAACAAATTCGGAATTCAACCACATAGAATTGACGAGCAATCAAGAAAGATAGAATGGGATATATCTTATCTTAACGCAGGAGAAGAGAGGATGTTTTCATACATAATATATTCAAAGATAAATATAGTTGGTAGTTTTGAGCTTCCTGCTGCAAGTGTTTCTTTTGACTATGATGGCAAGAGAGAACATGCCTTCTCGAATAAGACTCATTTTGCTGCAGAGACGAGTGAGAATTAGCATTTAGAAGAAGACTGTTAATTTACTCTTCTCGTTCGATTATCTATAAACTGACTAATTTTGAACTCTCTTGCTCGACCTTCCTCACATGCTCGGAAACTCGCTGTGGAGTTCAAAATGGACTAGCGAAGACTTGATAGAAAAATATACAATTAAGATTTTTTACGTTTATCAGGTCTTTTGAATATAACATAAGAAAATAAGAAAGCAATTACTAAACCAATTATAATTATACTTTTTGGGATATTTCCGATTGTAAATTGGTAAACTAAAATTAAAAGTGCAAGTATGTTAAAAGGTATTATTAAACTTCCAGGTTTTTTTGAAGTGTCTACTACGGGAACCATAATTTAATTATACAAAAAATCCTTTTTTAACCTTATTGCTCGATTCTCAAAATGGACCGATCGATGCTGTATGAAAACATATATTATTGGTAGAGATTACTTGGTTGGTTTAGGGATATATTTAACAAAAAATAAAAAGTTCTTCTTTCACAATGGTAGGAACTATAATCAAAGCAAGATGTGGGAGTCATTTAAGGATGGGAAGGGATTAATATTTCTAGCAAAATCTGAAGAAGATTATGAGTTTGTTACCAAATCCTTAAAGGAATTATAAATTTTTAATTTGATTTGCAATCAAGTTACTAAAGAATATAATTTATTTGTAACTACTAATTCTTGGAATACGATTTGTGTTTCTTAGAAGTGACCAATATAACATTCTTTTTTGTGGATCTTGGTAACCTTCTGGTGGGAACATTGGAGCTCTGCAATTCATTAGTTCTTCATCAGTTACGGGCTCAGCTCCTATTTGCTTCATAAGTTCTTCAATTGTTCCTGAAAAATAAGTAGGATTAGATTCAACTTGAGTCTCTTTAGGAGCTACACAACCTGCAAGCAAAACTAAACTTAATGCTAAGGACTTTCTATTTTTCATCATATAACTCTAGAATTTTTGATATTTATAAATCTTTCCATTTTAATCACTACAAAGTAGTCTTCTTCTAAAAATCTCTCTAATGATGACTCTGAAAAGTAGAGAGACTTTCAACTATCAAATCATATTATAAAAAATATAGATGTTTTATATTCCAAAATGGACCCATCGAGAATCGAACTCGAATCTTTCGACTGCCAGCCGAAAATTTTACCATTAAACCATAGGCCCCTAATACTAAAGAAAATTACATCCTTATAAAATTATTCCACAGGCAACTGACAAGATGTAAAAGAACTTAATTGTTCCAATGAAAGTTCTCCTGACAAGGACTTACCATCTGGAAATACCCATGTTGGATAGACCTTTATTCCTGCCTGATTACATACCGTTTTCTGCTCATTTGTGCCTGGAGTTGCACATTCAACATAATCTACATTCTTCCAGCTACTTCCAAACAATTTCTTTTGTGCTTGACAATGAGGGCACCAATATGCCCCATACATCTTTGTGCCTTTTTCAGTGAGGCATTTGGCAAAATCATCGTATTTTCCTGAACCTGAAGATGATAACAGTATTGCTATTAAAATTATAAGAATTATAAATCCCATACCCCACCAGAATGCTTTTTTCATGTTTTTTTTAAGAGATTTACATATTTAAAATGATGTGCATGAAATTATTTCTTCTTCAAATTTTCTTTCCGATAAGCTTATGTATCCTCTGATTAAACTCAAAAGTCTATTTAAGGATTCTCTATTTCCCCCACGCTTATTTCCCTCCAATTTTTTAAGTGCCCTTTCTACTTTTTCATAATCTCTTTGAAGTTCAACTTGATCCGGAGATCCATATGGAAATATTAAATCTTCTCCAAAAACTTCTCTCAACAATCTGTAATCATCTAAATTGTACAACGTACCCATTATATTTTCATAAAAATAGGGTTTAAAACCCTTTACCTTTTCAATTGTGTTGCATGGTTCCTAATTTACAACACGGTTCATTTTCCTCACCACAATAATCTTTAAAACATATCGTTTTTGATTGAGATTATGGCGGAGAAACAACCAATCTATATATTACCTGAAAACGTTTCAAGAACTATTGGAAAAGAGGCTCAAAGGAATAATATACTTGCTGCTAAAATAATTGCTGATATTGTAAAAACTACTCTTGGTCCAAAGGGAATGGACAAGATGCTTGTTGATTCTACTGGAAATATAATTGTAACAAATGATGGGGTGACAATTTTGGAGGAAATTCAACTTGACCATCCTGCTGCCAAGATGATTGCTGAAATAGCTAAGACACAGGAGAGTGAAGTTGGTGATGGCACAACAACAGTAGTCATGCTCGCCGGAAAATTGTTGGAAAATGCTGAAAGACTACTTGACAAGAAAATACATCCCACTGTAATAATAAAGGGGTATAGATTGGCTGCTGAAAGGGCCAAAACTATTCTTAATGAGATATCTGTTCCCGTTGATGATAAAAATGTTCTCAAACAGATTGCAATGACTGCAATGACTGGAAAAGGAGCCGAGAGTAATAGAGAACATCTTGCTGAAATGATTGTTCAGGGAATTGACCAGATTTCTTCTGGAAGAGAAATTGATATGGACTCTATAAAGATTGTTAAACAAAAAGGTAACTCTATAGAGGATAGCGAGCTTGTTCACGGAATTGTTCTTGACAAAGAAGCTGCAAATGAGTCCATGCCTAAAAAGATAGAGAACGCCTCAATTTTAATGATAGATTTTCCTTTAGAGCTTAAAAATCCAGAAACAGAGACTAAAATTTCAGTATCGACTCCGGAACAACTTCAGCAATTTATTTCTTCTGAAGAGATTGCCTTAAGAGATATGACTTCTAGAGTAATAAATTCTGGATGTAAGGTTGTTTTCTGTCAAAAGGGTATAGACGATGTTGCGCAATATTTTTTAGCAAAGGCTGGAATTATGGCATATAGGAGAGTTGCTAAATCGGATATTGAAAAGTTATCTAGAGCAACTTCTGGAAAAATTATTTCTAGCATTCAGGAAATACGTAAGGAAGATTTAGGATTTGCGTCAATTATAGAACAAGTAAAGAAAGGAGATAATACTATGACTTATGTTAGAGGATGTAAGAATCCTAAATCTGTTACTATACTTTTGCGTGGAAGCACAGACCATGTTCTTGATGAGGTTGAAAGGGCTGTAAAGGATGGTCTTGGAGATGTTTCTTCTGCCGTAAAGGATGGAAAGGTTGTCTCTGGAGGGGGTGCAGTTGAAATGGAACTTGCTAAAAGGTTGAGACAATATGCTCGTACTCTTGAAGGTCGTGAACAATTGGCTGTTGATGAGTTTGCATCTGCACTTGAGTATGTTCCAGAGACTCTTGCTGAAAACGCTGGTCTTGACCCTGTGAATATAATGACTGAACTTAAACAGAAGCATGAGTCAGGTTTTGCTAGAGATGGAATAAATCTATTCAATAATAAGGTAGAAGATTGTCTTGCTGCAGGTATTGTTGAACCCCTGCGTGTTAAGATGCAGGCTGTTGCGTCTTCTTCCGAAGTTGCTACAATGATACTTAGAATAGACGATGTTTTGGCTTCTTCTGGAACAAGAGTAAATTCTTTTTCAAAACCTAATCCTTACGAAGGCATGGAATAACTTTGAAAAACATTTAATGAGAGATTTACTTAACATATGGAAAGACTTTCTGAACTCCAAATGAACTTAATTCCCAATCTTTTTGAACATCAAGGAACCCTAAAGAAAGTTCCTCTTCCAATGTAATCATTGGAAATTCTATTTGATTTGGAGAAGGTGTGAGTTGCAAGTTTCCTTCTTTTCTAGACATTTCTAATAATTTCTGATACTCTACATATTCCCTTTCTCCCGCTATGAAATTAACAAATACTTCAGGATTTTGAGCATTTGATAAAACCATTCTTCTAACAAGTGATTGGTTTCCATTTCTATTTCTGAAAATTCCATACATTATCTCTTCTTTAACTGGAATTATCTCTCCTCTTTCATCTATTAGAGGATTTCTAAACAAGTAAGACATATCTTGAAAATTGAATGCTACATTACTTGAAATAACACAGGAATCTTCAAAAACACCTATAATCTCTTCGGCACATTTTTTTGTTGCTTTATTTGGACTTTCTAAACCGCGATATGCTCCAACAATTAGCCTCCAAATTTCTTCAATGGAAGCTTGTCTAAATGATGGTCTTTCAGTTCCATATTTTGCTTTATGAATTTCATTCCAAGTATTCCCTCTAACAGGTTTAGGATTGAATCTTAAATCTGCAACTCTTACTGATCCACCTTCGACTCTGAATTCCAAATTTTCATCCATGGATCAAGAAAAATTATACTGTTTTTAAGTCTATCTCTTTAAAGGAGTTACACTTTAAAGTGCTTTTTTATTGACTTCTTATTAATCCACCAAAGTATCAATGCTGGAATAATAAAAGACCAATGAACTAGCAGGGCTAATGCAATAAACCCCAAGGCAACTAATGAGGTAATAATTATTTTTGGACTAGTTTTCTTCTTCATGACTGATTTGTTGACCTTCCTCTTTTTCATATTAATTAATGAAAAAGTGTATTTATATATTCATTGGATTTTAGGTTTGGGTGTGGGAATATATAATTGGTCTTTTTGCTTTGCTTAGAGCTTTTACGGGAATAAGATTCTTCTTAATTAAACTTAGAGTTAGGAGTCCTGTAAAAATCGCTCCTGAAGCGCAGCCATTTTTTAATAATTTTGAGAGCAAGAAAGTTGCTTTGTTGATACATGGATTCACATCAAGTCCGAGGGAATTTAGATATTTATCTAAATATCTTTCAAAAAAAAGAATAAGTTCTTATGCTTTGTTGCTTCCTGGACATGGAACCTCCCCTGAAAGACTTGCAGTTGTAAAGAATTATCAATGGATTGAAAGCGTACAGGAAAGTATTGCAATGCTATCTAAGAATTATGAGGAAATTTATCTCATAGGAAATTCTTTCGGAGGCAATTTGGCTCTGACTTGTGCTAACTATTCTGATAAAATTAAAGGAATAATCACTTTAGGAACTCCTATATTCTTCAGAAGGAACAAATTAAATAGATACTTTATACTTCCTATATTGCGCAGAATAAAACTCTTTCAGAAAAAATCTAAAGCAACAAGGGAGTTTATAAGAAAAAATGGTGGTTCCTATAACATTGTTCCTTTAAGAGCCGCCTATGAAATATTAAAGGTTATGGAGTTTTCTAAAAAGGAACTTCCCAATATTAAAAAACCGATTCTTGCTATGCATGTAAAGAATGACCCTGTTGTTTCAGAGGAGAGCCATAGATATATACTTGATAAGGTATCTTCTAAAGATAAAAATAGTTTTGAAGTTCCAGAATCTTATCATGTGTTTATCTTAGATAAATATGCTAATCTTGCTAATAAGAAGATATTTGAATTTATCAAAAGACTTTAGACTATTACTTCTACTCTGTTTTTGCCTAGTTTTTTTGCTAAGTATACTGCTTTATCTGCTCTAAGTTGCATTTTTCTAATGTTGTCACCTTTTTTGTATGTAGTTAATCCTCCAGACATCGTTGTACCATATTTTTTCATTATTTTATCATTCTGAACTTTTATTCTTAATCTATTGCAGACTACTTTTGCTCTTTTTACATCAGTATTTGGAAGAATTATTATAAACTCTTCACCCCCAAATCTTGAAATCAAGTCGTATTTTCTTGTCTCTTTCTTTAGTATTTTTGCAAGTCTTTTTAGCACGTCGTCTCCGACTAGATGCCCATATGTGTCATTTAATTTCTTAAAATTGTCCAAGTCCATCATGAAAAGACTTAATGGTTCTAAACCTCTCTTTGCCTTATCTAACTCCATTTCAGATATTGTCTTGAAAAATTTGTGATTGTATAGTCCGGTTTTTTCATCTGTAATGGCAAGTTCGTATAGGTAGTCTATATTATTCTCTATTTCCCTCATCAATTTTGATATATTCTCCCTTATTTTTGGGTCGAGAATTTTTAGCTTACTCTTTGCATCAATCATTTTATTTCTAGGGTATTTTGTTATTTAAGTCTTGACTTTTGTTTTTCCCAAAGGTATTAAAGGGACCATTTTAAAGTTGTTATATGGCTAAACTTGAAGATGATTTTATTCCGAAGGAATTAGAATATATTCTTTTGCAGATAGACCTGAAAGAAATGGGTTTGAATTACAAATAGATGTTGGACTTAGATTGGGAAAAGAAAGAACAATAGTTAAATTTCTTTCTGGAGCAATATACAATTCTGTAATGAGAGCAATTCAGGCAGCACAAATATATATTAGAGAAAAGAGGTTTCTTGAGAATGATTTTGAACCAAGAGCTCCAAATTATTGATGTCCTATAGAGGTCTTGATAAATACTTATACAATTTATCAAATAATACATTCTTCATGACTTTAGATAACTTATTAAGTTTAAAAATATGGTTTTTACCATGAGAATTCTTTACGGAGTATGTGGGGAAGGATTTGGGCATAGTTCTCGTGCTAAGGAAATAATTGAACACTTAGAAAGTAAAGGGCACAAAGTCTTAATTATTACTTATGGTCAAGCTGTAGAAGTTCTAAGTAAATTTGACTTAATTGAGATTGAAGGTATTTCTTTATCTTTTTCCTACGGACGACTCTCTTTATCTAAAACAATAATAGAAAACTTTAGTAAAATACCTAAGAATATTAAGAATTTTGGAATGATTAAAGATAAAATTGACAAGTTTAAGCCAGATTTATACATTTCAGATATGGAGGTTTTAGTACCTATTATTTCTCATTGGAAAAAACTCCCTCTAATAAGCATAGATAATCAACATAGATTAACTCATCTTGAATTAGATGTTCCTAAGGAACATAATAAAGACTTCTTAATTGCTAAAACTGCTATAAACTTATGCGTTTCAAGGGCGGACGCCTTCATAATAATGTCTTTTGCTAAATCTAAGGTAGAGAAAGACAATGGCAAGACTTATGTTGTTAATCCTCTTTTGAGAAAAGAAATACTTGACTTAAAGACTAAAGAAGATAACTTCTTTTTAGTTTACCAAACTAAAAAGGATAAAGAGTTACTGAATGTCTTAAGCAAGATAAATGAGAAATTTGTAATCTATGGTTATAATAAAGAAAAACAAAGAGGCAATTTAATATTCAAAAAGACGGGAAAATTATTCATAAAAGACTTAGCAAATTGTAAAGGAATTATTGCTACTTCTGGGTTTACTTTGATGTCTGAAGCTATTTATCTCAAAAAACCTTATTTTGCTCTCCCTTTAACTGGTCAATTTGAACAGACGCTCAATTCTTTATTTCTAAAAAAAGCTATATATGGGGATTATTCTCTCAAACCTACGGAAGTTGAAATTAGAAAATTCATAGATAATTTAGATAATTATAAACATAAACTATCAAAGAATAAGCCTAAACCAAAGGAGACGTTAGAAATACTTGATAAATTACTAAAAAGTTTTAATTGAGATGTCCCCACGCAGACTCGAACTGCGGACCGCTCGGCTTTAGTATCTTCATTTCTTCCAATACATGTAACCAGTAGTTTTGCCACCAGACTATTTTATTTTACTTAGTTTCTTTTTTAAATCTGGAAGATTTTCTTTTATAATTTCCCAAACCACATCTAAATTTATGCCAAAATAATGGTGAATCATTTTATCCCTCGTTCCTATAATGCCTTTCCAAGGTATTTCGATATGCTTTTTCTTAAAATCTTCTGAAATATTTTTTGATGCTTCTCCGATTATTTCTATCTCTCTAACTATTGCACTTTGTCTTAATCTATCTAAGTTTAGTTTTTCTCTGGAAAGATTTTTACTGAAATCTTCTATCGCCTTGATACTATCTATAATATGCATAATAAATACAGAATCCTCTTTTATATTCATATTATTCTTATTTCCTCTTTTAATATCTTTTCCCTTAAGTAAGGACTTAAACTATTATATGTTACTAAATCAATTTTTCTTTTCAAAGCATACTCTAAATCATATTCTATATTAATAAAACTAAAGCCTCTAGCCTTAGGTGATTTTGGATGAGATATTAAGATGTCTATATCACTATTCTTTTTATTTTCTCCGCGAGCATAACTTCCAAAGATTCCTGCTCTTTCAACTTGATATTTCTTTAAGACCCTTATTATTATTTTCTTAATTTTATTGATGCTTTTTTGAATTTTTTCAGACAAAATAGATTTATCAGCTTCACTTTCTTTATCTTTCAAATCGTTTAAAGATAGCTCTGCTCCGAGATATATTTTCTTCTTCCTTATTTTACTTCCTTCTCTATAAGAGAGAACCCTATAGTAATATTTTCTTTTATTTCTTTCTTTTATTTCCGTGTAAACCATAAAAAATGTATGGCTACAAAGTATATAAAACTTTCTATTGTAGACCCACAAGCATAAACATTTTATGGCCCCACGCAGACTCGAACTGCGAATTGCTCGGGTTTTAGGATTTGTGATGTTTAATCTCTATCCTTGTAAACGAGCCGTTTAAACCCTTAGACTATGGGGCCTTTTCATTCTCCGTAGCGAGTCTCCGAGCCTGTTGAGGAGCGTCGAGCAAGAGAGATTGAAAATAATCTCTAATAAAGGATTAAAATAAACCTTTATAAAACCTTTCTGTTCTTAAGAATTAAGCGCGGGTAGTATAGTGGTTAGTATACGACGTTGCCACTTTCTTTATGAAAGCAAAGACGTTGTGGCCCGGGTTCAATTCCCGGCCCGCGCATTTGGAAGTTTTGTCTAATTTCGTGAGCATTGGTTGTGTTCACTAAAGTCCCCCTCGCTTAAAACGAAAGGGGAACTTCGAGAACCAATGAAGTTAGACCCATACAACCACAAAGAAAGATACCTAGCCTGGAAGGAAAAAGTCTCTAAGCAAGGAATCTCTACTATAAGTAAAACAAACTCTAAAATAATTCTTAATTATATTATTGATATGGAATTAGGGCTTAATGTGGCCAGTAGTAGTAAGAAAGGCTCAAGAAGCTATAATCGGCTTAATAGTTTAGTGATAAGGATTGTTCAACTAGCCCGTAAGTTTGAAGAATCCTATAATATTTCAGATATTACAAAAATAACTGAGAGAGAAATTCACACTCTTTTCTCTGGAATGCGTGATGGAGTAATCAAACGCTTGGATGGTAAAACTTACAAAGCGCCTGCGGATTACGTAAAAAGTTTCAAGGCTTTTTGGCACTGGCACCAAAAAGTGAGCCGAAAAGAAGGGCTAGAGGTAAGAGATATTACAGTAGACCTTGATACAACTAAAGAAAAACCTAAATGGGTGTATCTTGATGAAGAGCAAGTCAAGAAACTTACAGAAAACGCAAGGTATGATTACAAAGTGCTTATCATGTTCTTGTTTGATTCAGGTCTTAGAGCTCCTACAGAACTCATGAATATCAAAGTTAGCGATTTTCTGAATAATTTTAGCGAATTAGTTGTTAGAGATGAAATAAGTAAAACTTTTGGAAGAAGAATAAAGCTTATGTTATGCTCAAGTATGATTAAAGAATATGTTGCAGAGAAAAAGCTTTCAAAAGAAGATTATCTGTTTACTATGAATCAGTTTACAGTAAATAAATACCTCAAACGCCTAGCTAAAAGATTATTTGGCGATGGAGTCAGTTTAGCAGGTCAGAGATACTCAGAGATTACGATGTACGATCTTCGCCACTGTTCATGCTGTTATTGGTTACCTAGATATAAGTCAGAATCAGCTCTGAAGTTTAGATTTGGGTGGAAGAAAAGCGATAAAATACACTATTACAGCGAAATGTTAGGAATGAGAGACACGATAAAAGAAGAGGATATGTTGGTAGATGTAACTAAGACCGAGATAGAGCAAAGACTACTGAAAACAGAAAATGAAAAGAAAGTGCTTGAAGACCGAATGAAATCTTTGGAAGAAACTATGAAAAATATCTTAGATGGTTTGGATAATGGATTAAAAGTAGTTAACTCAGCTAGGTAAAAAACATCTTACTCTTTTATTATATTCTCTAACTCTTCGAAACCATCCAATAATTCTTTTATCTCTTTTTTTGCTTCTTTAATAATTTCTTTGCTTGGTCTATAAGTTACCTCTACATGTTTATCTTTTTTGTATTTATTTATAGAAAGGTCATAATCATTATTCTTTATTTCTTCAAATGGTACAAAAAAGTGTTTTTTCTCCCTATTTTTATTATCTTCTTTATTGCGGTTGTTAAATAGTTTTAGAATATCTGGTATGTCGTTTTCTTTTATTTCGTTTCTTTTATCATCAAGGCTTAAACCATCAGCTTCCATCTTGTAAAACCAGACTTTTTCAGTAGGTTCTCCTTTGGTAAAGTAAAGAACAGCTGTTGATACTCCTGCATAAGGTTTGAAAACTCCAGATGGCATGGATATAATTGCATCTAGGCGACATTTTTCTAACAAGAGTTTTCTTATTGATTTATGGGCATTTGAGTTACCAAATAAGACTCCATCAGGAACAATTACTGCACACCTTCCCCCAATCGTTAAAGCGTTATACATAAGTTCTAAAAATAAAAGTTCTGTTTTACTTGTGCTAATCGTTAAATCATCTGATTTTTCACTTTCATTAATAGAACCCTTAAATGGTGGGTTTGCAAGTATAATCTCATAAGTTCCTTTTTCATTGTATCTCTTAGATAAAGTGTCCTCTCCTATGATGTTTGGTGCAGAAATTCCATGCATCATAAGATTCATGACTGCTATCCTTACCATTGTCCTATCGATATCATAACCATATAATGATTCCTCATCAAGTATTTTCTTTTGCTTTGGTGTTATTGTGCTTACTCCCTCTTTATGATTTGCATTAAGGATATGCTCATATGTATTAACTAAGAATCCAGCTGTGCCACAAGCAGGGTCCAGTATCCGATCACCTAATTCAGGATTTGCTAATTCAACCATCATCTTAATAATATGTCTTGGAGTTCTAAATTGCCCATTCTTTCCAGCAGTTGTTAACTCAGATAGTAAGTATTCATAAATATCGCCTTGTGCATCTTGATTTTGTTCTTTTATATGAAGATCGTTAATAATATTTACTGCTTCAATAAGAAGAGAAGCGGTTGGCAAAGAAAACGTTGCATCTTTCATATAAGTATTGTAATAGGAGTTTTCCCCTCCTAATTCTCTCATAAACTTGAATACTATATCTCTAACATGAGGCAGAATCTTATCCGAAGAATATTCACTCCAAACTGACCATTTACAATTTTCATGGTTTGCAAAAATAGATTTATAATTAGTTGCTTTCAATGTAGCGTTTTGTTCATCAAGAATATCTTTATCCTCTAATTTTTTCATAAAGATAAGGTAAGATATTTGTTCTATTGCTTGGAGGGGGTTACTAATTCCTCCAGACCAAAACTTGTCCCATAACTTCCTAATCTTTGATTTGAGTTCAGCGTGTAACATATTATATGCTGTTAGTTACCTCTTTTTTATTTATATCGTTCTTTAACTCACCAGAAAATAGAATTGCATTTAATTTTCTAATAGAAAACTTTAGAGGATCTTCTAGATAATATTCAACTATTTTTCGTAAGAGGCCTATCTCAATGGCTGAAACTTTACAACTTGTTGAAGATTCTATTTTGGCCTTTACATCTATAAAGTCTTTTTCGTTAAGTTCCTTAACAATAAAGAGATACTTCTTTACGTTTCCATTTTTAATATATTCTATATCTTTTATTTGACCGTTCTTTTTAGTTATACTTTGAAGAAGAGTATTAGTAGATGTAATAGTCTTCAAATTCTTTGCATCATACAAAACTTTCTCATCTTCTAATATGAATTTACCATCTGGATTTAGTCTATTCCCTATTCTTCTAGTAAGGAATATTTGAGATAATACTCCAAAACATATAGCTTCAAAATAAGCACCTTTTTGTTGATTAGACAGTTTATAATTAATTTCATCCATCTTATCTAAATGACCTCTAGAATTATTAAAGTAAATCTCTCTTTCATTAGCTGAAATACTATCTTTATCCCTTAGAATCATTTGATATGCTTTCTTAGGATCATCCTTAAGATTTTTAAGAAAAATCCCAGTATTAATTGAAAATGGTTCTAAATCTCCATTGGCTCTAAAGTCTAAAGAGACCAGAGGATGAAAGATAAAATAACTATCTAAGAACTCTTTTACATCATGTTTATCGAGAAACTCATGATCTAAAAAGAAATGTTGAATAATTTTTCCTTCTTTATTAGTTATTCTAAAAAAGCAATTAGACTGCTTTAGGCCTTCTTTTTTAATCTTTTTACTTATTCTACGTGGAAAGTAGATATTATTTATTTTTTTGAGATATACCTTATCTATCTTTGATTTATCTCCTTTGGCAAATCTATTTAATTCAGAGAATATTCTTTCCATTCTCAATTGAGGTTTCTCTTTTCTATCTACTTCTATGTAGCTAGAATATTTTTGTAATATATCCCTATATAAGATATTTCTTTTTACCCAGTCAACCCTGTTTTCTTTAAAGAAGTCGTATATTCTTTCTTCATCGTTTTGATAATCGAGTATTAGACAAGATCCTTCAAAGGGCAATTTTAGATAAGCAGTTATCTCTTGTATTAAAGGTCTGTAGCTTCCATGTTTCCAAAAAACTCTAAATTGTTTGATTCCTACTTGAACAATTATAAGTTTAGCTTCTTTGTCTTCTTTGCAGAAGTTAATTTGTCTCATATTTGACAACTTAAAATTCTCGAGTTTTTTACCGAAGATTAAATCTTCTCCATATTTTATCTTCTTTATCTTATCCAATACGCTTTCTTTTTCCTCAGAAGCAATTCTTATCCAAACTTTCTTTCCAACATTAATTCCTAAAGTGTTGATTCCTTGTAACTTTACACCGATTAACTTTCCCTCAATATTAAATAGACTTTTGACGAATTCTCCACCAGTAAGATTTTCTAATATAATATCTTGCTCTCTAACATTTCCTGGAAATATGTTACGCATATGATTAAGGAACAGCTTAGGTCTTTTGCTAACTCTAATTTCTTTATTACCTATTTTAAAAAGAATATTATTTCGAATGAAATTTTCCTCTTTTGAAGAATTATATTTTCTTCCTTTTCTTATTTCCTGTAGAACGCCTACAATCATACCATTAACAATCTTTATTTTTGGCACAAAAGCAGATTTACCTTTATAGAATTCTTTTATCTTCTTTTTAGATACTCTCCTACGGTAAACAAACTTTGATATAGGTATTCTATCGATTATACTCGAGATATTAAAAAAGAAGTCTTTGTTAGGATTGTACGACTGTTCTGTCTCTTTTGAGATGTCTTGCAGAAGAGTCTTAGTAGAAGTTATTCTCATTACAATTCACCTCTAAAAGCCTTGTCTATTAAAGAGCCAAATAACTCTTCTGTCATTTTTTTAGTTTCTCTAATATTCTCTTTCATCCTATCAATATTTTCGGCAATAACAGCAAATTTATTCTGAAATTCGATTGGAGGCTTTATTAAAACAAGTTTTTTTATTTGTCTTAAGTAAAGACCTTTGACGGTAGCTTCGTTAGTGTTACCAATCATATATCTTTTTACGCTTGGAACTCTAAGCATACTTTCAAGAAATACACTGTTGAAATCTGAATTTTTTGGTTTTATCAAAGCAACGCTTCTAGCAAAAACAAATTTTTCTCTAATATCAACTCTTTTTACTCTTCCGATAGTACCAACACAAGTAATAAGAATATCTCCAAAATCAGGAAGGCATCTTTTTGTAATCCTCTTATAAGTTTCTTCATCAACATACTTTACATCATCAAAATCAATTTTATCATTAACGTTTTTAGCTGAGATATAAGGTATTCCACTATCCTTTAAAGGAGGAGTGATGTGTTCTCCATCAGTGATCTTTTCAGAAGTGTTATCTAAAGTATCCTGAGACCACTTTTTTTCGTTTAAAATAGGATCTCCAAACATCTCATTAAACTTACTCTTAAGACATTCATCAAGGAGTTCAAAAGTTCTTTTTGCTATTTCCTTCTGTTTTTCTGCTTTTTCTAAAATTGAAGCTATTTCCTTTTGAGTTTCAAGATCTGGTTGTCCGTGGCGGAAAGGAAAGGAAACCTTAATCTTAGAAACCATGTTTTTAGACAATTCCTTAAAAGTAGCTCCTACTCCCAAAGAATTAAGATATTCTTTTTTTGATCTTAACCAATAATAAAGATATTCTGAAGATATATTCTTAGAAGGTATAAAATTCTTAAAACCTTGATTAGAACACATTTCTATACCTGCTATTGCAACTTTTCCTATTGGAGCCCTGGTTGTTAACATAACTGTACCTTTTGGGAAAATATGGGATGAACAAGAAGAAAGCCCAGCTTCGGTTATTTTTCTATCAGTATTATTGTAATAACCATTATTTCCATCTATTAGTTCTGCAGGCGTTATCCAATTAATATTTCCATCCCAATATTCTTTTTTGAAGGTAGAAGGAGTTGATCCAGAAACAATTTCACAAATATCTCCAAGTAAGACTTCTTTCCATTGGATTTTATTTTCTTGTATTTGTTGTTTCATTTTACAAAATTTAATTCTCCAAATTTATTTGTTAATTTTATCTTGAATATTTTCCTAATTGGTTTAAAGTTGCTTCCGTAAACTGCTATCTTAAGATTATATGTGCCTGGAGAAAGTTTTGATTCTGATTCTTTTATTAACTCTAGTGGTATTCCTGCAAGTTTAAATCTAAGAAATCTTCTTTGGGGAAATTCATGGACTAAGTCTATCATATGATACTCACCTACCGAAAGATCATACTTTCCACCAGAAAAATCGTCATAGCTAACCCACGTTAGTGGTAGAGATTCAAATGGATTTATGTTAGACCCATTATCATTTTTAACCCATAATAATTTTACATAACAATCTTTTGCAACTCTAGAAAAGAAACTATCTTTATTGATTAATTTTATTCTTACCCATCTAGTAAGATTGTTTAAATTATCACTAACATTTTGAATACATTCTCCATCATCAAGGCCCTCTATCTTCAATCTAGGTTTAAAAAAAATAGGAATAAAAAAGTCTCTGGTTAATGTAGCTATTAAAGCAATTATTGAAATTCCTAAAGCCCATAATTCAACTGACATTTTTAACTCCTAATATTTGATTATGAATTGTGTTAATAGTAGTTATTGCCTCAATTAAAATACCCTCAAAGGTTTTTGATAAGCTTCCTTTATCAAATTTTTTATATGCTTTTTCGTAATTATCTCCTTTCCTATGAGCACTACCACTTGATCTTAAATTTTGTAAATTTTTCAGAAATTCAATCATTTGAGGAAAAATAATTTTATATTTTTGTTCAATATACTTTTGCATTACGGAGATAGACTTATCATCTTTGTCAAATATTAACCTCTTTTTCATTTTTTCAACGTTCAAAGAGTCAATGAGCATTTTATTCAGAGACAATATAACTTCATCAAATTCTTTCTGCTCATTATTGGGTACTCTTAAAGTCTTAACATGATGTTCATCTGCTAAGTTCAGAGGTTTGAATAAATACCATCCATTTTTATTCTTCCAATTTTCATTAAGAGACTCAAATTTTCCCTTAAAATGTAAAGCAGCATCAGTTGGAGAACAAGGTTTTGCTTGAAAGTCTCTCATAACTGAAACTAAACTAAAGTTACCCTCTGTGATATTATGAATCTTCCAGTGTTTTTGTTCATCAGGTGGAAGTTTAGCTAAGTCTCCTAAATAAACCATGACGCAATCTTGGGCATTATTGTCTATGGGCATTCCCCATTCATTAATTCCATCTTCTCTTGTATAAAATAAATATCCGTCTCTAACATAATATTTTGAAGGTTTACCATAATATTTATCTAAAACTTCTTTCTTGAAAAAGACCCTCGTTAGAAAATCTGGGGCTTCTGGGTTTTTTCCAAATTTATTATCTAGCTTTGATTCATCACAGGTAAATTTAACCTCTTTTCCTTTATTATTTAATCCAATAATAAATTTCTCAAATCTCATTTTTCACCTGTCCACTTATAGATTATTTGCCCTGCAACATCTCCTATGATGGTCCCAGGTAAAATTGCTACAAACCAATTTACTATTCTGTTTGTATTGTTTATAACATCTTCAGGATTAAAGATCACTGGCAGATAGGCAATTATCAAAGATAGAACTACACTAACAGCACCAAATCGCTCATAGTAAGTGTAAGGATTAAAGTCCCAAACCTTTTGAACAATATAACCTATTAATCCGAAAATTACCAAGAAGATTAGGTTAGTTTCAAGACTCATTTTTCTCACCTACGCCAGTTTCTTTCCTTACCATTTCTCTGAGCTTGGTATTGATAGATTTGCCTTCTTGATCACAGATTTTTTTGAAATAAAGAAATTCAGTTTTGTACAGCCTAGTTGAAACAATCTTCCTCTCTTCTCCACTTAATGGGTTGTTCTTAAGAACCATAATCCTCACAGAATTATTACTTATTTAAATATTTCCAAAAAGGTGTATACACCTTTTTCCCTATTTCCATTTCAAATTGTTACATTTTGTGACAATTAATTCTAGCTGTTTTTTAGTAAATATATCTAATGGACGAGCATCTGCCAAAGGGTGTTCTGCGAAACTCTTAAGCTCAATATGTTTAGCTCTGATAAAGACTTGTTCTAATAATCTTAGGAACTTAAGTTGTCCAGAATTATAATGTTCGTTCTTATCTGCTATAAACTTATCAAATTCCCATTTAATCATTTGTTGGGGATCTGGCAATCCTTTAACTTGAATTAGTTCTCTAAGGAATAATATAAAATCCTTGGTCTGCTGAATGTTTTCTATTGTAAATGAAGGATTAAGTTGCTTTAGTTTTGTTTCTATTTGAAGAAGCTCGGTAGCAGTTACTCCTTCTCCATCTTTAATCTTTTTCATCAGAGGATTGTTTTCCACAAAATCAATAAAGTCTTTATCATCTTTTTTCTCCATTAACTCTTTCTTAACATCAATCACCATGTCTGGAGCATTAATTTTTAGCATTGGCTTCTTTTTTTGATCTTCATAGAATATCATTAAATGAGATATATCCCTAACTAAAAAGTCAACATCCTCAAAAGTAATCTCTTCCCAGAAAGGCTCTTTTTGAATTCTTACTAAATCATCTCTCTTTTGTTTTATTGCATCCAGATTCTTATCCCATATAGCCTCTGCATGATCAACAACAAACTCTTCAACGTCTGCAATTTTATCTTTCCTATTTTCTTTGATATAATCAAAAAGCTTAACACATTTTGAAATAAACCCGTATACTTTGGCGTTTTCAGATGGAGAGTAGATAAGTAATGGTGCAATTTCTTCTCTTAATTCTTTAATGTGTTGCCTTAAATCAAACTTAACTGAAATTACTTTCTTAATCATCTCTTTCTTTTCAATAACTAATGGAGATTCAATATCTATTCCTTTAATAGTATCAATTATCTGTTTTTCAACAATTTTTCTTTCCTTATCGCTAAGCTTCTTTTCTAAAGCATCAACTTGCTCTAAGAATATTCTTGTTTTAGCATCGGTTCCAGAAGACTTTTGTTTTAGAACATTCAGCTTATGCTCAAGCACATTAGACCAATTTCCAAACTTAAAGTCCAAAATTAAGAAGTCTTCTTTTGTATGCTGTCCATCTTTATTGGTTGGAAGCCATTCCCTATTTTCACATGCAGATAAGTTTCTAGTTCCTCTTCCTAACATCTGCCAAAATCTGATTGAAGAAATAACTGGCTTAACAAACACGAGATTCATTATTTCAGGAATATCTACTCCAGTATCCAAAACTCCAACAGATAAGGCTATTCTTGGGCTATCTCGTTTTTCAAATCTTTTAACCTCGTCCATATATCTTGATTTATCTGAAGTAATCACCTTAACATCTTTAGCCAATGTAGGATATAATCTTTGGAATAACAGCTCTAATGCTTCTGCATGTTTTACGCTTGCACAAAAAAAGATACTCTTGGAAGGGCGGTTATCATCTGACTTGTAACATCTATCTATAAATTCTCTAATAATTAGTTCATTTGTTTTTTCATCAGTAAATAGTTTTTCAAATTTTGAGCCTGGAGTCTGGAATGTCTCTGGCTCTGCTTCTTGTAATTTTAACGCCTGTTGTAGTTCTTTACTTAATTTTTTACCTTCAATTCCTAAAGATAAAACTTTAGTCTCAATTATATCTCCGACATAAGGAACAAGAACTTTATCGTTGACAGCATCCCAATAATCATACTTAACGGTTGGTTTTCCCTTTTCGCAATTAAATAATTCAAAAGTATCTTTAGTATCTTCAGAAGAAGGAGTAGCAGTTAATCCAATTTTAAGAGCATCAAAATATTTGAATATATCATTATTTCTATCATAATAAGATCTATGGGCTTCATCAAATACAATCAAATCAAAAGCTCCTGTTCCAAATTTTTCATAGAACTTCCCCCTAGGTTTTTGTGAAGACATTAAAGTTTGAACAGTTGAAACATAAAACCTTGCCGAATCCGAATACCCTTCCTCGTTTAATTCGCAAATTGGACTATCTGGGAAGTATTTCTTGAAGCCCTTTTCTTTTGCCTGATTACCCAAAGAGATTCTATCTACTACAAATAAAACTTTTTGAGCACATTCTGCTTTTATCAATCCATCAATTATAGCTATTGCAACTCTCGTTTTACCTGTTCCGGTAGCCATATTTACAAGAGCTTCCCTATGTCCTTTTGAGAAATGCTCCAAAACTAACTTTACTGCCTCTATCCCTCTTTGTCGATCAACGATTTTAGGATTAATTTTAACATTAGAAGGATCTTTTCTCTTTTTCATTAAACTAATAATTCTATGCAAATCTTTCTGGTTAAATGGAAGAGCAACTTGTCTTCTTCTATCAAGATCATCTACATAATACCATTTATGCCCGTTTGTTAAGAAAATAGGGATTTTTATCTTGAGTTGTTTTTCTATATCTTCTCTATATGTTCTCGATTGAATTTCGCCTTTTTCTACATCAATAGATGTTTTTTTCGCCTCAACAATAGCGATAGGGCTTCGATCTTCATCTAATAAAACGTAGTCTATAAATCGATCTACGTTCCTTTCAATTCCTTTTTCTATACCTACATATTCTTTTGTCACAAAATTAGATTTAACAGGATTAACTTCTTCTTTTACATAATGTCCTCCAGTTTTCCATCCGACCCTATTAAGAATAGGATCTATAATTTCCTTCCTTGTTTCTTTTTCTGAGAGGTCAATACCCATTATTTAATAACGAATTTTGGGAATATAAGATTATCTGCTAATCCATTTTTTATCAATCTCTATTCCCAACCATTTTCTACCTGTTTTTTCTGCTGCTTTACAGGTTGCTCCACTTCCAGCGAAGGGATCTAGTATTAGATCTCCTTTCTTTGAACTGTGTTCTATCATTTTAATGAGTAAATCTACTGGTTTTTCGTGAGGGTGACTTGTCTTATTATGATTAATGTGACTTGATGTCTGAACATCTGAAAAATTGGTTAAATTGTATTTTGGTTTGCCTTTTTCCAATACTAAGATTAGTTCATATTGATGTCTAAAAGCCCATCCTAAGCCAAAATTATGCTTTTTCCAAACTAAGAGATGTCTAATTTTGAATTTAGTGTATCTTAAAATGAATTCTGTGAGAAATGGATAATGTTTCCAATTCGTAAATAAGTATAAAGTTTTGTTACGTTTGAGTATCCTATAACATTCAACAAGTGCCTGACAGTTAATCAAAGGGTTTTCATTGTTTACTATCTTCTTACTATTCCATCCATAAGCAATATTATCTCCGTATGGAGGGTCTGTTATGATTAAATCAATATGGTTATTAGGAAAATCCTTCATTACGTTAATGCAATCTCCAAAGATTATCTTGTTTTGAAACAGTCCTTCTTCCATAAATCATTAATTTTATTCTCAATGCGGTCAAGTTGATCGTTAACCATTATTCTAATCCTACAAACCTCGGCTACAGAAATCATTTTTTCCTTAGCTTCAGCTTTCAACTTAGATAAAAACTCGGAGCTAACCCTAATATGGATGTGAGCGTTCTTCTTCATCTTTTCTCTTAGAAATTAATCTTTCCAAAGCAAGATTTAGTTCTCTAAGCTTGAAAATAATTTCTTCGCCAAGATCTTCTGCCAATTTAGTTTCCATGAAAAATTCTGGTTGGTATACCTTATAATAAACTGGAGAAAAAAATGCCCTAAAAAATTAGTCGAAAAATTAGTCAAACTTTTCTCCGATTTTATTTATAAGTTCTAGATGTCAACAAATCATGGAAAAAAAGTATTGCTGTGTATGCGGTGCTACGATAAACGAAGACGATGATCTTTGCAAAACCTGCTTTGGGTTCATGAAAGACAAGTATCCTCAAGAGAAGGATTTTATCAAAGCATTACAATGGCACAAAAACCATACCCAACTAAATTAGGAATGCTAAAGGTTCTGCTGTTAGCAGTAGTCTTTATGTCTCCACTATTGATTAGTGTTGTGTCAGCACAATCAACAGAGTTTGAGGAGATACTAAGACCTCTCGAGACCATATACAATCTCGTGAAGTACGCTGCAACAGTAATCGCTGGCTTAGTAATGCTTTTCGCAGGCATTACATATATTTCCAGCGGTTCTGACCCAGGCAAACGAGAAACTGCAAAGAACATGGTCATGTACGTGTTCATCGGTTTAGTCGTTATATGGGCAGCACCCTTTATTGTAGATCTCATTCTAGGAGATTAAGATCTTTAGCATGAAAAAACTTTTTTTGTTTTTGGTGGTCACTGCTATTTTACCAGCAGTGACTGCCTTTTCTTGTAGTTTAGTAAGCTTAGAGTTACAACCTTTATGCTTAGAAATACAGAATAGTAATTTAACACAATATGAAAAAGACTTACTTTATTCATCTCTATTTGAAGGAGATAACCTTATTCCAGATCATGATTTTGTATATACTTGGAACACTGGTTTAACAATAAATGAACCAATTAGAACTACTAAACAAAGTCAAGGAACCATTAGGGATGCTTGGGTAGAGATATTTTCGCTTATGCCTTCTGTTGTTGAAGATAATGCTTTATACGTTCATCAAAGCGGGAAAGTTCTTTCAAAATACGGCTATAATGTAATCTTACCATCTGGCACTATGAGTGGTGACTGCCATACGACTTACCAATTGCAATCTAGTAATGCTGTATTACAAATATTAGAAAATAATCATTATTTAGGATCTGGAGAATTAACCAATTACTTTATTTCTTATCCAAATAATGCCCCCATAACATTTAGTGCGGTTTTGCAGATTAATGTTCAATACAGAATCAGACATTATTATATGGATGAGGATGAATGCGTGTTTGATTATAGTGAAATAATAGTAGACAGCCTCGCAGTTCAAGATAATATTCCTGCAAGAATGTATAATCCTCAAACAAGTTATTCATTTGTTGTTAAGAATTCATATCAAGATAGTTTATTAGTAGAATTAAAATATAGCAATTATTCTTACCTTAATCTTGATCTTGAAGAGCCGTTCTATAAAAAAGCCAGATACAGCTACAACATTCAACCGAATTCTGTGGGGTTGCTACAGGTAACTGCAATCCATCAAAATTATACTAATATCCATAATATCTTTATTGAAAATCAAAATCCATTAAGACTTGTCATACCAAAAAATCACGATTGTGAATTGTCCTTAAGAAATCATTTCTCGAGTTTAATCACTCCATGCGACCTCTCGTATACCCAAGGGAACATTAGTATATTTAGCAATAAAACTAATTACTTTGAAGGAGAATTATTTACAGTTTATATTTCTCCACACAACACTATTATCAATATCAGTTATGCTAATCAAACAATAACTGCTCAAAATTATGCAGTATTTAATGCAACTAAAGACCATAGCCTCGTTCTAGCTCAACTAAATGACGTGCAAGTAAGAAGATACATCAATGTAATAGATAGAGAAAAGTACAGCCTTACAAAAGAGATCTCTATTGCTTCTGCTTTCTTTTACTTGTTATTTGCTATTGTAAAGAATTATCTTGCAATAAGGTTTCTGCGATGACTCAATGTAGCCTTACTAATCTGGGAACTTGCCTTGTAGAGAAATTCTTCGAGTATTTACTCTACTTGTTCAATCTGCCAATTCAGGCGATGCTTTCTTGGATTCAAAACCTAATGACCTCTCCAGTAAGCACAGGAATATTCTTTAGTATTTGGACAGTTATAGTGTATATTCTTTCAATGTTTTATGGGCTATTCTTAGTCTTTGTCGGTTTAAAGTTCATAATATCGGGCCATGCAGTTGAACAACGTGAAAAAGCAAAATCCAATCTGAAAAATATATTGTTTATGGTTGTATTTGTGCAGGCAAGTTATGTTCTATATGGATTAATTCTAGAAGTATCTTCAGCTCTTACAACAACTGTCTTTAATCTTATACCCCCAGACTTCTTTTTACTAACAGCTACGAGCCTGAGCAATATCGCTCTTGAATTGGGATTTATGTTTGTATATGTATTTGTTCTGATATTAACACTCATAATATTAGCCTTAAGATATATGTTTGTATCTTTTGGAGTAGTTCTTTTTGCGATAGGCCTGTTCATGTATTTTCTTGAAAGCGTAAGCGACTATGGGAAACTAATCTTAAACTATTTGTTTGTTGGTATACTTACGCCTTTCTTTTATGCTTTGATTTTACTTGCAGGATCAAAGTTTCTGGAAGTAAGTATTTTCTCTGAGATGAAAATACTCGTAATGATTGGAACTTTTGCACTCATCAATATCCTTACTTTCATCGTAGTTATTTTCGTGATTATCAAGGCAACACTAAAAGTAGTGACTCCAATAGCGAAGGTTACAAGGATGGTAGGTTAAATGTATGAGATACCACACCAACTTGAATATAAAGAAAAGATTGTTTTTGGCCTAACATTCCAACAACTAGCTTATGCCTTATTATTTTTTCCGATAATTTTTATCTTATTATTCAGACTAAATGCACCTCTTGCTATAAGAATTACTCTTGCAACAATTCCAATATCTGTAGCAGTTGGATTTATGTTCTTTGATCTTTTAACGCTCCTAAAGAATTGGTATGCTTGGTATAAGCAAAGAGTTCTGCAAGAGACTCAGGTAAAAGAATTATGGAGTGTAAAAGATATTGAAGATAATGCTATCATAACAAAAAAGAAGAAAATTGCAGTTATCAAAGCTGAATCAATAAATTTTTCAATAAAATCAGAAGATGAACAGGAAGCAATAATCTTGACATTCAAAAAACTTCTTAATTCACTAGACTTTCCACTACAGATAGTAATGAATACTGAAAAGTTAGAACTTTCAGAATACATTAACTCTCTTGAGGAGAGGTCAGATAAAACAAATAAAGGAGTACTTGAATCGTATAAGAAACACCTTAAAACATTATTTTCTAAAAAAGATGCTCTTAATAGAAATTTCTATTTAGTTATTTCAGAAACAGGAGATCTTGACGTACAGATAAAGCTCTGTGAAGAACGACTTAATGGATTAAATATCTCCACAAAAAGGTTAAACAATAAGGAGTTAAAAAAACTTTTACAAACATTTCATCCTGCCAATACAATAATTAATCGGCCTAATCATATGATCTTAGATAAGAATACTTATTCAAGAGTTTTATATGCCTCTGGATATCCTCGTTCTGTAGAAAAAGGTTTTTTAGATAAGGTCGTTAGTTTTTCTGGAAATTTTGATTTATCTATTCATATTACACCAGAACCATTAGAGCGTACAATGGTGATGTTAAACCGAGAGTTGATAAAACAAAGAGCGGACTTGTACTCTTCTAAATTAAAGAACAAGTTAAATCCTAGTCTTGAAATAAAGTATGAAGATACAAGAAAGGTACTTGAAAACCTTCAACGCGGAACAGAGAAGCTATTTAACGTTAGTATGTATATTAATTGTAAAGCAGAATCATTAGAAGAATTAGATCATTTATCAAGAAAAGTTGAATCAGAACTTAATTCCTTACTAATAATTCCCAAGAAACCTAATTTTAGAATGATTCAAGGACTAAAATCTTGTAGCCCACTAGGAGAAGACTTTCTTAATCAAAAAAGAAATCTCACAAGCCATGCCTTATCAGCTTTCTTTCCTTTTACCTCATCATTCTTCAAATTTGATGAAACAGGAGTCTGGATGGGCGTAAACCATAATGGCATTCCTATTATTCGCGATATTTTCAAGCTTTCAAATCCTAATGGAGTCTGCTTAGCGAGTTCAGGAGCTGGAAAGAGCTATTTAACAAAACTCTTTGTTACAAGACATCTTCTTAATGGTACCAAAGTAATTGTTATTGATCCACAAGGAGAATATGCGAATCTTATAGAGAAATTCAAAGGCCAACGCATCGATTTAAGCAAGAACTCAGATACTATAATTAATCCCCTAGACCTTATGGGACATGACTTTCATCAGAAAAGGCTTTCTTTAATGGACCTAATGAGTGTTATGTTAGGAGATTTAAGTGAGCCACAGAAAGCGTTTATTGATCAGGCAATAACGGACTGCTATGAGGGAAAGGGCATCACACTTGCAGATCCAGAATCATGGGATAATGAACCTCCTATTTTGGGCAATTTATTAGCGAGTCTTCTTAAAATTGAGAAGAATGTTACGATTATGGAAAAAAGTACGCTTAGAAGCCTTGTAAACCGCCTCAAACTATATGTTGACGGGGTTTTCTCCTTTCTTAATAGACCTACAGAAATAGATTTTGATAATAGGTTTGTGTGTTTTGATATTGGTAACTTGCCAAAACAGGTAAAACCTGTTACTATGTTTTTAGTTTTAGATTATGTCTATAATAAGATGAAAAGTGACTTAACACGTAAGCTTTTGGTAGTTGATGAAGCATGGTCTCTACTTTCAAGGTCTCACGATGCTTCATACATTTTTGAGATAGTAAAAACTTGCAGGAAGTTCAACATGGGGTTGTATTTAATCAACCAAGAAGTTGAGGGTATGCTTAATAGTGAGGCTGGAAGGTCAGTACTTGCAAACTCATCATATACAATTTTACTAAAACAAAAACCAGCAGTCATTGATAATGTAAAGAGAGTCTTCAATTTAAGCAGTAATGAAAAAATTGCCTTGCTTACCGCTAATATTGGAGAAGGGTTAATGATTATTGAAGATGAGCATACAAAAGTAAAGATTATCGCTTCAGAAGAAGAACATAAGCAAATAACCACTAATGCTGATGAGCTACTTAAACAAAGTAATTTAGTGGAAAAAAAGGAATCTAAAGATAAAAAGCGTGTAAAGATTTCACTTGATTTCTCAAAAAGGTTATTCAGAGTAAATAACCTAAACAAAGATGAAATAAGAATGTTAGAGGTTAAGAATTATCAGCAAGGGGAATATCACAGCTTGGTCACTAACAAAAAAGAGAAATTCTTTCTAAAACCAAGACATAATGAAACTCTAAACCACTTATTTGTAACTTTAGATATAGCACAGTATCTTGAAAAGAAAAAGTTATCTGTTGAATTATTTACAACTAAGAAACCTGATATAGTATTCAAAAGAGGAAAGAAATCTTATGCAATTGAAGTTGAAACAGGTTCAGGACTAAGCAAAGTTTCTCGCATGAAAGAAAAACTTAAAGTTTTAGAAAACTATGATAAATGGTTCTTCGTAGTTACTGATAGAAATAAAGTCAAAGCATACAAAGAATTTGGACAGTCAGTAGATTTGCGATATTTGAAACCCTACTTGAGCGGTTTCCTTCGACAAATTAACCACAGTCAGTCGGCATAATATACTCCTTGTGGCCACTGACTCTTTTTCTCTGGCTCCCAGCCCACATCTCATAAGATTATTAAAGATCCAAGAACATTTCACATAATGAAGCTTTTCAAAAAAGGAGAATTAAATCTTCTGTGGCCATTTTATGTTGAATCAATAGTTCCTTACATCTTACATTTTGCTTGGATATTTATGATTCCTTACTTCACAGAATTAGGTCTAAGTATATTTCAGATAGGAATTCTTCTTGCAGTAGCACCTTTATTTACTCTTTTGTTTGAGGTACCAACAGGTGCTTTTGCAGATTTATATGGAAGAAAAAATTCTGTATTATTGGGTTATTTATTAGAAGGCTTGGGTTTCATATCTCTTTTCTTTTTTCAAGAATTTTATCTCATACTGGGATCAATAGCATTAATCGGATTTGGTGGGACATTTTCATCTGGAGCTAAAGAAGCATGGGTTACTGATTTGATAAAATCAAAAAGAAAGGACTTTTTACATGGCTATTTTGTAAAAGTTCAAATTATAGGAGGTATTGGTCTTTTATGTGCTGGAATCGTAGGAGCTTTATTTGTAAAACATTTCGGGTTAAGAATAATTTGGATCACTGGCTTTTCGAGTTTTATTTTATCCATAGTTTTCCTTTTATTCGCTAATGAGCATTTTATTAAAAGAGAAGTTCGGATATCTCAATCTCTTAAAAATATAAAGAAACAGTCCCTAAAATCAATAAGTTATAGTAAGAGACATCCAGTTTTATTTTATTTTTTAATGGCCAGTGCAATTTTAGGATTTGCAACAAGTTTTGCTGTAGCCTTAACCTTTACACCATATCTTAGTAGCTTAGGGCTAAAGGACCATTATTTCGGTTATTTAGGCTCAGCTATGGCTTTAATGGGAGTTCTTGCTTCTATAATGGGTAGTAAATTATATTCAAAAGGAAAAGAAAGAAATTTTATAATTTCAAGCATTTTAATATGGATTCTTATAGCTCTCTCAATAATCTTTGTAAATAAACTTGTATTTGTTATAATTGTGCTGTTAGGTCTTGTATTCATGAGTTCGATAAAGAGTCCTGTGGAAAGAGTTTATTTCCATAAATATATCCCTTCCAAATTAAGAGCGAGTATAGGTTCTGTAGAAAGTATGGTTTTAGCAATAATTGGAATCATATCATTTCCTTTAGTTGGTTTAACAGTGGATTTAATTGGTCCAAAGTATACTATCTTCTTAGCTGGAATATTAGCTTTACCTTCTTTGATAATTTATTATAAAATAAAAGACGCCCCAAAATGAGTTTTCTACCTCATTATAAATTTAAAATCCTACAGATTGTTCGTAAATGAATTCTCTTTCTCTCTTTGACTCCCAGCCAAAATGGTGATAATAATTATTTCATATAACACAATTTCTACTATTTCTTCGATCGCCCCCCCCCCCCAAGCGAACGTCAAGTTTTGCAACATGATACAAAGATCTTTTTATCTCCATCTTATTATTAAAAGCAAAACGTGCAAAGTTACGTGCTATTTCTCTTCTTAAGTTGTAAGTATTTCCCCACATTATATACCCAAACCATCCTTCTAAACTGTTAAGGAAATCTGTTGGTCCAATCTCTTCTTCCTTATATTGAATTTTAAGATTGATAAATCTTTTTTTGAAATATTTAACATTCCTTTTTCTCGCGATTCTATATAAATAAAACTCTTTGAATCCAAGTAAAGTAACTCCTTTATATAAAGAAAATATTTTGGACTTATCTGGGTGTAATCTTATTCTTAAATGTCTAAGGTATTTGGCTATTTTATCTTTGCATTCCTCTAATTTTTCCTTACTTTCATGCAATATTACAAAATCATCTACATATCTTACATAATATTTCATTTTCAAATGATGTTTAACAAAATAATCTAAACAATTAAGATAGACATTAGCAAAGAATTGAGATGTCATGTTTCCTAACGGCATTCCTTTATCTGGATCGTCAAAATTCTTTATTATCTTGTAAATAAGGCTCATTACTTTTTTATCTCGTATCTTTTTCCCTAAAAGATAGAGGATCATATTATGGTCTACCGAATCAAAGAAATGCTTAATATCTGCTTTGAATACATAACCTATAACACTATTTTGGTCAAAAGCATAACTTATTAGCTTACCATTTTTAGTTACTCTTCTTTTGAAAGACGAAAATCTTTCCAAAGCAGCTAAAGTACCTTTAGTTTTCCTATTTGCATAACTATCAAAAATAAATATTTTCTCATAAATTGGTTCTAAAACATTAACAATAGCATGATGGACTATTCTATCTTTAAAGATTGATTTTCTAATAACTCTGGTCTTAGGATCTCTAATAATAAACTTCTTTAGGGCAGTAGGCTCATAAGTTTGAGACTCTAATTCTCTTTGAATTTCGCGTAGATTTTCCTCTAAATTTTCTTCAAAAAGTTTGACGTAGAATTTAGAAGTTTTGTTCTTTCTAGCTTTCATGAAAGCCTTTCTAATATTATTATAAGAACATAACTTGGGATACAAATTTTTGTAAGTTTTCATGATAAAAGCCCTAGCCAAGCTATTCGGCCATTCGCATTGTCGTTAGTCAGATTCGTGTTCCTAGCGTTCAGATTCAAATTCCTGTTGCGAATGAGCACTCTAGCGGGCTTATCCATAACCATTTTCTCACTGCGATTCTAGTATTTGCGAAAGGGTTTCCCAATCTCCTTTTATAGCTACTAACTATCATCGCTGTATTTTATACAGTATTTTACTGTAAATTACAGATAAGCGTGTAGCCCGTTATAACTACTCGTCACCAATCTATTGTGGGACAATAGATCTCTAAGCATTATAGCTAGGGCAGGGGCGAAAGAAAAAGTTTGTTTTTATTGTTAATTGTGATCCAAACTATTCTTTACTATGTTACTATATAGTTACAACAGGAGAAAGATTTAAATAGGGTATAATATCCCACTTTATCATATGAAACAAAAGCTCAGTGTAACAATTGAAGAAGAAACACTTAAAATGATAGAGGAAGCTCTAAAAGGGAATACCTTTAGGAATAAGTCTCATTTAGTTGATTATGGGCTTAATAAATTCTTAACGGAGGCTAATCAAAAACAATAAACATGGCTAAAGAAACATTACAAGACAAAGTAAAAGCAGTATATGGTAAACTTAGAAGCGACTTTTATCTTTGTAGAGACGATTTCGAAGCTGGTGGAGAGCAATTTAACTCTGCCTTGCTTTTTGGTACACTTACTCAATTGAATAGAGGAAGACAATTACTATTTGGAGAATATGGTGGAGGTAAAACTACTTCTGCTGAATATCTTAACGCTACTTTTAATGGATTACCTTTAGATTTAGTTAAAAGAGTGCAACTTAGAGGTCATCCACAACTTACTCACGAGAAAATGGTAGGTAGACCTCATTATGGTAAAATGCATCAAGGTGAAGAAGAAGTTGTGTGGCAAAATTTCGTACTTGTAGGACCAAAAATATTTGACGAATTTAACAGAGTTCCAGAAGCAAACCAAGCAGTAGTTTTAGATGGTCTTGATAGAGGACAATGGGACTATCTAAATGGATTCATTTCAACTGGAAAACAACCTTTCTTTGCTACATGTAACTATGCAGATAGAGGTAACAATCAATTAATTCCACCTATTTTAGACAGATTTGACGTTGGTGTAGAAGCAAAATTCCCTGGAGTTGCAAGTGTTTTACATATTGCTCAAGACTATGGAAACGAAAGAGACGAAATTCTTACTGATCCAGTCCTTACAACCAAAGCACTTACAATTTTAGGTTCAGGCAGATCTTATGCAGAGGTAAGCAAAGAACTTGAAGGAATTGTAGCTCAGCATCAAAAAGGATTAGTTGGAAAAGGATTCCCTGTATTTACAGCAGAAGAAAGACAGCGTGCTGAAGATGAAATAAAAAGAATTCCATTTAGTAGAGATGCAGAACAATATTTTGCATTTTTATCTGCTGAAATGAACGTTACTTCTAAATTTGGAGAAAAAAGATCTAGTGATCCAATAGATACAACTGAAGGTTTATATTTAGGTGCATTTATGACTGGAAGCGGTAGTAGAAGAAAAGAGAAATCTTTAGTACGTTACGCAAAATCTTTAGCTTGGTTGCAAGGAAAAGATGAAGTTGACCTTGAACATGTACTTCAAGTAGCACCATATGTTTTATGGCATAGAGTTACTTGGACTGATGAGGTGCAAGGTAAATTGAGAGACAATAAGAGAACAGATCCTCTAGGTTTATACATTGCTAAAACTTTATTGAATGACGGAACTGCTGAAGCACCAGGAGTAAAGAAAAGATTTTTAGAAAGCAGAGAAAATTATCAAAGAGTTCTTGATCTTGCTGGTCACGGTAAGATTCCAGAAGCTTTAGCAGAAGCTAGGACTTATGCACAAGATGGCAAAGGCCATCCTATATTCCTTGATACAATGAAGGACTTGGAGGGATAATGCCTAATCCACGCTTTCTTAAATTAGCGGAAAGATTAAGAAATGATGCTATGCCTGCTGGAAAGCCAGAAGGGGAAAAAGGAGAAGAAAGGAAAGATCCTCTTGCTGGAGCAAGAACATCTTTTCCAGAATTTGTAGCTAGTTCTTCTATTTTTCAATACGATTCTTTTGGAATTCCTATAATTAGAAAAGCAAATGAACTTTTTGCAGGAACTAAAGCGGAGATACCATATAGAGAAGGATTAATGGGCGTTGGTAAAAGTTCAGGTGAAGTCCCAAATATGTACTTGCTAAAGAGATTAGCTTTAGTCACTACATTACATTATGCTCCATCTTTAAGAAATGGTAATATGTGGCCAATAACTCCAGGACAATCAGAGCTTTTACTAAGAGATAATAAATTACCAGATCCTAAGCGTTATTGGGAAGATCTCGCTTTAATTTTATATGATACTACAGGTTCAACTAATAATAATGAAGCTAAAGCTTTAGCAGAGAGTATCCAACGCAACCGTGAAGAATTAGGACTAAGTTCTTCAGACGTCAACTCAAGATTAGTTGTTGTAAATGCAGGATTAGCAAAAGATGTTGATATGCCTCACGGAGTTAAGCCAATAATTTTACCAGGCACTACTTTTGTTTACCCTCATGATGTATTGCAAAAAACTGGTACAAATTCTAATTTTGAATATGGAACAGCTAGAGGATTACCTTCAGTATCTAGCTTAGGAAAAGGCACAAGAACACTTTACATGCCTAGCGATACCTCTGATATTGGGTTAAGAGTGCTCATTCGCAGCGGGGGTTTGGATCTGGGCGCTTGGTACGCGGGTCTGGCTGGCGTCGATGCGGGTGGCCGGGTAAACTTCGCCCATCAGGGCGACGGGGCGAAAAAATAAGGAGTTCACTATGACAAATAAAACTTTACAACAAATTATGGATGGAGAATGGCACGACGCAAGAAAGAGATTTCACTTCCCTCAATTGCCTAAACCAAGATTAGTAAATGATGCCTCAAACGGATCTGTTAATTTGGAAACTTTAGAGATTACAGTTAGTGAGCCATTCATTACAGGTTTTCCAAAACATGGCATTGACCAAGCTGAAGCAGTTAACGAAGTTTTAACTCATGAACTAACTCATTTTATGAGATATCCTGGTTCACCGCTAAATGTTCTTAGATTACAAAAAGCAACACAAGGAGTTGTAACAGAAGGAGAGCATGCAAGTCAATTAAGAACTGACTTTACTGAAGTTCAGACTAATCTTTACATGTTAACTGAACGTAAACATCCTGCAACTGCTCCAATGAGAAGAGTATACCAACCAGATCAAAAGGATACTAGTGCAAGAATTATTTATGGCCTATATCAAACTGTTTCTGGTCAAGATTTTGGAGTTAAATTAAATAAAGAAGAAACTGCAGCAGTTAAAAAATTACAAGGAATAGACTTTTTAAATAAAAGAAATGAACTAGCAAATGTTAGAGAGTTTGCAGAAGTAATGAAAGATTACAGGACTCAAAGACCTCCACAGCAAGGTGGTGGATCTCAAAGTGGAGGAGCTAGTGGTGGAATGCCTACTCCAAGAGCAGATATGAGTATATTTGACGAAAATCAAATTATAGAAGGACTTAGAGCTTTTGCCAAAGAATGTAGTAATCCTGCCGAATATGAAAAAGTAGCAGAACAAATATTAGAAGAAGCTAATAAAGGAAATGCTTCAAGGCAAAACACCGCTAAAGGATTACTTCCAGGTATTGGAAGGGATATTACACTCATTGGACGTAACTTTTATTCTGCTCTGGCAGCTAATTATTCAATTCCTATAAGAAAAAAACCTTTTGTAAGCACAGGAAGTGTTTATCCACATTCGCATGCTCCATTTACCTTTGAAGACCAAATAACTGATGTAGATCCATTTAGTTCACCAGGAATATTACCTGGAATTACTAAAAAATGGGTAAGAGTAGAAGGGCAATCTTTTGGAGATCAGGAAGGAGTTCCATCAAATCTGTTAGTTGTAGATAATTCCCCAAGTATGTTTATGAAGGGAAGCACTGTTGTCTCTCCAACTGACCGAGTTTATCCACATATTGTAGGTGCAACAGCAGTAAGTAATGCTTATTTGGCTAATGGATCACAAGTAGCTGTCTATAGTTTTGGTAGCAATGACTACTTAACAGGTTTTTCTAAAGATAAAGAAAGAGTTCACGCAGAATTACATAGATACTCTGCAAATGGAGGAACTACTTTCAACGCTAGTCTTTTGGAAATGGTTGTTGGACAAAGTGAAAGACCGTGTGATATTACAGTAGTTTCGGACATGGGAATAAGTAATTTAGATAGATTTGTTACATCTTTACTTCAATTACCCCAAACACATAGAATTCATTTATTATATACAAATAATGCTGGTGAATTAAAACCATATGTAGCAAGTTTAAGAGATAGTTTCGGTAAAAAACCTAATGTTGCTATAATACCTCTGGTTGCATATGAAGATATTCAAAAAATTACAATGGGGGAACTTAGTAAGTCTGTAAAATAAAATGGTTAACAGAAGATTTATTGATTTAGCACAACGGTTGCGTGGTAGCCAGATACCTGAAGTTCGTGAAGTAAGGGATGGTAGGAAACCTGGTGCGCAACGATTTACTGCGTCCTTTTTAGAAGGAGATTTTGGTGGAGAAGTTCTTGCTAAATACAATGAATTAGTGCAACAAAAATATGGGGATAATCCAATGCTTAAGAAGTTTACTCGTCATGATGGTATTGTAAAAGGCTCTAACCCTTATTCTTTTGTTGCTATGAATGAAGTATTAAGTAAATATGGGGGACGATTAGCACATCCCGCTGAAATTGATTTTATTATTCAGGAAGGCATGTTGCCTTTGCGCGGCCAATATGAGGATATGGCTTTAGTGCTTCGTAGCGTTGCAGAACCAAATTTATATCTTGCTCAACGATTATCACAGCAGTTGGGAGAAAATGGCATTACATTTAGTAATGAAAATCCTACTATGATTCCGTTACGATCTTTGGACTTAGTGGTAGATACACGTGCTCCACAAAAATTAGCCTTTACTATTAAAGATCCAAGTGCAGTTGTTGCAGCCCCTAAATTAGCCCATAGTAATAATGGAAGGAAATTCTTTTATAGTGATAATAATGGATTGCCTATTTTTGATGAAAATGGGGACAAAACTCTCTATACTGAAAATGATGGTCTTAGAGTGCTCTTTCGCTACTGGGGTTTGTATCTGGTCGCTAGGTACGCGGATCTGACTGACGACGTTGCGGATGGCCGGGTAGTTTATATTCCTGGCGAAGCCACTGAGCGAAAAAATTTTGGAGGTGCTCCTTAAAATGGTCAACAGAAGATTTTTAGAATTGGCAGAACGCTTAAGAAACGATTCAGTTCCTAAAGCAGTTCGTAAAAAGAAAGAAGGAAAAGCAAGAACTCCAGAGTTTAACGCAACTGTAAATGGAGATCCATTTTTACTACAATATGATGCTTTTGGTAAAGAATTAATTGCTAAGTCTAACAGAACTTATGCTGGGACTGCTGCCGAAATTCCAGAGGGAACTTCTGGAGAAGTTGAGCAGATGTATATTTTGAGGCGTTTGGCGTTAATTACTACATTAGCAAGTGATAGAACTCTTCAAAGCAAAGGTTATTGGCCAATTACACCTCTTCAATCTGAAAAATACTTACAAGCAGGAAAACTTGTTACGCCTGAAGATAATTGGGAAGATTTGGGTTTAGTTTTATATGATACTAGTAATGATGGTGAGAACCCTTATGAATCAAAAGCTCTTGCTCGAAGTATTCGCGAAAATGCAAGAGAGTTAGGTCTGGACAAAAAAGGTTTAGAAAAAAGATTAGTTGTAGTTCATCCTGGACTAAAAATAGATAGCTCTGCACCACATGGAGTTGTTCCAATTGTTTTGCCTGGAATAACACAAGTTTATACCCATGAAGTTTTAGCTAAAGCTGGCGAAGATCCTCAGTTTAAAGGATATGGTCTTACTGGAGGGTTGCCTAAAATTGCACAATTAGATGAGGATGGGGATAGAACTCTATACTTGCCTGATGAGACTGAAGACATAGGATTGAGAGTGCTCGTTCGCGACGGGGATTTGGATCTGGACGCTGGGGGCTCGGATCTGACTTTCGACGGTGCGCGTGGCCGGGTACATTTTGCCCCGCAGGGCACACGCAAAAAATAGTGCCTTTCTTATTAATTAAGACCTTATCTCTTTGATGAATTCATCAAAGAATAATTGATAAAATAATCAAAACAATTAAAAAGCCATAATCTCGAGAGTTTCATGAACAAAGACTTATTCTTTGATTATGGCGGACTTCTTTTCGCTTATCGTTTCACTCCTGAAACACTTATGCGAGCACATAACTTAATGTTGCCTCAACTTGCTCAGTTTTCTAATGGATTAAAGATAAATGATTTAGCTACTGCCCACAATCAAGCAATTCAAGCATATTTGGCGTCTCGCGGGCAAAATGGCGAAGAATGGAGAATGGATAGGATAATGGGGCTATTTCTAAGAAATTTAGGTATTAGAAACGAACAAGCCGTTCGTTTGGCTGTTGAAACCTACAAATTGCATGACCATGATGAATTTCCAATGCTAGGAATACCAGAATTAGTGCCTGAACTTGCGAGAGATAATTCTTTACATATAGTTTCAAATTTACCTCATGATTCAGCATTGCATTCGTTAAGAGGACATGGGTTATTGAGACATTTCACAACAACTACATTTTCTTATGAAGCAGGTTACAGAAAGCCAAGACCTGAGATATATCATTTAGCACTACAAAGAGCACAATGTAATCCTGCCAAGGGATTGTTTATTTCTCATGATCAAGAAGAGGTAGATGGAGCCAAAAGAGTTGGTATGCAAGCGTATCTTGCAACTAATGCGGATGAAATCCGAGGAGCCCTCCATGAAAATTCTTTACACTAATATAAGCCCGATAACAAATGCTTACACTAATATCAATCATCTCTTCTATCTAAAGAAACAAAATCCTCAAAAAGTTTATTTATGCGTCTGGGATAACTATGTTTTTGAAAATAATATTTTAGATCAACATGATGAGAATTCAAAAAAGGAAACCCTCGAAAATAATGTTAAATTACTTCAGAAAGTAATGGACCATTTGAATATCAATTATAGAATAATTTATTTGTCAGAAATGTGGCACAGGCTTTTCAGAAATCCAAAAACTTCAAAGATTTATCAAAAGATTCTATCTTTAATCAATTTAGAACAAATTAGTAAAGGTTTCTCTATTAATTATACCCCATTTGGGGAAATAAGCCTTTCAAAATTAAATTATATTATTATTGATTATCTAATCTCTATTTACTTACAAGAAATAGCTCCAGAGATATGCAATAGTCAGCCAACACATTATCTTACTTCTGAAAGGTTCAAGGTTTTCAAAAGAGATATAGATCACGTGCTTAAATTAAATTCATTCTATTCTCCACCTGCTCCTTTATTTGTTACAAATGTTCCTGTAATCATGCATCAAAAACAAAAGATTATTCCTTCTATGGGTATGTCTGTTGAAACAATTAAACAAATAATAGATTCAAACTATGGTGGAAAGTTACCAGAAAGAAAAGAAATTGAAGATTTAGTAGAGTTACTTTCTAAAGTTAATAGTAAAATTGAATTAAATGAGAAATTAAATTATAAGCAATTTATAGAATTTTTAGCCACTGAATTTTATTCTTATTTCGATAGAATTAACGATCTTGCAACAAAAATAGAGATAAAGAATCAGAAGAAAAGTATGTTTGTCTCAAGACATGAAGAATTCAATAAACAGATTAAACCACTTAACAAAATCAAACTACAAATATTAAAATTATGCGATGGGGAAAATACAAGTCTTGATATTGCTAATAAAAGTGGTATAAAATTAAGCACAGTTTCAACCTATTTGACCCATCTAAAAAATAAAGGTCTGTTAAACGAAGGAAAGAAACCTAAGAGAACCGTAGATAATATCATAATAAATTTGGAGTTGATGGGAGATTAAAATGACAGATTTAATATTAATTAACAGTCCATTACAAGAATATGAAAGAGAGAATAAACCTTATTATTTCACAACTGCTCCAATAGGTTTAGGTTATTTGGCTACAATTGCTAGAAGATTGGGCTATGACTCAAAAATAGTTGATGCAGAAGCTGAAAAACTTAGTCCTGCAGAAATAGTAGAAAGAGTTTCTGCAATGAGACCAAAAAGAGTGGGTATAAACATTTTCTCAACAAATCATCAGTTATCTCTTGGAATATTAGATCAAATTGAAGCTCCAGTTAAATTAGTTGGAGGACCTCAAGCTACATTACAACCAGAAAGAATAAGAGGAGATTATACTATAGTTACAGGAGAAGCTGAAGATGTCTTACCAGATTTATTGAGAAGCGCTCCAAAAGGAATAGTACATGGAGGAGTTGCACATGATCTTGATAGTCTTCCATTTGTAGATAGAACATTGTTTTCAAACGATCCATATCTCACAAAATGTGGAAAAGAAGCTTCTATGAGCACGGCTAGAGGATGCAAATTTAGTTGTGCTTATTGTTCAGTTCCAACAATTAATGGAAGAAAAATGAGGGCAAGGTCTGTCGAAAATGTTATTGACGAAATTGAAGTCTTGCAACAAAGTGGAGTAAGAAGAATACACTTTATTGATGATTTGTTCAACTATTCTAAAGATAGAGTAAGAGAGTTTGCAGATGGTCTTGCAAAGAGAGAAGTTAGAGTGGGTTGGAGAGCATTATGCAGAACAGATAACTTAGATGAAAAGTTACTTGAAGAAATGAAAGCAGCAGGGTGCTACAAGCTAGCATTTGGAGTAGAGTCTGCAACTCCTCGTATACTAAAGTATATAGGAAAAAGTCAAGACACAGAGCATACTAAAGCAGTTTTTAGAAAATGTAGGGAATTAGGAATCGAAAGCAAAGGATTCTTTACTATTGGATATCCTACTGAAACTAAAGATGAAATTGAAGATACTATAGGATTTGCCTTAGATCTTGAAGCTTCTGATGCAAGGTTTATGGTAGTTAGAGCATTCCCTGGGACTCGCTTATATTCAGATATGTTAGCAAAGGGATTTACTCCTCAAACCTTAGATACCTATCATCAGTTTAAGACAGGCGGAGAACATGTCAAATACCACGTTATGAACATTCATTCTTTAAACGGTATGCCTATGGAAGAACTAGATGAGTACGTCCGAAAAGCATATGAACAGTTCAATCTTCAAAGAAGAGGAGCAATAAAATGAAACTATATATCGCCTATAAATTGAGCGGAGTAGATTTCACAATCTTAAAGAAACGTTTGGAAGAGGTTGCTAAAATCATTGAAGAACTTGGACACAAAAGCTTCATCTTTGTAAGAGATATGCAACAGTGGAAGCCAGGGGGAATGGAACCTAAAGAGATAATGAAAAAAGCATTTGAACACATGAAAAAGTGTGATGCAATTATCTCAATAATAGAAACTCAGGAAAAGGGAGAAGGGCTATTGATAGAAAGCGGAATGATGAAAGGGTTAGGTAAGAAAGTAATTGTGGCCTCAGGTCCAGACGGAAGAGGATTTATGCTTAAAGGTATGGCTGATGAAGTCTTTGATTTTAGCAATATGGAAGAGTTCAAGCAGAAATTAGCCAAAATTCTTAAGAAATAGTTTTTGATAGATTTGTGAACTTAGCTTATATATAATAATGATTTCTAATAATTGTAAGAAAAGAGATAGTGATGCTATTAAATGATGGCAAAATCACCACTAACACCGAGACAGATAATAACTGTTGAAGGAAAAGTCCATTATAGCGAGAGCAGCCAAGCATGGAGCACGATTAAATTAAAGAATGAGTTTCTGAATGAATTTAACCAATTAAAAGAAAAAAGGTCTAAATTTTCCTATGAATTAGTATTTGGCAGAACTGAAGAAGAAATGGTTGACTTACTAAAGAAAGCTATTAAAGAAGGTAAAATAAGGCCTGTGTTAATGTTTTTGTATAAGGAAGAATGACTTTTTAATTAAGCAGTTAAATTGAAGTCGCCCATTTCTCTAACTTGTCCAATTTGTCTTCCGCTTTCTTGAACGCTGAATTGTTTAACTCTTACAGGAGTTCCATCTTCTTCGATATCAACTCTAACAAAAGTTCCATAATCAAATTCTCTTGTTGGGTCTAAAGTTTGAGGATTCAAAATTCCAAATCTTCCAAGATTTCCAGGGTTAATTACAATAGTCCTATTTCCATTTCCTTTGTCAATACCAGAAATACCATTAACTCCATTTGGATTGTTAGCATTTGGTCCTGCTTCATGAATGTGACCACTTAAAACTAACTTTAATCCATCAGCTTGCTCGATATAGCTTCTGGATGTAGGAGTTCCTACATGTTGCCCGTTAAACATATCGTCGCATAAACCATATGGTGGATTATGTATGACTGCGATCGCAGGTTTATTACTTTCTAAAAGAGCTTTTAGTTCCAATGGGTTAAATCTCTGAATTTGACCTAATTGAAAAACTGGTTGCATATGTCCAGGACCAATCCATTCTTCATCAAGATTTCCACCAGCACCATAACCAACTACCTTAATTTGATCCCAATTAACCGCTCTGTTGTGAATGTCATTATCTCCAAAAGATTGAGTTAATGAAGAATCATAATTTCCTGGTATAACTGTGAATGGTAGATTAGAAGATTCTAAAAGTTGTTTGTAAGAAGAATGAACTTGAGAAGTTCTCTTTTGAATAGCATCAACAAAAGATTTACCATCTCTTGTTTGCATTACAGATGCTAAATCTTCTCTAGTATAAGGTCTTAAAGCTAAATCTCCAACATGGACTATTCTGCTCCCTTCTATTCCTTCAGATTTAGCAAAATCAACAGCACGAGCTACAGCTTCTAAATCATCATGTGTGTCTGACATTATATACAAACTTTTTACCATTAAGCAGAACCTCTAAATTTTCTATCTAAAATAGCTCTTGCAGATTCATATGCCTCTGGTCCGTAAAGAATTAGACCTATTCTACCAACAGTAGTATCTCCTCTAAGATGTTTAGCAAACTCTTCGCTCATAGCTCCTACAGAATCTTCCATAGATACTCCATAAAGACCTGTTCCAAATGTTGGGAATCCAATTGATTCTAATTTCTTTTCCTTTGCTAACAAAAGAGAATTTTTTGTTGCTAGAGAGATTATTCTTGGAGTGCATCCTTCTCTTCCAACTGAAACTGCATGTATAACCTGCTTTGCTTGTAGTTTTCCTGCTCCTGTAATGTGAGCAGAGCCTTCAGGAACCATATCCTTACTTCCGATCATTTCTTTAGAATGTGCTAAAAGATATTCTGCTCCAGCTTTTGAAGCGTCTTTGAATATTTGCATCCCACCATCTCTTAGAAATGCATATTGAACTCCTCCACCCATTGCAACCATTTCTAAATCAAGGATTAGCAGGACAAACTAAAGCATCAGCATTATATCTAGTGACACTTCCTTCTTGAACTTCAATAACTCTTTTACCAATTGAGTATTTTTTCATAAAAAACAGACTTTTTCATTATATTTAAGAGAGTGACCCTATTTAGAGAGGTTTTATAAACTATAAATATCTCTA
>JBBSYC010000014.1:0-6038 GCA_038045445.1 Nanobdellota archaeon
TTAAATAGCCATTTTAATTTTAAAAACCATGAGCAAGATTGTTTTAGAAGGAAGACTTAAAGATTTAGATTTAGTTTTAATTCCTCTCAACCTAAAAGATGGAAATGGTTTCATTAGAAGAAATGTAGGGTATGAAGGAACACTTAAATTCGCAATCCAACAAGATGGTGAAGTTTCAAAAACAAAGAATATGCCTCTTCATGTATCGAATGAATTCGAAGCAAGATTAATTTCTACAGGGCTTGAAGGACAAAGAGTAGTTTACTCTGAAGAAGTAATTGAAATGAGAGATGGCACAGGGTATTTCAGTAGCAAGACCCTTGAAGTTCGCTCAGGACAATACGAAGGAGTTAAATTTAATGCAAAAAGTTGAGATTTATCACAATATCCCTTCTCTCGCAACTTCTAAAATAAACGCATCTCCATCACTAGCTGTTTGGACTTCTGCCAATCTCATATCAACATTTACCTTTTGAGTGCATCTTGCTGTTCCCTTAGGAACATCAATTTCAATCAATGCAAACGCATTCGACCCAGAATATCTATCAAACTCATTCCAAGTATTAACTCTAGTAACGAAAAGCCCTTCAGCTCTATCTTTACCAATGATTCTCAAACAGTTTTCATCGCTGTCGTCCGCGAGACTCACCCTATATAACAAGCTCTCTCGAGTTATAGAGGAACCATCAGGATGTTGTGCCCCAATCGCAACATTAAATCTATCTCCGGGTTTAACCTTAGCAGTATCAGCAGAACCTAGTTTAACAACAAGATTTCCAGTTTCGTCTCCAAATAAGTCAAGTATCTCGCTCTGAACCTGTTCATTCAAATCATTAATGCTTTGAGTAGAGCCAGAAAAAATAGTTCTAACAAGAACAAGCCCTAAAATAAGCATACTCATACCAATAACAATGACCACAATAGTGCCTATAGAAAGCTCAAGAGCACCGTCCTTATTTTTAAGAACCATAATCTCTCGGCTACGCGGCCGCACCCTGCAGACCCGAAATAGCACTTCCGACAGTTATGTAAAGATAATAAGCAAAAACAGCTGCCAAAATAAACCCAATTATATTAAGAGCAAGACCCCAAATAGCCCATTTATTCTTACCATGTTTATATTGATTAAGAGAAAACCAGAACCCTACAAATCCAAGTAACAAACCAGGAATCCCAGAAATAACTGAAAGAATACCAAGAATCATACCAGTAACTCCAGAACTATTGTCATGATGTCTGACCTCTTTACTCATCATCTCTTTCTTCATGACACGACGAAACATAAGATGTTTATAAATATTACGTAGAAATGTTCTAAAGAGAGAGAATTATTTCTAATCTATCACCACATCTAAATCTATGGTCTCCCGTTTCCCAAACACTGAAAGCTTGAGATAATGGGAGATACGCAGAATCAGCATCTGAAAAGTAAAATATTCTCTGCCCCATACTGAAAGGAACAACAAAACCCCCATTCCTAGATTCTATGTAAAAACCATTTCTTAAAATAGAAGGGTCTTCAGTTTCAGAAAGAGGATACAAATTTTCAGGCAAGTGGCTACCTCTTTGAGATAAATAAACTCTCCCTTTTCTAGAGTAAATCTTCCATTTAGTTCCGGCAGGAAAATCAACTGAAACATCAAGCGTTGTATCTGAAGGAATTGTTCTAAAACGCAAGACAGTATTAACGTTTGATTCAAAAGCTTCAATCTTTAGTTTAGCCATTAAATGCGATGTTAAAATTTATTTTTAAATTAGTGTTTTTAGAAAAAAGGTCTACAAATAAGCCCTAATTTAAATCGGTCTTTAAGTTGTTAAAAATGATTTCTATCATCGCGTTTCTCACGTTTTCTTAAAGGTAACCGCAAATCTCTCTCCAATTTGTCAGAATCAAGCCTTATATTTGGAATAATACTATATCTTTCTTTTATTTCTTCATTTGGAATGCGCCCATATAATACATTTTTTAATCCTAAATCTATTGGAGCAACATCTCTATCAGAATGAAAAGGAGAAGGACCAAATTTCCAAGGTTTTAAAGGGTCTTTTTCTCTTCTACCGGAAGAAAAATATGGAGAGGTTGAATCTTCTTGAGCAACATCTCTTTCGGGGGGAAAAGGAATCTTCCAAAGTTCCATCCCTCTGCGAAGCTCAAGTACCATTCGCACATCTTCTGGTTTATTTATATAACTCCAACCCCCCTTTCTTGCAATCCCTCTTAAATGTTCTAAATCTTTTCTTAAAGAATAATTGTGAGGTCCAGAGCGTAAATCCATTTCTCCCAAATGAATTTGTAAATCAAGATAGGAATCTCCAAGTCCATCATGAAAGCCCGCTCCATTAGTTATTACATCTTCAATTTTTTGTTGAATTTCAGTACTCATAAAAATTCCATATTTTTAAAGTATTTAAATCTTTTGATAGTTACTACTAAATAGTTTCTATATAAAATAACAAAAAATGTTCAAATTATAACCTAATGGCCTCGGGGGGAATCGAACCCCCGTAACACGAGAACTAACTCATGTTCCAACTGCTAATGAGAGTTGAAGGAAGAGCCTTCAGTTTCACATTATTTCATGCCTAGGCACTAGATAACCGTGTGCTCTCCCATTGAGCTACGAGACCAACAAAAAACATTGTTTAAAGAGTCTTTTAAATCTTTTTAATTGAGATAGTCTTTGGCTCTTTGAAGTTTGTAAGGATTAGAGAAGCCTATTTCTTCAATCCATTTTCTTAAATTCTCTTTACCATTTAATCCAAACCTATACCCAATATTTTCAGATATTTTAGACTCAAACTCCCAAATTTTAGCAACTCTAAATCCTCTTTCGAGTAATATGGACCTTGTCTGTTCGGCTAATTTTTTACTTATGGTTGTTATCTCAATACTAGGATATTTTTCAACTCTTGGTTTTCTCACTGCAAAAACAGAACCATCAGTGTCTACAATTCCTCTGATTGTATGTTTTGCTAATTCCCAATCAGCCTTAATCTGTTCAGGAACCACTACAGTTTTACTTTTTATTTTACCATGAGGAATTCCCAAATCATTTACTAGAAAGTCTACAGTAGATTTTGAATTAATTACAATTCTTATTGCGCGTTCACGCATTACAGGTTTAGCTTCTTTATTCCACTCTTTTTTTATCAACTTACGTAAATGCTCAAAGTAATCTTTATCAGTAACTTGATGTCCAACAAATCCTATTTGATATTTTCTTTTATTTCTATAAATGTATCCATCACCAATAAGAGCTCCGACAAGTTCAGCAACATTCTCATTAAGAATCATAAATTAATAAGAATAATAATATTTTAAATTAGAGTAACAACTTTTTAATGAAAAATTATCTATATAAGAATTATTTTAATACTCTTTCTAAGAATAAAAGTGTGAGTCAGGCATAGGCCAGATTTTGTCGAACATCGCGCCATTACGCGCAAACTGTGCGTGCTAACATCTTTCTAAGCCCGCGGTTATAGCGGTTGCATCAGCGAAGTCAGCCAATCGCCTTTCAGCGAAAGTGAAATTCTTACGAATTTCCCGTTTCATCAAATCCTTCAATGTATTGCTTCCCGCATGGTTCATAGCACATTGAAGGCTGTGTCGTTTCTGTTCTGGAGCTCTGCCTCGCGACAGTTGCTTTTTCAAGCAATCGCTACCTCGATGTCCGGACCTTCCTCAAAGAGAGAATTCATAAAAACTCTTGTCAATTGAATGGCACTCTTCGGAGTTAGCTACCCGACTCACAAAAATAATCAAAAATGGCTATATTTAAAACTATCTAACCACAAGTAACTTCAATGGAGAAAATGAGAGAATCAAAGGGAAGCAAAATAAAAAGAAAAATACGCGAAGAAATAAAAAAGGCATACAAGTACAAGCGCTTGATTATAGGAGTAATAACTATAATGGTTCTTGTTGCAATTTATTTGTTTAAAGATTCTTCCTCTGTGACTCTAAGATATTCAACCTTCTTGGGAGTAATGATTCTTTTCTATTTGATAGACCATCTATTCTATGTAAGATTTGAGTTTAAACATTATATCTTCGTCATATTAATTGCAGTTTCAACAATACTTATGAGCCATTTGTATTTTGTTCATCCTAACTATGATAAGATTCAACATTTTGCAATCCCCATATTTGTCTGTTCAATCGTTTTCTTTATGGTGAATAGGCTAAAACTTGTACTGAAATGGAAGATTACTTTTACGCTTGTGAGTGTTATTGCAATGCTTTCAGCCTTTGAAATACTTGAATATGTCCTGGACCTGTTCTTTAACTGGAAATTGCAAGGGGTTTACATTAGAGACTTGTCAGGTTTAGAAAAATTCAATCTTCTATTAAACCCCTTAACAGATACAATGGTGGACTTGTCCTTTGGAATTTTAGGTTCAGCGATATATGCACTCTATGCCTGGATTAAATATTCAAAATACAAAACCCCAATAGTCTAAAACTATTTAAACCAAAATCATCAGAAGTGTAAGTGGCTCAACAAAAACAGGACGAATTTGAGGATGAAGATGAAGACGGCTCGAAATTTAAACTGGATTTCATAAATGTCTTAACAGTATTATCTCTAATTATAATCTCAGAATTATTTCTATATTTTCTAAGTGTAAAAACAGACTCTTCATTCGGATTGAAAGAAATAGTCTTTGGAATATTTTCAGGAATAGTAATGAGCTTGTTTTTAATTTGGGTAAGATTTATCATGGCAAGCAATAAATATCTTGGAGGAATAATTTCATTAGTAGGGATGATTTCAATAGTGTACGCATTAACAAGAAAGTACCAAGGTACATATACAACAATATTTATGTCAATAGCAATAGTTATCGGGCTTTTTTACAGCATTTTTTATTTTGTAAAAGCTGGGAAGAAATAGTCACAAGTTTTTAACCGGGTAATTTAATTTTCAATCTAGAGGGATAATCTTCAGATGGAGACTTATTCCAGAGAATAAATCTTTCAACAGCATCTTTAACTTTATCTGCATTGGGTAGTTTTAAGCTAGTATCAGATGGATAAATATGATAAGACCTAGGTCCAAGATAAAGAACAGGAGGGCTGTCAAAATCTCTAGATAATTTTTCTATTTCTTCAAGAACAGAAGTAACTATAATTTCTAAAATTTCTACCATGTTTATGTCATTTTATTTAATTAAAATCAAAACGACGCGCGTACGCAGGAAAATATTAAGCAAATCTAATTTGTGAGTCCTTATAAAATTCTGATCTTCTAAACAATTATTTGAGGCTATTAGTAGTTGTACGCTAAACCTCTCGTTGCCTTAAGGTGTACACGCCAACTCTATCAACGTCATCTTCTTTGACGGCCTTAGTTGTTTCGTCTTGCGGATGGCTTCGTGCTTAGATGCTTTCAGCACTTATCCAAACAATGCGTAGCTACGCGGCCTGCTTCATAACAACCGCTTACCAGAGGCATCCGAGGATCGTTCCTCTCGTACTAAATCCTCGTTCCACTCAAACAACAACGCGCCTTGCAGATATCATACAAACTGTCTCACGTATATACTCTAATCTTAATTTCTTCGATTAGTATGGACTATACCTTCATCCTAAATTAATAGGAGATCAGCGTTTTAACCATCTTTGAACTTAATCATTTGAAGGACATCAATCCTTCGCAGATGATTCTCAAATTTATCGGTATTTGACGATACCTATTCATTTCAGAAAATTTGAAGTCTCTACGGGGTTATATCTCATTGGATAAACTTCCCTCGGTATTCTCATTCCCTTTTGCGGGAAAGAATTCACCGATATGAGCTGATTTATTTTTTCGTTCAATCACTTGAACGGAACGCCGTAATTTTGATAGTTGCGGTTAAAGAGAATTTATCTCTATTTTGGTACGGGATATTTCGTTAGTTTTTTGTTTACGTTCTTAACCCAGCTAACGATCCCTTTTAATGCGTGAACTCCGACACCCTTGGCCGCCTGTGCACGGCCAGGATAGGAAGAGCCGACAGCGATGTACCAAACCGCGCCGTCAATATGGACT
>JBBSYC010000015.1:0-33172 GCA_038045445.1 Nanobdellota archaeon
TACAATTAGAGATATTTATAGTTTATAAAACCTCTCTAAATAGGGTCACTCTCTACGACATGCTTTTATAGATTCCATCTCTGCAGTAGTTCGAGCTATAATGCGTGCCTTTTCTCTCTCTTCTGGGAACTGAAAACTTGTTGGGTCAAAGGGGGCTTCATTAATTCCTTGGATACTGCTTGCTTCAAATGAGCCACCAGGACATAATGGAGATGGAGGACTCAAAGAGGAGGGGCTGTAATTTAAAAAATAAACTAAGAGGAACATAAATGCAATTCCTAAGATTGCTATTAAAATTCTCTTTTTCATTTTTATATTTATTGTTGAAAGTATATAAATTTTCCCTAAAAATTCTTACTCGATAGATTTATAATCCATCTTTTTGCCTTAAAATTATGGAACCTATAATAGAATTTCCAGTGAATCATGCTAGCAGAGCTTATTCTCGTGATAATTTTTGTGGTGCTTTTTGTAGTGCTGTTGATAGATATTTTGGAAAAAAGTATCTAGAATTGACTTGTCAATATCTGAACTTGATGGTTGTGCAAAGCTTAGAATAATGGGTTTGAGAGGTAGCCCTCTAATTACTCATATAACTATTGGTGATAAAGCAGTAATTGCATTATCTCATGATTATCAAGGTACTCTTGGTCCGCCTGAAGGAGCAGGAATTCCTGAATGTATTGGAGAGTTAGAGATATTGATTTCTGAATTGGTAAGACCATAGTAAATTTTAAATACACTAATATCTGCACACACTCATCTACAAGAGGTTTTAAACAATAAAATGGACACAAACAAAATGGAAATTTATTTTCTAGCATCCATTTTATATAGACTTGGGGGAATAAAATAAAATGGATATGCCAACAGAAATGCAACACCAGGCTATGGGTTATGACCGCGCTGCTACAATGTTTTCTCCTGAAGGTCATTTGCTACAGGTGGAGTATGCAGAAAAGACAGTTAAACTTGGAAGTAATAGTGTTGGAATAGTATGCAAGGATGGAGTTGTGATTATTGCAGATAAAAGAATCCGTGATAATTTGATTGCTCCTGAATCTGCTGCAAAGGTCTTTGAAGTAGATGACCACGTAATGGCCACTGCTGCAGGGCTTTCTTCTGATGCTCGTGTTCTTATTGATAGGGCAAGGTTGCTTTCTCAACAGCACAAAGTTTCTTACGGCACTCCTGTTGATCCAATAAGTGTCATACAGATGATTGCAGACAATAAGCAGATGTATACGCAGTATGGTGGGTCAAGACCTTACGGAGTAGCCATAATGATTGCAGGGGTTTCTAAAGGAAAGGCACACTTGTATACTTCAGATATCACTGGTAGCTTTTTTGCTTATAGAGCAAATTCTATAGGGGAAAATGATGAAAGATTCAAGGAAGAATTGAGAAAGGGACTTAGAGAGGATATGACTATGGAAGAAGGTATTCGTTTCGCATTAAAAATATTCAAGGAAGTTTTAGATAAGAATTTTGAGATATCCAGATTTGATGTTGGAATGATTTCTTTAAAGGATGCTAAACTTGTCAGAATTCATGGCGATGAACTTAAGAAGTACGCAAAATAATATTCATTTGTTAAGATTTATATAAAGAAGTGACTTGAATTTTATATGGTGAATGATAAAAAGAGGTTTCTTCTCAATTTATTTCTAATTGCAGGGATGATTATTTCTGCTATTCTTATATATGAGCACTTTTCTGTATCTGCAAGTAAATTCTGCTCTTTTGGACCAAGTCTTGACTGCGGAATTGTAAATAAAAGCCCTTATGCAAATCTGGACGGGATTTCATATTTGCTTACCATAGATTTTGGACTTCCACTACCCTTATTAGATATTTCTGGAATAAATTTCTTTTTTGATTTCATAACTGCGAATGCTTTTCTTGGATTTATTACATTACTCTTTATACTTCTTCTTAACTTAAACTATAAAAAGAAGAAATTTCTTTTTGTTGAGAAAGGAAATAACTTGAAATGGATTCGAGGAATTTTAATTTTTGGTCTTGTATATGGGTTTTACCTTTTCTTAATACAGCATTTTATACTAAAAACTTACTGCATATTCTGCATTATTCTGGACGTATTGATAATAGCATCTTTGGTGATGTCTTTCATTATTAAAAAATAAAATGGCTAAAAAAATAAAGGGTAAAAAAATAATTATTGGTGTTGTCTTAGTTGTTATTATCTTGTCGGTTATTTTTTTCTTTGGCATTAAATCTGGAGAGGAATATAATAGAGAAGAGGTGGATAATTTTGCAAAATGTCTCACTGAAAAAGGAGCTGTGATGTATGGTGCCTTTTGGTGTCCTCATTGCGCAAGAACAAAGAAAAAATTTGGAGAGTCTTTCCAATTTATCAATTATGTTGAGTGTGACCCTAGAGGAGAAAATGAACAGTCTTTATTATGTCTTGACAAAAAAATTGATAGCTACGACACATGGGAGTTTAATGATGACTATGACTCGAGACTTATTGGAGAACCCTCATTTGAAGCTCTTGCGTCTTCTACTGGTTGTGTTTTACCGAGGAAGAAATAATGCCCGTAGAAATTTCTCTTCCGACACTTCCAGTTGTTGTACTCACTGCTCTTATTGATTCAATTAATCCTTGTGCGATAGGAGTCTTGATTCTTCTTATTGCTACATTGCTTGGGTTGTCTAAGGACAAGAAAAAGATGCTCATTGTAGGATTCATATATGTTTCTGCTGTTTTTTTGACATACTTAATTGCTGGTTTTGGACTACTTGCATTCATACAGAAATTTAATATTTCGGAACAGCTTGGCTGGATAGTTGGTTTTTTGGTTATAGCCTTGGGACTTATTGAAATGAAAGACTTCTTCTGGTATGGAAGAGGCATTACTCTTGCAATTCCAGTAAAAAGAGCCGAACAAATAAAGAAGATGGTCAAGAATATTTCAATTCCTGGAAGTATAGTACTTGGAATATTTGTCGCTGCAGTTGAACTTCCATGTACTGGAGGCCCTTACCTTGCAATAACTACTTTACTTGCTAAGTTAGGTTTTAGCTTCCAGGTTTTCATGTTGCTTGTGCTTTATAATTTGATATTTGTTTTGCCTCTTTTAGTCATATTAGGGATAGTAGCCTTTGGAGTTTCAACAAAAGCCATTAAGAAATGGAAGGACAAGCAAAAGAAATGGATGAGACTCTTCATAGGAATAATTATGGTTTTATTAGGGATATTGCTTATATTGTGGGCAAATGGAACAATAAGTTTTGGACTTTCGAGTTCAGATTATGCATTTCTGGCACTTCAAATCTAAATCTTTAAATAATAAGTTTTAGCTTGAATTTTATGGGTCCTAAAAAAGCAGTTTATTTTGAATGGCATCCGAGACCTGAATTTAGACTTATTGGAGATAATAAAAGACAAATAATTGAGGCTGTAAAAGACTATTATGATATTTTTCAATTAAAACGATATATTCCCTCTGAAGAAGAAATTAGCAAAATAAATAAATTTAGAGTAAGATTTTTTGATGGCGACTCGGATTTATTTAATATGGTAGAAGGGATAAAGTCTCATGATATTAAAATAGCTCTTGCTCCTGGTGCTACTTTTGTTGTTCCCGATTATTATTTTGATTATGTCCGAGAAACTTGCGAGGGGAATAATCTACCAATGTTTGGTGATTTGTTTTCATTTGCTTTTAATGAAGCTTGTCCATCTTTGGTTTTTCTGCCTGAAGGAGTAGTGGATGGTCTAAGAGGGTATGACTGGTCTAAACACGAAGAACAGATTAAGAAGTGGTTTGCTGAAACAGAAGGAGGAGTTAATAGGATTATGATTAGACGGAGCTTAGATAATTTAGTCAGGGAAGATTTAAATAGAAACTAAAATCTTAGGAAACATGGCAACTGTTGAAGCAAGAATAAAGGTAAAGGGAAAGCAATTTGAGATTTCTGTTAATCTTGATGAGGCATTGAAAGTACGTGCTGGAACTGGGAATGTTAGTTCTGCTCTTAATACTCCTTCAATATATACTGATGCTCGGAAAGGTCTTGTTGCCTCAAAGGGTGAACTTAACTATGCTTTTGATACTGAAGATGTCTATTCTATTGCTGAAATTATAATGAAGAAGGGAGAGATTCAGAAGAATCAAGAATTTAGAGATGCTGAACGAGATAAGAAAGTTAAACAAGTTATAGACTTAGTTTTGAGAAATGCTGTTGACCAACATGGAAGACCTTACACTGAAGAAAGAATTCGAAGGGCAATAAATGAAGTCCATTTTAATTTTGATAATAGGCCTGCTGAACAACAGATGCCTGAATTGATTACTAAACTATCTTCGGTAATACCCATAAAAGTGGAAACTAAAAAAATTAAGATAATCATCCCTGCTCGGTATAGCGCTCAAGTCTATGGAATGCTTAAGGATTACAAGGAAAGTGAAGATTGGCTTTCAAATGGAGATTTACAAGTCGTGATGAACATACCTTCTGGTTTGCAGATAGACTTTTATGATAAACTTAACTCCGTGACTCACGGGGCTATTGTGAGTGAAGAAGTTAAGTAGTTTTAATATTAGATATTATTTTTTCTTTGCTTTACTTTTAATGGGCCCGCCGAACCTTTTAGGTCCTGGAATAATCGGAGAGACACCATTACTTGAGGGTTGTGAGTTTCTATCTATTCTATAGCTATCACTCATATTTGCCTTATGTAATATTCCGTTGCCTAAAACTAATCTCGATAACTTAGGGGGAAATCTTCTAAGATTTGAGACTACACCCTCATGAGGTTCTCCATTACCATCTAAAACTTCCACCATTGTAACATATTTGGGGAGGTCATCTAGAAATTGATATGAATGATCCAAAACTTGCCTTAATAGTTCTTTTTCTTTAAAATCCAAACCTAATTCTTCTAAATGTATAATAGCCCACCCACCCAACCATTTATTTTCTGGAGTTTTCATTGCATAATCTCCAACTAATCTCCCTTGAAATATAGTTTCAGCCATTCTCCTTGCTCTAATTTTATCTGGGAAGTTCTTTGCAAAATCTTCTTTATTTCCATAAAAAAACAAATCTCGCATTGTAGGCATTGTTAACAATTCTAATTGCTTGCTTGCCTGAAATTCTCCATATATGTTTGAGACGCTTGCACGCCACCCAGAACCAGTAATCTGAAAGACACCATACATCCTATCGTCTTGTTCTGGAGACAGTCTGATGCATAAAGACATTTTCTGACTATTTGTGACATTTCTCGAACGCATGTTTGGAACTTGTAGATTAAACTTATAAATTAGGCTATTCTCCAAGAATATCTTCTTCTTTGGCAGCTATTGCAAAACGGGCTTTACCGGTATGGTCTGAATCTCCATCTTCCACTGGATACTCGAAGGCCATTTCGTAGAATCTTTGTGCACCCATGACTACATTTCCTGAAAATAGCCCTCTATCGACTCCTCGCTTGATAGCTTTTCTATTGTTTTCTCCTAAAAGTTCATAGCCTGCAAATGGAAGATACTCTAGAAGAGCTGAAACTGATTCTCTGTCTTCTTGACTTCTTTGAACAGTTGGATTGTATCTTATTAAGAAACGTAAGAAAGTCTTCAACTGCTGGTGGGTTATCTCTACATTCTACTTTGATTTGTCTAATTCGTTCTCTAACCCAATAATCTTTTGCCATGGAGTAGTTGGAAAAACTGTCCCTTTAAAAGTCTTTCTGGGTTAGTTTGGGATATTTGTCTTCCGAGAAGATATTAACCTATTATTTTACTTAATTAAATTAACTAAATGTGGGGGGAATTATATGCTTCATTAAAAGCTCTTTCAGCAATAGAACTGAGGTAATTTACCCCATCATCAAGAAGATTTGCAAAATCTAAACATGTTCTAAAGCCCCTATCATAATCTGCTCTTTGAAGTTCAAGAGCATTTTCGCCTAAATTAAAGGATAATGTGTCAAGATCGCATATTGCTCCTCCAAAAGAAACATTATTGTTTGAAACACTAGATAAAATGGGAAATCTACCTCTAGGGTCTACAGCTACTGGTCTAGAGCTGAAAGAACCTTTATATTGATGAACCACTCTTATCATTGAACCTAACTTATTTCCAAGTTGCTCGGCTCTATTCCTCCTCTCATTCAAATCACCAATTTCAAACATTTTACCCTTAGACTCTATTTTTTAATCATCCCATTTAAATGTTTCAGGTACAACTCTGCAATCTAGTGTATCTCCTACATAAAACAACTGTGCAAATTCACATGTTTCTTCTTTTTTAGGCAATCTAACGTTAAATTCTGGGGGTCTAAACGAATCATTGCAATAGTCATCCATGGAACACCTCCTTATCTCTCCGTTTTCTTCAAGGAGTAATTCTTCTAATGCAACTACTCTTAGTGAAAAATAAGTTGCTTGTGAAATGTCCTGTCTTTTTATTAAAGCGTTTAAAATAAGAGCATTTACATATTGAAAACATGCTGCCTTTCTAGATATACCTCCCCATATGCGGTGAGAATTTAAACTAACTCCATCTCGCATTACTATGGGGTATCTTCTCTGTAAACCTTCATTATTAACAAAGGGCTTATATTTTGACCACCCTAATAATCCCGCACCTTTTACGGCAATAACTTCTGCAAAACTCGGTTTTTCGGGTCTGTCTCTTGAATGTATTGTCCTATTATGTGCTTGAAAGAGTTCAAGAAAATTCCTTTCGTAAGCCCTATTATCTATAGTTATTATTCCATCTCCAGATAAATCTAATTTACCTCTATATCTCTCTTGAATTTCTCTTTCAACTTCTCTTAAATCTTTTACAGTTAACTCTAATCTAGGACTTAGTTTAATCTCCCCTGCTAAAGGATCTAAAATTTTTCCTTTAACTCCAATTGTATTCGGAAACTCCATAAAAAACTTCAAAAAACTGAGTTTATATACCTTATTGTTATTTTGGTTTGCTCTCTCGCGACATATGTTTTGTGATTACACACTTGAGATTGTTGAACAAAATTTTCTCAATATATATTGTTCAGTGTAAAAAAATATATAAACTTTTTCGACTCTGTGAACTTATGAATGAGAAATATTTACCAAAAAGATTTTTTATAGATTTGGCAGTTGGTATCGCTATTTCTGCAATTGTTGCTGGAGCTTCTTCTTTTTCATATGGTTGGGTATTGGAAAGGACACAGGAAAATAAAAGGGCTTCGATGATACAATCTGAAAGTAATAGAAGGGTAGTTTATCGAGACGTCTTGGGTAAAATTTCTACTCTTGATGGAGTTCCTGGAGTTTCAAATGGCGATTGGGAAATAGCTTATAGCAATGGTCTGGGACGTAGATTTCATCCTGATTCTGATGTTCCTGCTGACCTGCCTTATGAGGATTTAAGAAGAATTAGGGAGTACATTTCTAAATAGGATAGAGAATATTTACATAAAAATGTTTATAAATTAAAAATATTCTTGTTCTTTATGAGTCTTCTTGGTAAGATTACAAGTCGCACTTTTATGAATAATATAGGTGTTGTTGCTATTCTTGGAGGAGTAGTCACTCTGGCAGGCATTACTGGATTATGGTTGGATAGAATGAATGAAGAAAATGTAGTTCTTGCGCAGACATACAGAGATGCTTCTACTGCGATAGCACTTTTTGATGGACATCCAGGCACTTCTTCTACTGATTGGGCAATAGCTTATGATTCTCTCGGGAGAAGATTTGACAGTTACAAAGATAAACCTACTGACCTTGGATTAGATGAATTGAAACAGATAATAGAAAAAGCTCCCAAATATAGAAGGTAATTTGTAAAGATTAGGTTAGTAGCTTTCTATTTTTAGACTATTTATTATTTGAACTATACTATAATTTCAATTGGTTCTAAGTCTAAGTTTAACCCATAAGGGTCGTATCCTCTTCCTGCCAACCAGTACAAGTATTCATTTGCAGTTTTCCACCTTGATTCTCCAGAAGGAAATGGAATTCTATACCCTTCTTCAAATGAACCTATTGTTCTAGCATAAAATTTAACTGTTGGTTTGTGGTCTTGGTTAAGTCTTCTTGCTAAGTCCTCTAGTCCCAGATTTGCTTCTTCCCTAACTTGTTTTGCGCGAATTCTGTCAAAATTATCTTCAGTATCTTGTTTGAATTGGTGAACCATGACTCTTTTTTATAATCTTCAGATATAAAGATTTCCGTTTTAGATATCTATGATCCAAACAACTCAAAATGAAATGTAAATCTTGAAATAAAACCAAAGAAAGCTATTACGATTAATAGAGCATACACTGTTAAGAGCTAGTAAAAACTACTATTTGATATTGTTTTGATTTCTTTTATATTGGACTATGCCTCCTAGATTTTCCCATTAAAAGCTTAATTGACTTCTGAGAGGATTTTATTTATTTTTTCCTTGAGTTTTGGAAGGTCTTTTTTAACAATGTTCCAAACAATGTCTAAATCTACTCCAAAATAATGATGAATTATCCTGTCTCTTGTTCCTATTATTTCTTTCCAATCAACATCTGGATGACTATTCCTAAATTGCTGTGGAAGATTTTTTGCTGCTTCACCAATAATCTCAATTGCCCTTATAATTGCGTATTGTTTTAATTTATCTTTCAATAATTCATCTTTAGTAAGATTCGCGGAAAAGTTCTCTATGTTATTAATATTTTCAAGTATATGTTCAATAAATTTTAATGGATTGTTGGTCAAATTATTCTCACCTCTTCCTTTAATACGGTTTTTCTTATGAGATTATTAATGAATTTGTAAGTAACCAAGTCTACTTTTTTTCCAAGAGCTTTTTCCAAGTTATCTGCGATTCTTACAAAACCAATGCCTATTCCCTTAGGTGGCTCTATAAGAATATCTACGTCGCTAGTTTTCTTCTGTTCTCCCCTAGCATAGCTCCCAAATATGCCAGCTTTCTTTATATTATACTTTTTTAGAACTGGAATAATCTTTGATTTTACCCTTTTTATAGTCTTATCCCTTTTTATTTCAATAAGCTTTTTGTCAGCTATAATACTTTTTTTTGATAACTCTTGTCTTGAAAGATTTTTACCCAAATATACTCTTTTTTTGCATATTTTTTCATTATTCCTTACAGAGATTACTCTATAAAAATATTTATTTCCATTTCTTTGCTTAATTTCATTATATGGCATAAAAACTGTACGTCTACAAATTATATAAACTTTTCTATTTCTGGGTTTTGAAGTAGCTTAAAAAAAATAATAAACACAAGCTTTATATATACCTGTTAAGTATAATTTACATATGTTAAATATAATTAACAATCTTGAATGCTTTTTTGAGGATTGCTATAGAAGAATCAATGTACGCGAATATGCTAGATTAATGAAGATTTCACCCCCAACGGCATCAAAATTACTTTCTAAACTACATAAAAATGGATTATTATTAATGGAAGAAGATAGAAATTACATATTTTATTATGCTAACAAAAATGATAAAATCTTCATAGATTTATCCAAGATTTATTGGAAGATTAAACTTGATGGGTTAGTTCATTTTTTTGATAAACAACTTGCAAATCCTTGTATAATTCTTTTTGGGTCTTTATCTAAAGCGGAGACGAAAAGAGATTCAGATATAGATTTATGCATAATTGGGCAGAATAAAAATCTTAATATTAAAAGTTTTGAAAGTAAGTTAAAAAGAAAAATACAAATGTTCTTTTTTAATTCAATAGAAAGCATAAAAAATAATGAATTAGCAAACAACATCATTAATGGCTATGTTCTTCAAGGGAGACTTAAATTATAATGGACTTTAACGATTGCCTTAAAAGAAGAATAGCGAAAGAGGTCAAGCTAGATGAAGAATTGATTAAATCTCTTTTAAAGACAAGCCAGAACAAGCTTGATTCTGAAAAGAAACTTGAATTAAACGACGTGACCTCCATTTCTAAAATATCTCTTTTATATGACTCATTAAGAGAAGTTTTAGAGGTTTTAGCAATAAAAAGGGGCTACAAAATATACAATCATGAATGTTACACTTACTTTCTAAAAGAGATTGTAAATGAAAGCTCAAAAGGAGATGAATTTGACGATTTAAGAAAAATGAGAAACAGCCTTAATTATTATGGTAAAGATATTTCTGTTGAAGAAGCAAAAAATGTCCTAAAAAGAATCATTAAACTAAGGGGAGAAATACTGGATATTGTATAACCTTTTTCTTACAGGGTAATTAATTGTTTTTACATTATACAGGAATATACTTTTAGAGTATTTGATTCCTCGATTATTGAGCAGTTTTGTTTTATGTCATTTAACCTTGATTTTTCTTTTTCTGATAATTTAAAGTATCCGAAAAAGTCCTCAAGTAGTATAAAGTCTGATGACTGGTTGTTGAATATCTCCGCTCCAGTGTATGCATCAACTCCTTCATATAAAGCATAACCGCTTTCCAAACCGTTCAAGGAAAAGGGGATAATGTAATCTGGTTTCTTAAGATACCATTCTACTCCTGGACTTGATAGAGTTACTAAAGTATTTGATTTAATTATATTTTGAGTTTCTTGACTAAGAGACTTGTAGTTTATTACTGGTTCTGTTATTTCATTTATACTTATTTGACTTGGTATAACTACCGTAAGATAATTTGCCTCAAAGAATAAGTTTGAGGGGTAGATTATTGTTGCAACTAGAGTTATTGCGAACAGTATTTTATTTTGCTTGTATAAATAAGATAATATTGTGGATATGAAGATTATTATAGAGAGTGTGACAAAATAGGCATATCTTAATGCAAATACTTTTATGAAAAAGAGCCCTGTGAAAAGTAGAATTGAGGGTACTAAAAGAATATAGAACATTCTTTTATTCATTTTATACGCGAAGGGCATCCCTATCAAAGAGATTATAAAGAAAGCCCTTAACCATTTGAAAATCCTTGATGTGTACTCTTCAGCATAAATACTTCCTAAAGATGCACTTGTTTGTATATTAAAGAATGAAAGTCCGAAATATATTCCTACTAATAAAGGAATTATTAAGAGTTTTATATCTTTATGCTCTTTGTAAAGCATGATTATGAAAAGAGGAACTAATACTAAGCCAGCTATGTGTGTTTGAACAAGCACTATGAGTGATATTGATGATATATAGGCATACTTCTTGCTTGTTTTTGATTTATATAATAAGAATAAAGTAAGAAAAAAGAGAAATTGAAATGCTTGATAAAATCTTGCTTGCCTTGAGTAAACTATTTCTAAAAATAAGACTGAAGTTATCAAAGCGGAGATTATGCCTGCTGGTTTGTTGAACTCCTTGCCTATTAAGAAAGCTAAGATTACTGTTCCGAGACCGAATAAAACTGAAGCTAGCCTTGCTACTGCGTCTGTTGCCCCAAACAGAAATATGAAGAATGCCTGAATATAGTGAAATATCAATGCTCTTGAATAGAAAAGACCTGAATCAAATAATGGAATGCCTTTTTCGGCTATCTTCTGACTTGCCAGACTTGAGATAGATTCATCAAACCATAACGGACTTGAGCCTAATGAATATATTCTTAGAATTAAGGCAAACAAAAGAATAATTCCTAATATTATAATTGTCAGCTTATTTTTATTAACAATTCCCATATCTTTAGCAAGGGAGTAGGTTAATTAAAACTATTAGATGCAAAGGTTTAAGTATACTATCAACTAAAAATTGACAACTATCAACTTAATGGTGACAGTAAACAAAAAAGCAGAGCAAGTATTACTTATCTTATTGAGAAATATGTTTAGTATTCATACAGCCACGTCTCTTGCTAATAAAGTGGGAATGAGTCGGTGGGGAATTTGGAAAATACTGAAAGAATTAGAATATTCCAATTTGATTTTATTAACTCCGATTGGAAGTGGAAAAACTAGTGCTTATACTGTAAGATTGGAATGGGATAGCCCAATTCTTAACTCCTTGCTAATACTTGGACTTACCAAAGAGTCTCTTGAGTATGAACGCTGGAGAGCTAATTTTAGGGAATTATCCGACCATACTGAGTTTCTAATACTTTATGGAAGCATAATTCACTCGCCAAAAGAAGCCAACGATATTGATATTCTTGGGGTAGTCTCTAACAAAAAAAGTTTTGTTAAAATAAATGAAATTATTAGTAAAATACAAAAGACACAAACAAAGAAAATACATTCAATTAACTTTACACCAGCGGAATTTAGTTATGAACTTAAAAAATCCAATAAGGCTTTTATTGATGCTCTAAAAAAGGGCATAATTTTATATGGTCAAGATAATTTTGTCAAATTTATTAAGGAGTTCAAAAAATGACTTTAGAAGAAATTAGAGCTTGCTTTCTTACTGCACTAAAAGAGGAAGAAAAAGACAGGAAACATAAAGGTCTAATTTTAGAAAAAATCCCTCAAGAGAAAGCAGAAGTCAAAGATGCACTGCTTTATTACTTCAATATCTACAAAATAAAGGTTTAGTTGAATATGACCAGAAATTTATTGAAATGATCATCGTACATAAAGAAAAGGATAAAAAATCGGAAGTTGATAAAAGAGAAGAAGCTCGTTATGGTTCTTGGATAAAAAACGAAGAAGTAAGAAGCAGATATGATTATATGATGGTTATATGCAAAGAAGCTATTTCTCAAACGGAAGAAATAACTTATTCTAAAAAAGAATATAAAGTCCCTGAAGTGTTGCTAAAAATACATACAAACCCTTAAAAAACAGAATTAGAACCTAATTTAAGACTAAATGGATGATAATTATAAAAGAAAACAAGAGAATTGGAGGAAAAGTTTAGCTACTTGGAAAGCTAAAGAAAATAAAGAAAGTAATATTCCTCATCAACCAATTTACTCTGAACCAACTAACCACAAAGATGAAGAATCAACTATCTTAACTAAATTCTTAATATTCTTGGCTTTTGCAATTCCTGCTGTTATACTTGGGTACGCTCTATACATTAATTACTTGCCTTTTGGTTATGAAAAAACATATACTTTGACTGTTGATGAGAAGGGGGTTATTTCTCCGCTGTCAAATGATATTTATTTAACAACCCCTAAAGGGAAAAAACTCCTGACTCTTCCAAATGGAGTTGAAGGACAAGTTAACTTGGTTATTGAACCAAATGTTGTTTTGAAAGATGCTACAATTAATGTATCTATTGAAGGTGAAGGTGTTTACATTGCAACTCCTCCAGATATTTCTAGTGTTGGGTGGGATTATGATTGGGATTTCACGCAAGGCATTCCAGAAGTTTTCAATGGAACTGCCACATACAATGAAGAAGAGAAATGCACGCGCTTTGATGCATATAAGGAACAAACGCTTTCTCTTCCAAATTCAAAAGACTGGTTTGAATCAGGTCCAATGAGTATTTATGTGAAGTGGAAGCCCTCTTTAATTAGCCCGTTAGTCGGCAACAATCAGCAGATAGTTGGACATTATAATTGGGAAGTGTGGCAAAGCACAAACAGCGTGCAGTTTAGAGTTGGCAGGATGAATGATGCTAATGGGACATTTTATTCTATCACTCATAAAATTGATGATAATTTCTTTAACATAGAACATGAAGCATTAGCAGTTTATTCACCAGATATATGGGGTAGTGGGTATGTTGAATTTTGGGTAGATGATAATTTAGCTGGAAGAACCTTGATTGGAACAGACAAGATTTATGAGGATTATAATTCTGAGAATGGTTTTAGCATGGGATGGAGCTCTCACAACTATGGTAAAAACTATTATTTTGATGGGTGTTTATACTCTACGAAGATAATTGATAAAGTAATAATTGAAGAAAAAACACAAGGGCTTTTAGAATCAATAAATAATACTGCAATTATTCCAATTATTGGAAATGGTAATATTACATCTGTAAGAGTTATGGTGAGTCAATGAGAAAGAACAGTTCAGATTAGTTTGTGTATGATCTTATCTAGATAATAATAAACTTTTTTTGCGTATTCTTCATCTAAAATTTTTCCATAATAAGTTATTGAATTTCTAAAATACCTTAATTCATTTAAAAAAGAGATTTCTGTGTCTGGTAGCCCTAATTTTGCAAGGTAGGATATTTCTGCCTCATGACTAAAGCTTCCAGAAGCGGAATAACCTTCTAGCAAAAGTTTTGCCCTTATTAACTCCATAATTATATCATAACAATCTTTTATTATGGAGTTTGCATTAAACTCATCTATGCCCATTACTTCAAATCTTTTTCTTAATCCTTTTAATGACTTTTCTGATTCATTAATCAAAAATTCTGCTCTTGATTTATCCTTAGCTTGTTTTTTTATGATTCTCCTTTGCACATAATATTCAAATTCTTTAGGTAGTTTCATAGATCAACACCTCCTGACAAAATAATTCCATTTAAAATATTGTCTTTTAAATGTTTATGAATTTCTTTAAACGAATGATAAAAATTAATTATGATTGTTCTTTCAAGTTTCTTATCAAATTCTGCCAGGTTTATTTCTTTACTCTTTACTCCGATTATGGCAATATCAATATCTGATCTGTGCTCTTCGTTCATTGCCCAAATATCATCGCCTCTGGAGTAGCTTCCAAAAAGAATAACTGTTGCTCCAGAAAATGTTTCTTCTAGAAATTTTGCAAGCCCAGATTCATAAATTAGCTTCAGATTTTCAACTCTCTTTAACTCAATAGATCTTTCATTATCTCTGTTAAACTCAATAGAAAGCATCTTGATATTATTCATTTTTTTTACTTTTATCAAGTTTTCTTTTTCTATCCCCTCCAATGCCTTAGAAACTGCAGTTGGAGATCTCTTTAATAATCTAGCAATTTCCCTCAAATTTAAATTTTGTCCTGCCCTTATACAAAGAAACTTGAATATCTCTGATTGTAATCTTGTCCATTTAATGTTATATCTGTCCATTATATAGCACATATGTCCATTTTAGTTTATAAAGATTTCTATCTCAAGTTAGGGGTTTAATCTTTTAGACACAGAGAACATTGCAAAAGTGCGATGAAGTTATAGAGAACTGCATGGCATGTAGCTCATATATTTTGCAGTTCTCTATCTGGAAAACTGCTACTATAAGTGCTATAAATCACGCAGTTATCCATACCTACAAAAACGTTAAAAAGAACAGATTTCCAAGTTTTTCATGAATAAAGAACATTTTTACAAATTAGGATATATATTTTTTCTAAATCTCTCAATTATTACTCTGCTATTAATGGCATTAAATCAATTTGAGATTATTACATTGTGGAGATTTTTAACTGAAAGCATTATCTTTTCTATTTTAGTTATCTCTATTGGACTTTATGTTCTCTTTAAGTCTAAATTTAATGAGGCTCATCACACAAGTAGTAAATCTATAAATTCATTTTTTCATGTTGCACCTTATTTCTTTTTAGCAATTCTTATTACCTTAGCAATAAACCAATTTGCTAAACTAGAGATAATTACTCTTAGAAATATGCATTTAACAGTTTTAGGGATTTTCTTTGGTTTCTTTGCGTTTTATAGCAACCGTAACAGAATAGAACAGGAGTTAGAGAATGAAAAAAAGAAAGAAGAAGATGAAGAGAAAGAGAGAGCAGAAGAGTTTGAGTATAGATTTCCCAGGATAAATCACATTTGGGGTTTGAGGAGGATTGTTAAGTGGATGTATAATGAAGGATGGTGGTATAGTTGGGGATTGATTGGGATAGTATTATTGTTCTTAGCTATTAGAATTTTTATTGTTTTATTCTATGGTGTTTCATTTTTGGATGAATATTTGCATATTTTTACAGGAATTGAATTAATTAAAACGGGACATTTATCCCTCTTTGAAGTCGGAACTCCTTATTATAGGGGTTTTTATGTTTCCTTTTTATCTGCTATTGTTTACTTCGCCTTTGGCAATAATTTATTATTCTTTAAGTTTATTCCAATTACCATTGGTTTACTAAATTTTTTTCTTCTTAAAAAGGTTGTGAATAAACTAGACCTAAAAAAGAGTACAGCTATTCTTTTGCTTTTAATTTATTCAATTTTTCCATTAACTCTTTTTAATCACACTTATTTGAGGATGTTCGTTTTTTATGAAACCTTTGCTTTGCTGATCATACTTTTATTTATTAAATTTGAATTAAACAAATTTAACATATTCATTTTGTCAATTATTTCCATATTCTTGCTAATTACTAAAGAGTTAAGCACAATTATATTTTTGGGGCTTATATTATTTTATTTGACAAATTATTTAATTGTAAAACTAAAAAAATTAGATAATTCTTTTTTTATATTTTCTTTGGTTTCAACATTTGTTTTTTTAAAAGTTGTTAAATTACCAAGTATAATAGATGGTAGGGGAAGTTACTTAAGATTAACCCAACTATTCATAGACCATCTTCCCATATTAACCATACTTTTTTTTGTTTCTATATTCATCATATTTAAAGATAAAGACTTTAACAAACGAACCGTTATGCAAGGTATATTTCTTTTAGGTTGGGTATTTCTTGTATTACCTGAAGAATATATGGTACTCAGGGGGATATTCTATTATGTCTCACTTTTGCTCATCATGGCGTTTTATTCTCTTAATCATATTAAATTAAGTAATCTATTTTACAGAATAATTGTTATATCTATATTGTTGCAAGTATTATTTACTTTATCTTTTGTTTTTAACAGTGAAGGATATAAAATAAAAGGAGAAATAGATTACTTCCATTACTCTAAATTTTATGCGGATGTTTATTCAGAATGTCAAAACAGAGTAAAATTATTTGCGATACATTCCCCTTATATATCTAGATTTTATGGTGTTGAAGAAGATTATATTATTGACTTGAGGGAAGAATTATTAACTCAAAATAATAAATTTGTTAAAGATTTAAATGGAGATTATCTATTTTTGTTCGGTAATAAATCTGTAATCTCAAACATAGATAAACTTAATGAAATAGTCAAAAATAATAAAATATGCTTAATTACTGCTAAAGAATTGAGACATACTGCACCATATATCTTAAAAGATGACTTTAATAATTTAGCCCATAATTTGACAAGAGAAGATTTCAAAAGTTTGATTTTGTATAAGAATTAATGTTCCTAAAATAGAATAATCTTAAGCCAAAAGCCATAATGAAACTAGTAAATGTAAATGATAAAATTACTCCTATAAAACCCATATAATTAACTAAAATCAGACTTAATAAAACTCCAAATATCCCAAGAATTAAATAAAATTTAGCCATTAATTTTGCGTGACCTGTTGGAATAAGGATTCCTGCATCAAATGTTGCAGCCCAAACATTTGTAACAAATATAATCAAACTTAATAAAAATGTTATTTTAAAATAAGGTTTTATGAAATATTCCGAGAAAAATATCTTAAATATTAAAGGTAGGATAAAATAAAATATCAAACCTAAAAACAATCCAGTTATTAAAAATATTATTGTATATTTTATAGATTTTTCGTATATCTTTTTGTTTTCTTTGTTTGCTGAGTAAATTGCAAAGTTTGGTGCAACTACTTGGCCAAGTAAGCTAAAGGGAAGTAATAGAACCATAAAGATTTTATTGATGAGCTCGTAAGTTGCAATTTCTTCAATGTAATTGTAATGTCCTAAAATTAAGATACCAAATCTAATAAAAAGATAATTGCCCAAAATCGCTAATCCATAGACAAAACTATATTTTCCAATCTCTTTTATTACTCTCTGGTTTATTTTAAAATTAAAATCTTTATAACCTAATCCTAATCCCAATAGCAATATTAAATAAAATAAGTTTTGAGAAATTAAAGCTCCAATTAGTCCATATTGCTTAATTAGAAAATATACAAAAGTTACGGAGATAAATCCTATAATTGTAGAAATTATTGCAAGTTGTTTGAATTTCTTTAAACCCCTATAAATTCCATCATAAAGTGAGGTCATTGGTGCTAGAAAAACTAAAGGTAATAAATACAAAACATAAATATATCTTTCCCTCAAGTAAATTGATCCAAGAATTATTGTTAGTATTGTGGCTAAAATGCTAATTGCTAAAATAATTAATCCTGAATTGAATAAAACTGACTTGAGTTTTTCCTTGTCTTTGATATTATATTCAGCTACATACTTTGAAGTTGCTGTAGATATTCCAAAGTCACCAAACATTATCAGAAAGAAAATTATTGTTAGGCTATAGTTATAAATTCCAAAATCATAAGGCACAAGAAATTTTGCACATAAAATGAATATTAGAAATGTTATTCCTTGTTTTCCAAATACTTGCAAGATCCTCCATGTAAGATTATGGACCGTTTCTTTATGTCTTCGATATTTATTTTTTAACATCTTTTAACACTTCTTTGTATAACTTAAAATATTTAGGTATTTGTTTTTCCTGCGTAAATTTCCATATATCTTTTAGATTATTCTTAGAAATTCTTTCAATTTCTTTAGGATTATTTTTTAAATATAAGATTATTTTTTTCATTTTTTGAATATCTCCTGGTGGAAAGAGATAACCATTGTGACCTTCTTTTACTATCTCTCTCATTCCTGGAAGGTCTGACACTAAAATAACTAAGCCTCTGGCCATTGCTTCTAATATCACCATTGGAAAAGCTTCAGTATAAGATGGTAAGATTAGTATTGAATTTTTATCATATTCTTTATGCATCTTTGAATTATCTATTTCACCAATATTATACATATTTTTAATATTGGGGAGATACTCATTGTTTCCAATTAAGTTAAAATTCAATTCTGGGACTAGCCTTGCCACTTCTGTTAAATCTTCGAAACCCTTTATCTTAGTATATCTGCCTACAAAAATTATATTTTTATTATATCTTTTCTTTTTTTCAATTATCTTTTCCTTACTTATAAAATTAGGTATTATTCTAGATTTCTTTTCAAAACTATTCTTAAATATAGAATATTTCTTTAGATGTTCTTTCTGTCCTTTTGTTAAAAAGATTAATCTTTTTGAAAATAAAGTTGTGTAATTTATGATTAGAAAAATTAAGAGATTCTGCAAATAACCTTTTTTTATGCCAGACCCGAAATTTATATGAAAAGAAGAGATTAATTTTTCCTTAAACACTATTAATGGGAAAAGAAAAATCCAAAGTTTTATATGGTGTAAGTGAATTATGTCTGCTTTAATAAGTTTAGAAATTTTGCAGTATAAATTAACAAATAAGATTTCATTTTTCAATTTTATTCTGTAAAGATTTTCTGCATTGAATTTTTTGTATGGATCAATTCCTTCCCTCTCCAATAATAATAATAATTGCTCATATTCTTCTCCTATTTGTGAAAAAAGCAATCTTGAAAGGGTATCAGACCCCCCGTATAAATCTCCTTTTATTATATGGACTATTCTCATATTAACTCTAAATACCTCTTTGCTATATCTTTCAAATTAAATTTACCTATTTGTTCTTTGTTTTTCTTTGCTCTTTTTTTGTTTAACAAACTTTTTATTTTATCTTTTGCCTCTTCGGTGTCTCCGTAATTTACTAGAAATCCATTTTTTCCATCTTTAATTATATCTGTTTGTCCGCCGTTGTTCGTTGAGATAATTGGGAGACCTACTTGCATGGCTTCTTGGAGAACTATACCGAAGCCTTCATGCACTGATGAAAGGAAAAAGATATCTGAATTATTCAAATATTGGAATTTCTTTTCTTGGGATAATTGTCCTAAGAAGCGAACTCTCTGAGCTACGCTTAATTTATTTGCTAAATTCTTTAAATTTTGCTTTTCAGGACCATCTCCAATTATCAATAATTCTATATTCTTTGGAAGTCGAGATAATGCTTTTATTGCAAAATCAAAACCTTTTCTTTTTACTAATCTGCCTATGCCAATGAGGTATTTCTTGTTTTTAGATAGATTAAGACTTTTTCTTGAGACTTTATTGAAGCTAAATGGTTCATAAGCCAAGGGGATAACATCTATTCTATTTTTTGGAGAGTAATATTTTATGGTATTTTCTTTTGTGTTTGATGATTGGGCAACAACATAATCTGAATTATTAAGAACATTTCTTACAATCCATCTTAATATAAAATTATTGTGTGGGGATAACTTTTTTGTTGGGTCATAGATATCTCCGCCATGAATTGATAGAATATTCTTTATTCCATACTTTTTTGATAATTTAACCCCTACTGGTCCTGTTGGAATTGCGAAATGGGTATTGATTAAATCATATTTATTTTTCTCAATTAAATTCTTGGCTAACCTGTAAGCTCTTCTTGGGAAAAACAACATTGAAATTAGAGAAGCCGTCTGCAACTTTGTTCTCATAGGAACTTTAACTCTGTATACGGTAATTCCTTCTATTTCCCCTATTTCTTTTAGACCTTTAAACCATGTTGTAACAACATCAACTTGATGACCTAATTTTACGAACCCCTTAGCAAGTTTGTATGATGCGACCCCTCCACCCCCACCTAAAGGGGGAAATTCATAATTTAGCATTAGGATTTTCATCTTGTTATTAGTTTTCTTAATATTCATTAAATTTTGCTTGTTTTAGGTTTTATAAATAATGCCTTTTGCAAAATTCCTCACTAAAAGGTTTAAAACTAACTTTCCAGAATTTCTCTGCATCTATTTAAAAATTTAATTGTCTTCTTGTGAATATCCTCTGCTTCGGATTTGTTGAACTCTTCACTTATTCCATAAGATGCTGTTTCTCTTTTCTCTTTTGCATAAACAAAATAACTAACTTCCTCCTTTTGTAGCGAGGACTTTGAAACCAATTCTATTTCTTCTTTTTTTAAGATTTTATTGCGTGAATAATAAAATTTAATCAATGCGCAAAGTGTTGCCAAATGGTTTTTGGATGAAAACCCTTTCTTTGTTATCAAAGCCAAAGCAGAATGGTAAATTGTATAGTAACATCCAACAATTATCCAATCGTAAAATTTCTTGCTATCCATTAACAGATTAACAAAGTCTATGTTGTATTCTGCCTTCTTTAAGTGAGATGCTGAGAGGAAAATTGTTTCATTCTCTTTTTTTATCAAATCTTTTTTTAAGTAGAAATCGAAACTACTATCTACTTTATCATAATCTTCCATCCAGATTTGCCAATTAAATTTTTTTGAATTCATTGTAAAAGTATATTGCTCCATTTATCGGATAACCTGTTTTAAAAATATGTTTTATTGCCTCTGATTGCAGATCTAACTCTCCAAAATTTAGAAATGTTGCATTTATCTGGACACCATAACTTTTTGATATATCTCTTAATTCTTCTCTTTTTTCTTTTATTGAATCAAAAAACAATAAATCTATGTCACTCTCTTTTTTATAGTTATTCTTGGCATATGAACCGAAAAGAATTGTAGTCTTTGGTTTTAACTTAAATATGCATTCTATAATACTTTTTTTAATATTAAATGCGAGTTTTTCAAATTTTAGACTATTAATGAGATTTATTATCGCGACTGATATACTGTTTGAATAATTTATTGAAAAAAAGGTATTTGCTTTTTTTTCTTCTTTTAGCAAAATTCTAGCTTCAACAAAGTTATTTAGATTTTTTAGAAGATTATTTTTGCTTTTTATTCCTGTTTTTTCATGAATTTCATTAAAATATGCTTTGCCATAAATTAATATTTCTATTATTTTTATAGAGTTTTTATTTATTTTATTATAGTCCATTTTTAATACTAGTTAGTATTAGTTTAATACTATTTAAATGTATTGATTAGTATCTATTAAGGACTTTGATAATTTCTAAATCTTCCATGTGTATATTATACTATACATTAAATGGATATGAAGTGTATAATATACTATACACTTGTTTGGTTTTGATTCAAAACTGTAAAATACCTGAATTAGTATTTACTTTTAGTTCTACCTGCTTTTATATCCAAACTTTTTGTTGTATGTTGGATGATCTATTATGTCAAAGTGTTTCCCTAAAACCACATTCTTTAGAATGTGGTCAACACTTTGAGCATCCAAAAATCGAGCACTAATCAAACCACACCTTTTAAGGTGTGGTGGTGCATCGATTTTTTGATGTCTAAAATAAATGCAACTATCTCTATCTTATCCCCTTTTAATGTATAAACCATTCTCCAAAATCCTGAAAGTTCAACACGAAATAGATTTTTAGCATAATATTGTTGAGTATATTCTTTTGGGATAAGACCTTTTGCAATTGGATCTCCATAAAATGGATTTGCTTTAATGAACTCTATCTTTTGTTTAATTGATCTTAACAGTTGCATTTCTTCAGTATTTGACTTTCCAAACTCTATTTGCTTGCCAACAGTTTCATTTAACCTTCTAAAAGAAATGTCTGCATCTCCTAAAAGAACCACTCTTACGGGTTTATTTATCATACTTCTGTGCCTTTTTTTATCATCTCTCTTAAGACAACACTATCTGTGTATATCCAAGTTATCCCTCTGACTCCTATTGCAATCTTTCCACTTCTGTCAAGATAGTCCAATATAATTATCAAAGTATTATGATTGACCTGTCTTGGAAGCTCTCTTTTTAATTCTGCAACTGTAACCACACTATTGTTTGACTTCTTTATAGTGTCCTCTACCATAATCACTGTGTTTAATGTTGGCCAATGTGCTGTTTTTTTAGTTTGTAACTTTTGTGACATATTGATAGCGTTTAGTTATTTATTTATAATTAATTGATACTAACTGATATTTAAATACTTTTTGGTTGTTTCTTAAGAGTTTGAGTAAAGACATACAATTATATTTTGCATTATGTACGAGACCTATTAAGGTGTTCATTACTAATGCATAGAAGTGTTCATTACTAATGAAAACCTTTATTTTCGATAAAATATCTTTTGATTACTTTCTGATTAAATCTCTCACATAATATCTCTTTTCTATCGGAGATACATTTAGATTTGTTCTTAATGTTATGTCCATAAGCATTCCAAAAAAGAAGAATATTACTCCAATTATAATTAAGAAAAATCCAAGGAAGAACCACCCACTTCTGTTTAATGATAGGTTGAGAAATATCCTTTGGTATATTGATAATAGGGTTAACAATAAACCAAGGAATGCTGAAAATAACCCTAATCCTCCAAACATATGCAATGGTCTGTTTGAATATTTGTTCAAAAACCAAATGTAAATTAGGTCAATAAAACCTTTGTAGGCTTTACTGTAATTGTATTTGGTTTTTCCGCTTTTTCTTGATCTGTGGTTGACTACTACTTCGCCTATTGTAAATCCTTTCCATCTTAATAATGCTAAAATGTATCTGTGCATTTCTCCCCATAAATCTAAGGACTTTGTTGCCTGTTTTCTGTATACTCTTAATGTACACCCAGTATCGTGAACCGGGTCTTTTATTAGAATTCTTCTGAAAAATCTGCCCATTATTGTAAGTATTCTAATTCCTGACTTGTCTTTTCTATGTTTTCTCCAGCCAGCTACAACATCCAATTTATCTTTTTCTAATTTTTCCAGAAGTTTAGGAATATCTTTAGGATCGTTTTGTAAATCTCCATCCAAAGAGATAATTATCTCTCCTTGTGTTGCCTTGAAACCTGCATCCAAAGCTATGGACTGACCATAATTTCTATTTAGATTGATTATTGTGACTTCTTTGAGAGACTTTAATTCGTTTAAGGAGTTATCCTTGCTCCCATCATTAATGTAAATAACCTCATAGGTTCCAAGCTTGGACATTACTTCCTTGATTTCTTTATCTAATTGCTTTATGTTTCCTTCTTCTTCATATACTGGAACTATTACAGAGTATTTTATTACCATATATTTGTTGAAAAGTTATTGGTTATAAACATTGTCTTTTTGCTGAATATGTTTAGAAAACTCCGTTTGTTCTCAATAATACTTTGAGATCCTAATTGTAAAAATATTTGAAACTGTTATAATTCTCTTCATATATCTTTATATAGTGTAAATTGCAAAAAGTTTAATGCAAAAATTAAGCGACTATACAATGAAATCTAACTTTAAGAAAGGCAATTCTAACAAAGTAATTAGTGTGTTTATTACTGCATTAGTTATAGGACTTCTTGTTTTTGTTGGGCCTGTTGATGCTTACTATCTTCAAATATCTGGTCTTAAGGATACCCCTTATCAAGTTGGGGAAAATGTCAATTTTCTTGGAAAAGTTGAGATAAATAACGGAGAGATAGCTTCTGTAAAGAAGATAAACCTAAATGTTAATGATGAGATTGTTTGTGTTTTTGATGTATATGGAAACAGTCTTGTTGGATGCGAGGGAGTCGACATATCTTTGGTTTCAAATACTTCACAATTTGGTTATGGATATGGTTATAATTCATTTCAACAGGGATGGAATGGAAATCATTATGCTAGGGGTGCAGGAAATTACACTGGATATGGATATGGTTATGGTCAAGGGTTTGGAGAGGGAGAACTTGTTTATAATATAAGCATACATACACCTCAAACTTATTTACATTTTGGCGGAAACAACAGGATACAAATTTCTACGGTTACGGACACACAAATACTCGATTCTAAAGTTGAGTTAATTACTTTGAATCCTCGTCTTGCTGGAAATGGCAATTTCTTATTTGGAACTGATGATGCAGGAGCGATATTCTGGGGAAGATTCAATAGCACTGAAAGAACAATTACCGGTGAAGTTGAGTGGCTTGGGAACCCATCTATACGAATGATTGGCGTTGGAACTTACAACTCTAGTGGGATAGATTCTGGCTCTTTTGTAGTGAGATTCTATCACCCTAATCTGTTTGATGAAGGTCTTGTATGGAAAGGAAATTATGCTAATGGAAGATGGAATATGACTTATACTGGAGACTCTTCAATAACTTTGGCTGGAAGAGTTTTCTCTGCGCCTAATTAAAAATTTATATTTGAGATATTGGAAATGTACTAAGCATTTATGAATCTGACGTTCCGAGTTTTAAAGAATTGTTTGTAGGTGTTGTAGATAGGGAATTTATTGAAAGATTAATAGATAATGCTTCTATGCTGAAACGCAAAGCTTTAGGAATTTGTGGGGTCGTAGGAGTTAAGTCTGGAGATGAACTTGCTGGTTTGCTAGTTAGGTCTGGGATAGAATACTGTGTTGAAGATGCTCGAAGGAGATTACCCTATTTTAGGGATGTTTTGGTTGAATACAGTTCGTCAAGAGGTTTACAATTTAGAAAAATTCCTGAAGGTTATAGGATTGAGAAAGTTATGTTGAAAGATGAAGCTTTTTACGAAAAAATTTAAATAGGTTCAATTTTATTATTTTTTATGAGGATAGTAAAATCAAGAATTTATGTGGAATTTATATATCTTCATAAAAAACCCGGCGAAGAAGAGGTTGAAACTAGAGACGCTAGAAAGATAAATGCCCCAAATGAATCTATAGGATTTCGTTTTTTTGATAGAACTGAATATATAGATGATGAAGGAAAAACCGTAATATTATCTAAGAATTGTTCGGGAATATCTTTCTTTGGAGAGGTTTTAACTTTAAAAGATGCTCGTAAAAGATTTCCAGAAGATACAAGATTGAAATACATGATGCTTGATGAACGTGATAGCGTTGTTTTCACAAAGCCATTCGATTTCTATCTTTTTCGTGAAAGTGATTCAATTGTTTCGAGAAATGATTAATACTCTAATCTTAATTTATGGAGTAAGCAAAACTCACATTTCAAAATACTGAATTGTTACCTTAAAGGTTGGTGGCTTGTTGGTTAGTCTAATTGGGAATGAGAAGAAGCAAAGCGAATATTTTATAAATCTCTAACTTCTTTTAACTTCAAGATGGTGATTAACTCTAACTATTCCAAATTATTTATTGCCTTTTTAATTTTTTTGGGGCTTGGATTTTTTATTTCTAACATTATAGAGATAAAACTGCTTAGTGTCGCAATGTTTGTTTTTGGTCTATTTCTTGCCTTTGCTTTAGATAACAGAAAAAAAAGACTTGAAGCAATAAAGGATAAACTAAGATTACAAGATGCTAAACTTCTTAATGTCTATGAATTATCTAAACAGTTTGATGAAAAGGTAAGGCTAGAAGTTCAAAAAAGATTAGAAAACTACCTCATAACTCAATTAGATTACACTTTAGAGGACATCAATAATAGCGGAGTAAAATTATCTGAACTTTTTGATTATGTTAGTGGAATCAAACCAAAAAATCAAGAACAATTAAAATTATGGGAATATATGACTAAATCTTTATTAGAGGTAAGAGATATTCTGAAAGATGTTTCTCACAACGTCAAAGACAAAATGGCTTCTCATGAATGGTCTGCTTTATTATTGCTCTTTTTTTCGGTTATTTTCTTAGTCTATCAAGAAAATAATTTAGCTTCAATCTACTCTAAAGTTTTTGTATCTGTTCTTTTGAGCTGTTTTACTTTCTTTATTTTAATTTTAAGACAACTTGATACCCTAAATTGGCAGGAGCAACAATGGATATGGGAACCGCTAATATCTTTATTCAAAGAACTTGGACTAAGACCTTATATTCCAGAAGCACTATTAATTCAAAAAAGATTGAATATAAATTCAATTAAAAAACTGACATCTTCTATCCGAGTTGGTAGAACTAAATATCCTTATCCTGATTTTAGTGATAAAAAAATTGAGGTACTGGAGCTGTGAGTGAAAAGAACGTTATGTATTTTGGTTATGGGGCTAATGCTCATAAGGATATGATAAAAGCATTGATTGGGAGAACACCCAAGGGATTTAAGGCAAAACTTAGAGACTATGGGCTATTTATCCAATCTTGGTTGGATATTCCTTTAGAAGCTAAAAAAACTCTTGAAGAAGCTTGGGATGAAAGTTTTAGTTCTTATATTGCTGTTCCTCTTAAAGGGGTGGTGGTTTGGGGCACTGCTTGGGAGATTACAGAAAAAGAAAGGGCAGTAATTGGAGAGTGGGAATTGCACCATAAGTGGTATCTTCCAGTAAAAATTAAGATTGTTGATGAAAAGGGAAAAATTTCTGAAGCTGAAACAGAGATAATTCCAAGGTTTTATACAAAAGTTTCCGCAATACAAGAAAAGGAATATCCTCATTTTCCGAACGACAAAGCTAAGATGTTAAAATTAGCTAGGAAATTAAGAAAAGATTTCTTAAAAAAAACTACCTAGTTCGTCTCAATTTCTCATTAGTTGTTTTATCAGTGAATTGAATAAGGGCTAGTCACTTTAAGCACATTTAGTTTATCCTTTAATCGAGGAAGAGCTAACTCAAAAGGACAGCAATTTGTCCTCTGGTGTTTTGTTATAAAATTATAGTATGTTTCCCAACCTTTAAGTTGTGTAAGACCAAGACGTATTGGCTCATACAATTACCCTACAACACACAACTCACAAAATCCCAAAAGATTTAAAAACCCTTGATTTCATTCAATTCTGAAATTACATAGATTAAGGAGCGATTACGATTAACCTTTATCTTGTTAGAAATTACATGAGCGAATTTAATAAAAATCAAGAAGAAACTTATGAAGACTTTGGAGCCCCTGAGCCTCAAAGTCGTACAATTGTTGTTCCTGGAGAGATTGTTGCATCTGGAGATGACTTCCTTGCTGGAGAGGGTGCTAGAAGAGAAGGGAATAATGTTCTTGCCTCAAGATATGGATTAGCTGAAAAAATCGGTCGTGTTGTTAAAATAATTCCTTTTTCTGGTGCATTCATTCCGAGAAGAAATAATGTTGTGATTGGAAGAATTTCAGATATAGTCCATAGTGGATGGATTATAGATATAGATTATGCTCAAAACGGGTTTTTGCCTTTAATGGAAAGCCCTAGATTTGTTAACAAGAATGAGATGGACCAATTCCTGGCTATTGGAGATGTTGTTGCTGCTAAGATATGGTCAGTTTCTCCTAAAGGAATTGATTTGGCAATGAAAGGAAAGGGTTTAGGAAAGTTAGAAGGTGGATTCATATTCAGAGTAAATCCTTCAAGAGTTCCTAGAATTATAGGTCGTGAGGGAAGCATGATAAATTTGATAAAAGAAAATACTGGTTGTAACGTTACAATAGGACAGAATGGATGGATATGGATAAAAGGAAATGATATTGATTCTCAAATTAAAGCTCGCAAAGCTATTGAATTTATTGCTGAAAAAGTTCTAGTTTCTGGACTTACTGAAAAAATGGAAAAATGGTTTGGAGAGAATAAATAATGGCGTTCAAAAGACCCGACGGTAGAAAATTAGATGAAATAAGACCTATTACTGCTAAGGTTGGAATTATTCCTAATGCCGATGGAAGCGCAATGTTTACATTCGGAAAAACTGTTGCTATTGCTGCTGTTTACGGACCTAGAATGCTTCACCCACAGCATATGCAAGACCCTAAGACTGCTATTTTGAGAGTGAATTATGATTTACTTAGCTTCTCTGTTGAAGACAGAAAGAAACCTGGACCTTCAAGAAGAAGTCAGGAAATTTCTAAAGTAACTGAATGGGCATTATCTCCTGCTTTAGATTTGAAAGAATTCCCAAACACTGTCATTGATGTTCAGATTTATATTTTACAAGCAAATGCGAGCACAAGAGTAGCTGGAATAAATGCAGCTTCAATGGCTCTGGCTCAAGCGGGAATACCAATGAGAGATTTGGTTTGCGCTGTATCTGTTGGAAAGATGGATAAAGACATTGTTATTGATGTTAACGATGAGGAAGAACATTTTGAAGATGGAGAAGGAGCGACAGATACTGCTACGGCAAGACTTGCTAATTCTGATAGATTTACATTGCTTCAATTAGATGGAAAGATACAACCATCGCTTATACCAAAGGCACTTGAAATGGCAAATAAGGCTTTTGCCAAGATTTATGAAATTCAGAAAAAAACATTGAAGGGTGTTATGGAGGAAAAAGAATGAGTTCAATGGGATTAACAAGTTTAACATATAACACTTTGCTTAAGATGTTTTCTGAAAACAAAAGATTTGATGGTAGAGAGCTTCTTGAACAAAGAGACTTAAGTGTTGAGTATGAGGTTTCTTATAAGGCTGAAGGAAGTGCAAGAGTTAAACTTGGAAAGACTGAAGTTGTTGCTGGAGTCAAACTTGGTCTTGGAGAACCTTACCCTGATTCTCTTGATAAGGGAAACTTAATGGTTTCTGGAGATTTGTTGCCTTTGGCTTCCCCAAGATTTGAATCAGGACCTCCAAAGTATAATTCACTTGAACTAACAAGACTAGTTGAGAGAGCAATAAGGGAATCAGGGGTCATTGATTTGAGTAAATTAGTTATAAAAGAAGGAGAGAAGGTTTGGACAGTAATGATTGATATTTATCCCATAAATGATGATGGTGCATTGATAGATGCTGCAAGTATAGCTGCAATGGCTGCTTTATTACATACAAATATTCCAGAACTTGATAAAGATGGCAGAATTGACTATGAAAAGAAGTCAACAAAGAAATTACCCCTGCTTGAGAATACTATTCCTTTGTCATTGACATTCTATAAGCTAGGAGAGACTATATTCGTAGACCCTACTCGTGAAGAAGAAGAAGCTTGTGATGGAAAGATTGTATGGGGAATCTCAAATTATAAAGGAAAAGAACATATGATACATTCATGCCAAAAAGGTATGGAAGCTTCTATGTCATCTGAAGATATAGATAAAATGATGAAACATCTTCCAAAACTGTATGACGATACCCTTAAAAAGCTTAAAAAGTTCCTGAAGTGACATGAATGAACAAAAACAAGAGTTTACAAAGTTTGAGATTGCTAGAATAATTGGTGCTAGGGCTTTACAAATTTCTATGGATGCTCCATTGCTTATTGATATTTCTGAAAGTGAATTGGAAGGAATGAGATATGATGCCCTTAAAATTGCCGAAAAAGAATTTAGATCTGGTGTTTTACCCATTTCTGTTAAGAGACCTATGCCTTCTAGGACTGGAGCAAAACTTCAACCAGTGCGAGAAGATTCTATGGATGATGAGAAAATAGTTGAAAAAGAAAAAGAAGTTGAAAAAGAAATAGTTGAAAAGGCAGAGGAAATGGGTCTTGTTAATGAGAATGATAATGAAGATGCCATTATTGAAGATAGCTCGAGTAATAGTGAGGAATAATTTAAGATGCTAAGGTATTTTGCTTGTGTAGTTTTAGGGACTTTTTCTGCATGCCATCCAGGATATCTTGAAGGAACAGTCGTTGAAGAATTCGGAAATGCTCAAAGAGTTGCTGATGGAGAGCCAATTGTTATGCCTTTAACTTATGGTCTGGCTATTAAATCGGCAAATGATGTTGTGAGCCGTGTTGGATTTTTTCAAGAAAGTTGGAGTTCTGATACAGATTTAGTTTCTTTTGCACATTCCATAGAAGAGGGAGATCAAGTCAGGATAAATCTTGAAGGTCGTTGGTTTAATAAGGGTTCAAGAACGGGGACAACTTCCACGTCGAAATTAGAAAATTTGTCTATAACTAAAAAATAAAGTGGCAAATTTTACAGAGCCTTAAAGAGAGAGTATGCTTTAGATTTATTAAGTTATTGTTAGACTCACCCTAAGAGATTATAATTTAAATATCTTTGATGCTTCGTTTGTTAATGATTATTAAAAATGTTGATGCTAAGATAATCAAAGATTCTAGAAATTGTGAGACCATTGCTGTTTCTGTTAATTCTTGCGAGGGGGCTTCGTCTCCGAATGGAAAATCAACTGGAGAATATGAGACTCCATCTTACTATAAGTCTCTTAGGTTTTGTGTGGATTTTCTTAATAAATTTAATTCTGAAATAGAAATAAATAAATTTGATGATTTGATTAAACTTGAAAAAGAAATTTGCAAGAAGCTTAAACTAAAGAATGCTAAACAATTTGGTGCTAATTCACTTTATGCTTTTGAATCTGCCGTTTTGAAAGCCCTTGCTCATGATAATAAAAAAGAACTGTTTGAAATTGTTAATTTAAAAGCTAAAAAAATACCATTTCCTGTCGGAAATGTTATTGGTGGCGGGCTTCATAGTTCTGCTATATCTAAACATCCTGATTTTCAGGAGTTTCTTGTTATTCCTAAATCTGAAGATATTTTTAAAAATATTCAAGCAATGAAATTTATTTATGATTCTATTAAAAAAGAGTTAAAGGTTTTAAAAGTAAATGATGAAGGTGCTTTGCTTGTTGATTTAGATAATGAACAAGTTTTGACTGTTCTTAATAAGAATATAAAAGAAGCTGAAAAAAGATTTGGATTTGATATATCTGTTGGAATTGATTTTGCCTCTTCTGCTTTCTTCAAAAATGGAAAATACAATTATTCTATTGGAAATGTAGATTCAACAGAACAGCATAAAATAATGCTTTACTTAATTGATAAATATGATTTATTTTATTTAGAAGACCCTTTTGAAGAACATGATTTCAAGAGTTTTGCTAAATTGAAGAAAAATCCAAAATGTTTGATTGTGGGTGATGATTTGACTGCCACACAATATAATCGGGTTGTTGGAGCTATTAGAACTAAATCTATTAATGCAATGATAATTAAACCAAATCAGAATGGCTCGTTGCTTGAATTGAAAAGAATTTTTGATTTATGTAGAAAGAAAGGTATTGCGACTGTTTTGTCTCACAGGTCTGGTGAAACTCTTGATGATGCTCTTGCAGATTACGCTGTTGGCTTTGGAGCAGATTATATTAAATGCGGGGTTGCGACAAAATGGCGGGAAGTAAAACTTGATAGATTAGTTGAAATAGAGAAAATAATATGAACTTGATTGTTAAAATTATCATTTCAATTTTAGTAGCTTTATTGTTAATATTATTATTGGTTAGATTATTAAGTGCCAGACATTTTGATGATTTACATCCAAATATTCCTTGCGATGAAAAACTAATCAAAAAATCTGATATTTTATATGTTATTCCGATATTTGATAATATAAGTATTGCAGACAATCTTGGGTGGTGTGCGAAAATACTTTCTTACAATAAGACTCTTGCAATGCATGGAGTTTATCATAATTATAATGAGTTTCTTACATATAGAAGTGAAGCTTATCTCGAGAATGGAGCAGAGGAATTCAGTAAGTGTTTTGGATTTTACCCCACTAGGTTTAAACCCCCTCAGGGAGCTATATCTCCAGATAATAAAAAAATGATTATCAAGGAATACGAATTAGACACTTGGTTTATCAACCGATTTCATAAGTTAAAGCATTGCAATGACCAAGGCATGTTTCCTAATTGGATTAGTGATTTAATTTAGAATAAATGTTATATATTGTTTCCTTAAGTAGTAACTTAACTTTTTAAATTCTTATTTTTATTGAGGGTTATGTCTAAACTTGAGAAGATTGTTGGAGGAGTTGTTCTTGGACTTGGGGCAATGGGCGCTGGAATGACCGCGGGATATGTTGTTGGAAATATTATGGAGTATATCCCTTTCATAAGGAACGCTATGCCGTGGTTAGCGGAGTACTCTGGATTTCAGGTAAATGGAAATACTAATGAAGACTCTCTTCAACTTGTTGGAGCTCTTTGTGGAGGATATTGGATGATGGATGCGTTAATAGGAAAAGATAAATCTGAAGATTAATATTTATAGCCAAAGACATAATTAATTGAACAAGGGTTATGTCTTTGTCGTGACACCAAGAATAAGATTCTTGGATGCCATCAAGAATTTAAATGTCAGAATTCTTGAGGTAGTAAAGGCACAAACTTGTTCAATTTTCAGTGTCCTTTACTATATTCTTAGTTTGCTAAACTGAAAATGGACCTGTGCTTTGTGGTTTATGATTAAGGGGGAGACTACAATGAGATATTAAAAATAACTTCAGAATCTAAAGGTTAATTGTCCTGAATGCTCGATTTTGTAACCCTTTTCTGCTAAAATAGCTCTTGCTCTTCCTAAATCTGTTGCTCTAACATAAAGACTTATTACGTCTGCCGAAGGATCTTGGATTTGTCTTTCTCCATCTCTAAATGGAATAAATTCAATCTCTCTGAGAGACACTAAAGCTCTACTAAATGCTTCTGATTGGTCTGAGGAATTCCAATTTATATGAACTAATGGTGCGTGTCCTGTTCTATACATATCTGTTTCTAAATTATTTTGCATGGATTGTTTTATTTTCTTGCTATTTTATAAATATTGCTATTTGCGTTGTATAACTAATAAACACCGTTCTACATTCATGTAGTATCCCGAAATTATTGCACCCCTATCTTGAACGTTATTTCTATGTAATT
>JBBSYC010000016.1:0-31594 GCA_038045445.1 Nanobdellota archaeon
TATTATGAAAAGAGGGTCAATAGAGATATCTTTTGGAATGATTTTCTCTATTATAATTATTGTAGCTCTTATCGGCGTCGCTGTTTATGCAACAACAATTTTCTTGAAATTTGGAAGCTCTGCGCAAGTTGGACTCTTTTATGAAGAATTCCAGAGCAAGATAGATGAAATTTGGAGCTCTGCAAGTACAAACAGGGTTGTAAGCTTTCCACTACCATCTACAATAAAGTTTGTTTGTTTTGGGTTTATTTCAGCAGATACAAATGCGGGAAGATATGACTCGCAGTTTAAAGCATTAAGAAGAGATTCCTCTGGATTCCAGCAAGAGAACACTAATACTTTTCTTTATCCTCCTGAAAAGGCTAAGGAACTTGCATATGAGAAAATTGAAAAAATAGATATTTCTGGGCTTGGAGTTTTTGATTGCTTTGAAGTAAAAGATGGAGTTGTGAAGATAAGACTTTCTAAGGGGGAGTTTGACTCGTTAGTTAAGGTGAGCCATGAGTAAGAATATTTTATTTGTATGCAAGCATAACGTTTTTAGAAGTAAAGTTGCTGAAGCATTATTTAACAAACTTAATAAAAATAAATCCTACTCTGCATTTAGTGCTGGACTTATACCTGGAAGCTACCTTAACAAGGAACAAATAATTGTTGCTAAAAGATTTGGAATTAAATTAACTGGAAGACCTAAACCAATAACAATTGATTTATTAAAAGAAACGTATTTGATGGTCATTGTAGCAGATAATGTGCCTTCTGAAATATTTAACAATAATAAATATGGCAGAAAAGAAATTTTGTGGAATATTGAAGATGATTATACTGGAGAGGAATCTGAAATAATGGTTATAATCAAAAAAATAGAAGATAAAGTAAAAAATCTTATGGAGATATTACAATGAATAAAAAAGGAATAGAGTTTACATTTAGTTGGATATTTGCAATAATTGCAGGAGCTACAATATTGGTTTCTGCAATATACTTAACGACTAGATTTATTGATTCCGGGAGAACTGAAGGAGATACGTTTATTGCTGGAGAGCTTGCAAACCTTTTGAATCCTGTTGAGACTAATCTTGAAGATGTAAAATATTCCGTAATTGATTTTTCGCAAGATGCTAAAATATACAATGATTGCTCTGCTGAGGGAGTTTTTGGAGTCCAAAAAATAAGCACTTCTTCTAAATCTGGAAATGAGTGGAATGAAAAGAGCGTAAGTAAATCTGTTTTCAACAAATATTTGTTTTCAAGAAACATTGAAGAGACTGATGATAATAAACTTTATGTTATGGTTAAACCTTTTGTTCAGCCTTTTAAAATAGCGGACCTGATTATAATTCATGGAGGAGGTTATTGTTTTGTAAACCCTGATTCTAATACAGAAGAATTTATTAAAGATATTTCCGCAGACTTATCCAAACAAGTTGGAATAAATATATCTTTGACCACGAGCTCATGTCCTAAAAACTTTACTAAAGTATGTTTTGATAGAATTGGATGCGATATTAACGTAAACACCCAATCTGAAGTTGTATCCAAATACGGTAAAGATTTGCGCTATCACGGCGATTCTTTGCAATTGGCCGCAATATTCTCAGAACCAGAGATATATGAATGTCAACTAAAGAGAATAATGAAAAGGGCTGGAGAGCTTGCAGTAATTTATTCTAAAAAAGCTATTTATGTAGAAGGTAATGGGTGTTCTAATAATTTAGTGGGAGACTTGCAATCTTTTATCTTAGAGACAAATATAACTGATTCAAACGACTTTTCTAGGTCTGTAGTTCCTTTAGCAGAGGAACTTAATAGGAGGAACAGTGAACTTGCTTCTTGTAAGATATTCTAAAGCCCAATTTAAAATACAACAAATGGTTTTTGTTATAGTGGCTATCCTTGTCTTGTTTGGGATAGTATCTGTCTTTTTTGTATCCATAAAGTTTGGGTCATTAAAGTCTGATGTAGAGGACCTTAGGAAAGATGCCGTTTTGACACAGGTTAGAAAAATGGCTGGAACCCCTGAGTTTAATTGGATAGATTCTGATGATTGCTCTTCTTGTATTGATTTAGACAAAGTGTTCTTGCTTAAGAGCAGAAATTCATATAAAGGTTTCTGGCAAGATGTCTCCTTGCTGAAGATAAGCAGAACATACCCTTTGTATGATACGAGTGAATGTTCTTCTGAAAGTTACCCTAGGTGTAATAGTATTACTTTAGTTGATAATGGGGATTTTGAAGGTTATGAGTCTTTTGTTTCTTTGTGCAGATTTGATTCAGAAATTAAGCAGACTAAGTGTGAACTTGGAAAAATAATAATGGGTTTTGAGGGGGTAAAATGAATAGGAGAAATAGAAAAGGTCAGGAAGAAATTGTAGGGTTTATTCTTATAGTTGTTTTGATAGCGGTTGCTTTTGTAATATTTATTGGAATAAAACTGCGTAACCCTGAAACTGTGCAGAAGGAAAGCGAGATAATATACCAATTTATTGAAAGTTCTTTGGAACAGACTACGAATTGTGCGTTAAAAGAAAATGGAAAGAGCATTCGACTAGGGGAATTAATAAAGGAATGTTACTCTGCCAACAATCTATGCCTATCTGGAGAAAACTCTTGCGATGCTTCTCGAAGTACATTTGAGAATATTCTTAATGCTTCATGGAAAGTTGGTTCTGGTTATCCATATAAGGGTTATGAATTGAAAGTGAATTATGAATATAACTCTTCCAATGGTGTTGAGGATGAAATATTTTCTATAGTCGATGGTAACTGTAACCAAAGTTATTCGGAAAATTCTTATTGGCTCCCTGAATTCCCTGGGACCATAACTGTAAAGATGAAACTGTGTTTTTAGCACGTAAATATTATAAGACTAAGTCTATTTTTAACAAGTCTATGATTACTATTGGCTTTAGCCTGCTACGTTTTCCAGTGCTCTCTTTAATGAGGTCTATAATCCCAAATTCTTCCAGAATCTTTATATCTTCAGATACTGATTTAAAATCTCTATCTAAAAGTTTTGCAACATCATATATTGATTTGGGATTTCTTGATTTAATTACATGAATAATCCTTGCTTTTTCATTGGATAGCAAGGACCTCAGGGATGCTAGTCCTCTAAAATCTAGGCTGTCTTTCTCTCCAGATATTTTTTTAAAAAATGATGCGAAGGTTCCTCTGTCTTCAGTTATTGTTATCTCTTTAATTCTTGATTTTTGTGCCATTTTATGCTAGTAATTATGCTTAAGAGTTTATATGTCTTTCCATACCATATATTCTAAAAAAGCCATATATGTTGAGCAATAACAACGTGGAGATTGTTTATTCATTAGGTAGTAACAAGCAAATATTTAAAAGGATACCTTAGACCTTATTGAAATAAGGTTAGAATAAACGAACAAGTACAGAAAGCTTTTTAAAGACCCTTGGAATAGACTATATAACGCTCTTCGGAGCGATAATTAAAATGATGAGACCGATACAAAACGTTACAAAGCGTATATTGCACGGCTCACTTGGCGGGTTGCCGATTAAACGTGCAACTTCCTTGATGAGGGACTCTGCGGAGTCGTCACGCGAGAAAACTGAAAGGAGGTTTATTAATAATGAAATTTAATTTTAGAAAGATTGCATCTACTTTAGCTTCAACAGCTATACTTGGAAGCACAGTTGCATTTGCTGCAGCTGCTAACTTCCCTGCTCCTTTCGTTCAGAATGGTGCTGCTGATGTTGCTATAGTTTATGGCAATTCCCTAGATTTAGTTGCTGTTACTGATATATCTACATCTTTGAGTTCTGCTCTTGCAAGCAGTGGAAGTGGCAGTCCTGCTACTAGTGAGGCTTATCCCTTATTTACTAGCTCGACACCTATTCAACTGAACAATAGCATTAGTAGTGTTCGTTCATCGATTACATCAAGTAATCTTCCTGCTGTTCTTGGAGACGAGGACTTCAGTGGAAACGTGGACGCTACTGCTACTTTTAGTATAGTTCCAGGTACAAACAGAGTAACTTTTGCAAAGCAGCCTACAAGTAGTGATGACCCTATAAATGCGGTTACTATGTCCTCTGCGGCAAGTAGCTACCTTTATAACTCCACTATTAACTTTAATAAAGTGGTTAACTTTACACATGCTGACTCCAAGGGAGAAGATATTACTCTCTTTGGTCAGAAATTTTTAGTTGGCTCTGCAACAGATACAACTACTTTGGTTCTATTTAAGTCAGCAGAGAAATTGTATTTGAGTGTTGGAGGAACTACTTCCACACCATCTCAAACTGTTACAGTTGGAGAAGAGACATACACTGTTGAGCTTACAGCTGCAACTGATACTTCTGCTACAATAAAAGTAACGGACTCCTCAGGGGGTTCAGAGCAAAAGGAAGTAAATGAAGCAGCTTCGAAGAAGATCAGAGGTTTGGAAGTTTCAGTTAACAATGCTGATGAATCTACTGCAACAAACGTGATTCAAGCTGAAGTTGTTGTTGGTGCATCAAGAATTAAACTACAAGATGCTTCTGAAGTCTTAGTTGGTTCTGATGATGATCCCATTCAGGGTACTAGAGTATCTTTCCAATCTGGAAGTACTCCAACTACTTATCCTGGAAACATAACAAAAGTTACTGTACAAGTATTCGCTGAAGATGGAAGTAGCGATGCTCTTGCAGAGGGAGATTCCTTTGAGGACCCAGTATTTGGGTCTTTCAGATTTGTTTATGAACCAAGTTCATTGACAGAAGAACAATGGGACGAGATTGTTGTAAAGCCATCTGGTAATGACCACATTGCTTTCTCTGCTACAAATTGGCAGGGTAAAAGTGTGACTAGCCAAGAATGGGTAAACAACGAATCAGGTGGAACTCTTGGACCATTCTTAGGAGATTCTAATGAATATAGAATCTATGTAAGAGAAATGGCTACAATAAATGAGTCTGCCTACACTGTTGTTGGTAATGAAGATGATGGACTTCTTGTTAAACTACGCACCCTTACAAACAGTAGTGGTGGTGGGAATACATACAGTTCGGATAAAGTAACTTTTGAAAACGTATTCGATTCAACTGAAACATTTGATGCTGTAATCAATGGTGAAGGAACAGGTAGCATAGATATTGCAGGAAAGACTTACACTGTAACCTACTATGAAAACGCTAGTGATAGCGGTAACGGAGCAGGAAGAGTGTTACTACAATATCCGGATAGTTCTACTGCAACACAAATGGTTTTGTTCCCTTCAATTGAAACTAAGAATGGAGCTAAGATGATGTTCGTTGAACCTCTTACTCTTAACTTAAGTTCAAACACGGGGCAAACTGGTGTAGCATATACAGATACTAACTTGACCGGAATCCTTATCCCTGATGGAGATGGATTTACCACAACTGCAATTGCAGATCCTGGAGATCCTGCTGGAGGAAATTGGACTTTTGGAGGAACAGCCATTAATACATCGAGTAATAACTCTATGACTTTCGCGGTTGGAACTTTGACATTTAACGTAAGCGCAAGTAGCGTTAGAAACCAAGTAAGTCTAAACTTAATGGATCCAAGTTCAGGAGGTACAAGAATTACTTCTCCTGCTATGGTCCTCTTTGAAGAAAGAGATGAATCAAGCAACTATCAAGCTATTGTCCTTACATCTGGAGGTGCTGGTATAAGTACAAGCGGTGCACAAATCACCGACTCTGACTTTACCTGGAACACTGACACTGATATGGGCAATCCTGGTAGTGCGTGGGGTGCTGTTGGATTACAGTCTGAATCAAACGATGATTTGTATTACATGGAAGATCAATGGGGTACAAAGATTGAAACAGACGAGTCTAACACAAATGCGTACTCTGTAACTGTAATATATCCTGATGAACAGGTTACTGCCAACATTTATGTTGACAGCTTAGCTACAACAGGTTCGACTACTCTAGGAGATGTTAAGGTTATGGACGATGAGCTTGCGAGCTCTGGAATGTCCGGAAAGAACCTTATCGTTGTTGGAGGTAGCTGTGTAAATACAGCTGCATCAACCTTACTTGGCGGAAGCGCAGGTTGCGGTGCCTCATGGACTGCAGCTACTGGTGCTGGAAGCGGTGAATGGATTATCCAATCATTTGCTAACCCTTGGGCTAGCTCTAAGATAGCTACTCTTGTCGCAGGTTGGGAACAAGGCGATACTGCTAACGCAGCAACATACTTGAAGACACAGAATCCAAAGACCGACGTAGGCCATAAATTGACAGGAACGACTGCTACGGCAGCTACTGTTGTTACAGCTTAAATAGGTTAATCTTATTTTTTTCTTTTTTTTTCTTTTTTTTATCTTCCTGTCTGAAGACTAAGTTTTTTAAACTTGTTTTTTGTCTTTAAGATATGAATAGAATAAAGAGTCTTGGAGATTTAGCAAAGAGCGAACAAAGAAGGAAGAGAATAGGAGGGATAGTAATAATTTCATTACTTCTATTGAGCACTATAGGGTTTGCAATAAGCATTGTTGGAATTGGTGGAAATGGTGCATCTAATCCTGGAGATACTCAAGGATTTAGCTATAATGGACAATACTGGGTTTATAGTGCAGGTTCTCAAAAATATTATTTTACTAAACATGTTGATGAGATAAATATCTCTTCTTACTCTTTAGATAAGACTCTTGCGGATTTTGCAGGCAAGCAGATTTATATTGATTCCGAGCCTGTTGGGTTACAAGAAATATATAATAATCTTGGTCAGTATGCTGGAAAGATTAATGAGGCCTGCTATGGCCCTTGTGAAAAAGACTTGCCAGAAAAAGATTGCTCTTCAGATATATTGATAGTTGTTAGAGGAAGTCTAAACCAAAGTATATATGAGCAAGAGAGTTGCATATTTATAGACGGAGATATTGGAACAATAGATGCGTTTTTGTATAAGGTTTTAGGCATCAATTAATTTTAAAAGAGGTAAATCTTAGATATAATAATGGTTAAACAAACTGAAAAGAAAAAAGAAAGAAAAATTGAAAGAGAACTATTGGGAATACTGGGTTTTCTTGTGGCACTTGTAATTGTTTTTTTAATTGCAAGTGCTTATTTTAAGAGTTTAAATTCTTTTGAATATGAAGGTCTTACATTTTCAAAACAAAAACTTGGAGAAATACCTTTGTTCCACCACAGCTATTATATTAGAACAAGCACAGGAGATATTGCAAAATATAACTTTTATTTGAGAAATGACCCTAGAGAGAATAATGTTTCTGTGTACGGAAAATCTGATTTACTTAGTCCGGGGTCTGTAGTTTACTTGTCTGTAAATAGCGATGGATTGCAACAATGCAAGTATGGTTCTCTTGCTGTTGGAACTATCTCTAGTTTTATGAGTGATAACCAGATGAAGGTTATCGCAGGTAATCTTGATTTCTGGCAAGCTGGTGCAAGAAGAGACTTGTGGGCTACTTGTGAGAACAAGCCAGGAAATAGAGTGGTAGAAATACTTAAAGGAAACGAAACTAAGGTGACTATAGAAGGAAATTGCTACGAAGTAGAGGTCTCTAATTGTGAAATTCTTGAGGCTATAGAAAAACTTGAGGTTCAGTCACTTATTGAGGCTAAGAAAGTTTCTATTTAACTTTTTATAGTAAAGATATGTTAAGATTATTATACTAACTATTGCTAAAACGATTAATGTCGCAGAGCCAAGGAAAGAATCTATTTCTTCCTTATTGTTGCCATAAACTACACCCACATAAATAAGTATTGAAGACCATATTCCTGAACCCAATACTGTGTACAATGTGAACTTTCCGAAATGCATTCTTGAAAATCCTGCGGGGATTGAGATGAGTTGCCTTATGGCTGGGATAAGTCTGCCTGTAAAAGTTGTGATGCTTCCATGATTCTTAAAATAATTATCTGCTTTTTCTAGAGATTCTTTTTTCAGCAAGATGAATTTTCCATACTTGCTTATTAATCTATTTGCGACTCCCCTACCTAAATAAAGTCCGAGAATATAGTTTAAACATGCCCCTAAAATGCTTCCAATTATTGATGAAAATAATACTAGAGTAAATGACATTTCTCCTCGTGAAACCAAGACTCCTGCTGGAGGGAGAACTAACTCGCTTGGAAAAGGTATAAATGAACTTTCTATAAACATTCCTAGAACTATTCCGATGTATCCTAAATCTCCGATGATTGAGACTATTGATTCTATAATGTCTGAGATAAAACTCATTTACCCCCCTTAATTTTATTTAATATCATTTTTATGTCTGCATATACGGGCACAGAGTTTATTTTAAATATTAACACATTGGCAAACCATAAGATTACTACGAGTATCGTGCTCCCAAAATACCAAGATGCTATATGCGCAATATTAAATATTTCATAATTTTTATTTACAAACAACATTGCGAAACTAAATATTCTAAGGATATTAAAAAACAAGAAAGAAAACATCAGAAAAAATAAACTTTTTATTCTCTTGAGTCTACTCATTGGAGTTGTGAGATTTAATATTAATAGAAGGTAATACGCTGAACCTGCTATACATGCTGGAATTATGTTTGCAAAATAATCTTTGAAAAAAATAGTTGTCTTCATGCAAGCTATATTTTGTATAAATGTGTCTTGAAATATTTCACATGTTCTGGTTGGAGTACTTGGAAGAAGAGTTCCATCATAAAACAATTCTATTGCTCCGAGAACAGGATAAACTGTTAAAGGTGTTGCTATAAGATAAAAAATAGATAAATTGCCTACACTTAACAAGAGAAGAAGTAAGTATCTTAGTATAATTGAAGATAATTTAGTAGAATTAACCATACTTTTAGAATGATTAAAGGATTAAAAAACTAATGCAATACTTCTAATTATCTTCTTGCAAGTTTTATCGCAACGACAATTATTAAGATTATCAAAATAAGGTTTACCGCTCCGATTATCCATATAAGAGAGTTACTTGAATTGAATAAACTTGATTTTGCTTCAGATAACTTAACTTCGACTTCTTGTATCTGGACTCTGCCGTCTTGGGCTACTTGTATGTCGAATGATTGTGTTCCTGAAGAGTCTTCATTTACTAGCATTGTAAATATGACTTCTTTGCTTTCACCTGCATCAACAGATATTGTACCTTCAGATATATCTGTTAACTCTGCCCAAGAGGAGTAACCACGTGCGCTCAAACTATATGTTGCATCTTCTGTTCCAGTGTTCTTTATTGTTGCAATAACTTTAAGTTCTTCGCCTGCTCTCGCATCGGAACCAAGCTCTGCATCAATATCTAGGTTTGTAAGTCCTCCAGATGAACCTGTTCCTAAGTTTTGAGAACATCCTAAAACTTCGAAAACACTGTCAAATGAATTTTCAGATTCCTCTCTGTAAACTCCGTTTTTGTAATCATATTCTGTTATGAACTCTAAAACGTAGTTTCCGTTTGATGCTGTTGATGGTATCTTGAATGAGAAATCAAGGCTTTCCCCGTCTCCTCTGTCTAAATCTGAAGTTATCTCTCTTGTCAAATCTATTCCAAGGTCTTTGTTTCTTATTAATATTCTAACTCTGTCTTGGTCTTCCTCTCCTATGTTGAATACGGTGAATTGTCCTGTTGCTGTCTGACCACAAGATACTTGAGAATCCATTGAGATTTCGTCTACTATGACAAATCTGCCTTCGTCAGATGCTTCTTCTACCTTTATAGCTTGGAAGAAACCATCATCTAAGTGGCTTGAGCTATCTCTGCAATCTCTACCTTCTCCAACATCATCGCTGTAAGCCTTGATTGCAAGCTTGTAGTCTCCCTTGTCTAAATCTGCTGGGACTTTGAATCTCCAAGTTACTGTTTCTTCATCGTTATCATTAATGTTTATTTCTATTTCTTCGTTATCGCTGTCTGAATCATCTAAGAATATTAAATCGTCAGCAACGTTTTTTCCTGAAGAGTCGAATAAACCCATTTCTACAATTGTGTCTATATCGTCATCGTCATTATTATTTTTGACTTCTACTTCTAATTCTATTTCATCTAAGAGCTCCCAGTTGTTGTCTTCTCCTTCTCCATCATTTGACCATTCAATGTTAGATAGAGATAGATTTCCGATTAATGTTTCTCCTGAAGAACAGAAAGTTTTCTTTACTTGGAATGTAGAAGTTGCGCTTTGAGTTCCTGCATCTGCTTTAATGCCTATATTGTTTAACCCGAATTTAAGATTTGTCAAACCTGTAAGAAGTGCCTGAACTGTCTGTGGCTGTGAAGATGCTAGTGAGAATGTTCTTGGGTTGAAAGTCACTCCGAAAAGAGGAGAGTTTGTTTCAGACATAGTTATTGATAAGGGTGTGTTTCCAGCGTTTGTTACAATAAGACTTGCGTTTTGGTTGATGTTTACAGGAGCACTTGGGGGAGTTATTGTAATGTTTGCTGATGGTTGATTTACTGTAATTGTTATTGGTAAACCTGCTGAATCTCCATTACTACTAATTACGTTTATAGAGCCTGTTATTGTTCCGCTAGCACTTGAAAGGAGGCTAATTGTAGATGAAACGGATATTAATTGACCTTGGTTTATTGAATTTATAGAAGGCGTTGTAATTGTTCCAGAAGTAATTGAACTTGTCCAAGTTAAGTTTACTGTTGGAGATGAACCGCTATAATTCAAGTTAAAGTTAATTGTTGCGTTTTGACCTGCTACAATATTCTGACTAATTGTGGATGGAGTAAAGGTTAATACTTGAGCACTTGCAAAGCCCAGAGCTAAAACTGACAATGTGACAAATGCAAACAATGAAGCTAATTTTGTGAAATTCATTTTGTACTGGGAATCAGCAATAATTAGGCTATTTAAATATTTCGGTGTTAAACGAACTTATATCATGCTTTGTTGTTTTTCGATTTTTTGTAGAATCAAAGACATAAGAAACATTTATATTAAATACATCCATATAATAATACATGGCTATAAGGTCAAAAGATAATATTGTAAGTGCATGGGCATTTCTTATAGGAATTGTGCTTGCGCTTGTTGGTGGAATGTTGAGTGCCTTGTTTGGAAGCCTGAACCCTTTTCTTCTTGGACTATTGCTTGTGTTGGGATTGGTAATTGGTTTTATTGGAGTATCTCCCAATGATATAAATAAGTTCATGACTTCCTCTGTTTCTTTAGTTATAGTGAGCTTTGCTGGTTCTGCGGGTGTCAGAAACATAGAATTCCTTAATTGGGAGATAGGTAACATTGTTTCATCGACTCTTGGAGCTTTGCTTGTTTTACTTGTGCCTGCTACAATTGTTGTTGCGGTTAGAAGTTTGTTTTCTATTTCGCAGAATTAGTTGATTGGGGCTTACAATTTTAACGCTTTTTGAAAGAACCTTACGCTTTTGCGCCTGAAGACGCATCTATGACTACTACCAGACCACTCGCGCTTGAACTAGCAAGATTCCCGTTGCCCGCATTCACGCCGAGGTCCCCGTACAGATACAACCTGGAAAAACCATCTGGTCTTGTCAATAGAGTCTTTGAACCATCTTTATCAAATTCTATTGAATAGTCTGGATTTATTTTTCTGAATCTCCTTTCATGATTTGCGTGACTGAAATCTGGTGCTTTGATTACTCTGAATTGTCCTCCTCTTTTGAAAGATAAACCACAAGGAGAGTTTTCGTCACATTTTGGTTCCAAGCCTTCAATTACATAGGGAACTTCAAAATTAGTTATCCCCGCTAATTCTGCTAACTTCTCTGCAAGATACTTGTTTCTTTCTTGGGGGCTTCTTAATATAACTCCTGGAACATCTGCATAAAAATCTCCTAAAAATTGAGGGTTGAGGTCTCCTAATAAGTCTAACTCCTGAATTGAAGCTGTTCTTATGCCTATTTGATTTAACAAAGAGACTTTCCAGAAATTGGAGCCATTTATTCCAATTCTTAATGATTCTATTGCTCGTGCTCCAGGAGGATAATTATAGACTATAAATTTTCTAACTTCTTCATCATATTGTTCTTGTTCTGATTCTGAAAGAAATCTTGCTCTTGGATATCTTTCCATAACCTCTCTTGGGACTAATGCAATGCTACCTACCATGAATTTGTCATAAAATCTCTGTTTAAAAATATTATTGTGCTTTTTACATCAAAGAATTTTCTTTATTCTGGGAGTCTTGAACTTGAGTTGTTCCAGGACCCCTATAAATTTCAGCAAAATCTGGTGAAGCAATAATTGCTTGGTCTCCGAATCCTGCAATTGAACCTTCCATTGCATCAACTGTTTTCTTTATTTTTGTTAGAGCTCTCTTTAATTCAATAATATCCTTACTCTTTAACTTGCGAATGTCAATAAATGCAATTGTATAACCTTCTCTTAAGGCTGCAAGAATTTCATTGATGTCGTCATACTTGTTTAATGTAAACTGTCTAATCTTTATCTTCTCTTTTCTGCTTTTTGTCTGATTTAAATCAAGCTCTACATAATCATCAGAAGGTTGAGATTTATTGAACACTCCTTTGAAACCAAATGCCATGTTTCAAGGTAAATAGTTTAGTATATAAACATTATCGTTTTTTAAAATATGTGAAAATAATTACTGTTCCGACGAGGATTTTGATTCCAGAAGTTTTTTTATCTCTGATTGTAATGCAACTGCTCGGGACTCTATCGAACTTTCCTGCTTTTCAATTGAAGCATTTCTTAATTCCAGAAGTTTTTTCTTCTCTTCCAAATCTTCAAGAGTTTTCTCTTTATTTACAGAGACTATTATTGAACCAACTAACCTATAAATCGAATCTGAAGACTTCTTTACTTCTTCAAGGGCATTAGTCGTTTCATTTAACTCAATACTCATATTCTGCTTCTGCATAAGGAGGCTCTGCAAGTTCTGTTCAAGAATCTGCAAATCTTGGATTTTCTGTTTAGTTAGTTGATCCATTATTTATATTGCCTTTATCTTTACCACGTGCATTCTAGGCTTGTAGAATATTTTCGAATTGCAATTTGGACAATTAAATACTTTGTCAAGAACTTTATTGGTTATTTGTTTGCTACATCTGAAACATTTGTATTGTGCCATGGGTTTAGTTATATTTTGTGTTTTTAAAAGTTCTTATTTATTTAATACGTAAGCGTGGCTTGCAAATTGGACGCCACACTTCTCACAATGCCATATTCCTGCAGCAAGCCTTTTGACGCCTAATTTTTTACAGTGAGGACATGTTTGTTTCTTTCTCTGAAGAGACTCCACTGCGTTCAATCTGTTTCTCAAATATGTGCCATAACCAGCTCCAAATCTTCCAGCGGATTTTACTTTTTTTGTTTTTACCATATTTAACATCTCAAAAGTTTGTTTTTAAATATTCCTATTTGCTTTTTATTAAGAGCCTTGCTTATCAATTATAGGTCTTAAAAAATCTGAATCATTATGTCGACAGTGCCTCCCTAAAACCCCATCTTTTAAGATGTGGTCGGCACTTCGAGCATCCAAAAATCGAGCACCACCACATCTTAAAGGTTTGATTGGTGCTCGATTTTTGGATCTTCTAAAAAATATAAATGGGGCTGCCCGGATTCGAACCGGGGTCTCGAAGTCCCAAACCTCGGATAATAACCAAGCTATAAGACAGCCCCCAACGTTGGTTATAAATAAGCGTATATAAATTTGTTCTTTGATTGAATTTAAGAATTATTTCTTTTTGTCTTCTTTTTTCTTCTCTTCCTTCACTGGAGCTTTTGCTACAGGAGCTGTTGCAGTAGTTGTTGCAGTTGCTGTAGGCGTAGTGGTTGCTGTTGTTGCGACTCCAGGAGTTGCTGTTGTGGCCGCCACTTTTGCTGCTTCCGCTGCTGCAGCTGCGGCTGCTTCTGCTTTCGCACGAGATTCTTGCTGTGCTTTAACATTATTGAAGTATTCTGTAAGCTCTGCTCTCTTTAGATCACTTACTTGTGTCTTTTCTTGAGAAATTTCTTTATCATATTTTCCAGAATTTACTTCTGCAATTATTTCTATTGGGCTCTTATTCTCGACTAAAATTCCTAAAGATACACAAGAACCTAAAACAAGCTTAACTGCATTTTTTAAATCACGGGCAAGCATATTAACTAGCTTAGTTTTTGCAATTCCAATTATCTGTTCAATTGCCGCATTTGCTATCTTTACTTTTCCTGCTTCTCCCGAACCCTTTTCTAAACCTAACTCTTTCTTTAGAAGTTCGGCAACTGGTGGGGAGAATACTCTTATTTCATAACTTTTTGTTTTATCATTTATGTCTAACTCTACGGGAACTTTCACACCCTTGAATGCTGAAGTAGATTTGTTTATATCATCTATAACTTTTCCAATATTTATTCCCTTAGGCCCTAGTTGCTGAGCTATTGTTGGGCCAGGTTTCATTGCCCCACCATCAACTATTAACTTAATTATAGCCATTTTCTTCCTGTGGTTCTCCTGCTGAGTGTTCAGAATCACGCCTTATAACCTTTACGTTGTCCATTTTAACTGTAACTGGTATAGGAACGGCCGCTCCTAGAAGGGAGACTACTATTTCCCCTTTCTTTTTATCTATACGCATTACCTTGCCCTTTTCATTCTTGAAGTGGTCTGCAATCATCTCTACTATGTCTCCTATTTCAATATGGAAATCCTGAACTTCTGGCTGAATCATATTTTTTATTTCTTCAAAGGTTACCGTTCTTCCGATTATTCCTTTAACATAGGGTAAATTAAATGCTGCTTCCTCTATTGTATCTTTATCTATTGCTTCGACAATTAGATATCCTTTCAATCCGTGGGGGCGAGTTATTGCAAAGACTTGTAAATTCTTAGAAACGGCTCTCTCATAAATCATTTCCATTGATCTTTCTTCTTTGTTTGATGTTACTTTTAATATGAAAATCATTTTTATGAGCTCCAGCTACTTACTCATATAAGAGAAGTAGTATCTATGAAGATTTTTTATGGTATTTAAATGTTTTTACTTTGTGGGTTTTGCCAAATTATTGGAATAAACATTGCATAACCTTTATTGTATAATAAATTATAAATTATAACTGAAGAATATTTATCTTGATTCAAAATATTCTGTTTTTCTTTTTTCTTTTTGACGATTAAAATAATCTTTAGAGATTAAATTTAGTTGGTCAAATGTTAAGTCTTCAGGATAAGTATTCTTATCAAAACCTATACCGAATGCTTGATTATATGCAATTTCCCAATCTTGTCTGCTAGTAGAAGCAGGTTTTCCGTCATTATCTGCGATTAACCCCTTTACAAGATCATACATTTTTAACTGATTGCTTTTTCTTTGAAGATCTAGAATTTCCCTTTGAATATTTACATGTTTTCTCGTACAATTAAATCCAGTTCCTAAAACTACGAGAAGACCGGTTCCCGCAAGAATAGCTCCTAGTGTTCTTTTAATACCCATAAAATGGGTTCAAGTTTAAGGGTATTTATATTTTGTGTAATGAAATATTTGTAAGAATTAGAAGTATAATTTATCCCTTACTTAAGAAAGATTATCCAAAAACTCTCATTATAATCATTATCAAAAAACCCACGAGGCCGATTGCTAAAATTCCTAATGCGGAGATTTTAGAAATCATGTTGAACTCTTGTCTTGTGGGTTTTTTAAGAACTGTCCAAACTCTTTTACATTGAGCTAAAAAAGATTTTATTCTTTGCATTTATTTATATCATTCACTGGGTTTTTAAAACTAGTGTGGCTATTCATTTATGAATTTGATTCCTAATTCTTCTCCTAACGAAGTACTGTTATCATTTAACTTATAGTTTGATTTTGAGCCAACTATTTGAGGACTTTTTACTCCTGTAACTATTATGAGGACCTTGATATTCTTCTCCATGTCTGCGGAGATTTTTGCTCCAGAGATTATTTTTGCATCTGGAGATACTTTAGAGCTTACTTTTTCCATTACTTTTCTGTACTCGTCTAATGACATGTCTGGACCCCCAATTATATTGACTAATGCTCCCTTAGCAGATTCAATATTTACGTCGAGAAGAGGGTTATTTATTGCTCTTTCAACTGCTTCTATTGCCCTATCTTTTGCATTGTCAGACTCTCCTATTCCAATCAAAGACACTCCTCCGTTTGACATTACTGCTTTTACATCTGCAAAATCTAGATTTACAAGACCTGCGGAAGTTATTAATTCCGCAATTCCTTTCACTGCATTTGTAAGAATTTCGTCTGCTACTTTGAATGCTGTTTGTATTGGTAGTTCTGGAGCTAATTCTAAAAGCTTATCATTTGGAATCACTATCAAAGTGTCTGCTATTTGTTCTAACCTCTCCAGACCGTATTGCGCATTTTCAATTCTTTTTTGCCCTTCTACTGTAAATGGGAGAGTTACTACGCCTATTACTAAGGCACCCGCTTTTTTAGCCAAGTCCGCAACTACTGGGGCTGAACCAGTTCCAGTACCTCCTCCGAGACCGCAAGTTATGAAAACTAAATCTGAATTTGACAATCTTTTACGAATCTCCTGTTCTGACTCTTTAGCTGCTTCCTCTCCAATTTTTGGATTGCTTCCTGCTCCAAGACCTCCTGTTAACTCTCTGCCTATCAATATTTTTACATCTGCATTTGTATAAAGAAGGTCTTGGGCATCGGTGTTTATTGCAATTACTTCACAACCCTTAATTCCTATTTCTTTCATTCTTGAAACTGAATTTCCTCCTCCTCCTCCGCAACCAATCACTTTAACACGGGCGCCTTGCTTTTTAACAAGCTGTTCTAATTCCTTATCAATCGAAGATACACTTTTCAAATCAGAATCTTCGTAATCACCTGTCATGTTTTATCGAATTGTAAACAATTTATAAGCATTGTTATATCCAATTTCATTGGATTTACTTAACTATTCTTCTTTTTTAGATTCTATTTCTTTAAATGAAACTTCTCTTCCTAGAAACTCTTTGAATTTTGATTGTGATTGATTGACAAAATTTTCTAATATTTTAGGACCATTTATTGTAATAGAATCTCCTTCTATTATTACTTGAGGTACGTGTCTAAATAAAAGATTACAAACTGTCTCTGTTTTTTCCTTTAAATCTTCTACAATCCTTGAAATAGAAAATTTATAAGTCACCTCTTTTCCCGCTAGAGGATTATTGAAATCTGTTATTACTCTTGCTCCCGAGATGGTTATTATTTTTGCAAGCTGATTGTCAAAAACGAATGAGGTTCCAGGTTTTGGATTTAATTTCTGCTCATGAAAAACCTTGAGAGGTATTATTCTGACGAGTTCTGTTCTTCTCTGACCGAATGCTTCTTTAGGACTTAAGACGATTTCATAATCTTTGTTTAGCTCTTTTCCTTCGAGATATTCGTCAAAACCTTTTACCACCATTCTCTGACCGATTATAATTACTGTCTTTTCAGGATTGGCTCTCTCGTCTACTTTTTTTGCTTCTTCTTTTATATTTGAATCAAATACTCTTCCGTCAACTAAACCAGTGAACTTTATTTCGACAAAGTCTCCTTTCTTTACCATTATACTATTTTGTGACTGATTCATTGTCTTGAGTTAAACCCTGGCTTTAAAAAACTTTCATTTTAGAGGTTGTAAATTTTGTAATAGACTTAATTTAAAATTCTCTTTACAAATTGGATGAACGGCATCGAAGGTTTTATAAATGCTCTTGCAAAAAACTTGTTATGGTTTTGAAATTAATTCAGGCTACTTCTGCTAAACCAGGTACGACTGTGTTATGGGATGGTGTTCCTTGTGTGGTGAAGTCCAATGACCAGAGTAAAACTGGAAAACATGGAAGTATGAAGTGTAGGATGGAAGTTGTTGGGATATTTGACCATAAAAAGAGAATTGGTGTATTGCCTGGAAGTGAATCTCTGGAAGTCCCTAACGTTGAAAAAAAGAGGGCGCAGGTTCTTACTGTGGATGGAGATTTAGTTAGCGTAATGGATCTTGAGAATTTTGAGACTCTTAATCTACCTTATGACGAAGAACTAAAGGATAAGCTCGAAGCAGAGCAACAGGTAGAGTATTGGGATGTAGAAGGTAAAAGAGTCGTAATGAGGATAAATTAACATGGCTACGAAATTACCTGCTGCGCAAATGAGACTTTTCAGAAATATGTTTGTTTGCAAAAACTGCGGGCAGAAAATGAGGTCCGAATCCTTAAAAGTGATTTCAAAAAAGATAAGATGTAGGAAGTGTGGAAGACACAGCTTTAGAACATTGCGTATGAAAAAAACCAAATGAGGAATGATGAATGGCTAGCTTTATAGTATATGATTTAGTATTTCTTGTACTTTTTAGTGTATCTGCTTTTTTAATTTTGAGAAAGAATAAACAAAACTTAAAGAGACAAGGTTGGATATTTTTGTACCATACTAAAGTTGGCATAAAGCTCATGGATTGGGCTTCTATGAAGTTTGGCAAATTATTGAAGCCTTTAAGTTATGTTGTTATAGCTTCTGGGTATGCTTTGATGGGGGGTATTTTGTGGATGATTACGAAAACAGTCTGGATTTATGTTTCAACTCCTATCCCTGACCAATTAAAGAATTTGCCACCTATTGCTCCGCTTATACCTTACTTTCCTAAATTGTTCAATCTGGAGTCTTTCTTTCCACCTCTTTATTTCACATATTTTCTTGTTGCATTAGCAGTTGTTGCATTGTCTCATGAATTTTCTCATGGTCTATTTGCTAGACTTTGGAAAATAAAAGTTAAGACAACAGGTCTTGCATTTTTTGGACCTTTCTTCGGAGCATTTGTTGAACCAGATGAAAAGCAGATGGCTAAAGCTCCTAAGAAACATCAACTGTCTATATTGGCTGCAGGAACTTTTGCAAACATTGTGATGTTTGTCTTATTTGGAGTGTTGCTTGCATTATTCTTTTCTTTGAGCTTTGCACCTGCAGGAGTCATATTTAATTCATATTCTCAAGGAATTGTTAATGTCTCTCAGATAACTCATATAGGTAATGTTAGCGTTACCTCTTTGTCTGAAATTCCTGGACTTGTTCAAGAGGGTCTTAACAAGATAACAACTTCTGATAAAAAGATTTACTATGCTCCCAAAGAAGCATTGACTTTGGAAATTTTGGAGAATAATGAACAAATAATTTTATTTGATGATGCTCCTGCAGTAAAGGCTAATCTCGTAGGAGCAATAACCTCAATTGATGGTAAGATGATTAGAAGTCAGCAAGAACTTTCTTCTGTTTTGTATGATATTGAACCAGGCAAGACAGTTGTTGTGACAACAATTGATTCTGAAAAGCAGGCGCACAATTATGATATCAAGCTTGGAAACAGAAATGGTTCTGCTTATCTTGGAATCGGATTCTATTCAAGAGAAACTGGAGGATTCGGAGGGCTTGTTTCTAAGGGAATTTCTAAATTCAAGAATCCTAATATATATTATGCTCCTACTTGGGACGGAGATTTTGCACAATTTATATACGACTTATTGTGGTGGGTAGTAATAATAAATATTCTTGTGGCTTTGATGAATATGCTTCCAGTATCTATTCTTGATGGTGGAAGATTCTTTTATCTCACTATTTTGGGAATCACGGGGAACGCTTCTTGGGCGAAGAAAGCTTACTCCTGGGTAACTTGGTTTATACTATTATTACTTGCAATAATGATGGGTAAGTGGTTTGTTAATCTGTTCTGATTTTCTGGATTATTTACTCAACCTTTGAGCTTTTGTCTGAAGAAAAATAAGTGTGTGCAAATCCTTCATAAAATCTTCTTATTCTGTCAGGGTTAACTTCAAAAGCTCTTGCTAACATCATCATTTCTAATAGTCTTCCTTCTTGGTCTCTCGCACCTACTCTTTTACCAACCATTATTTCCATTGCAAGCCAATACTCTCTTTTTGAATCAAAATGCATTGCCGCTAATAATCTTTGACCTCGAGTTGGAGACTCTGGATTTATCCTCTTGTCTCTCTCTCTCGCTACAGATAATAATTCTCTTACATAAGAATCAACTTGTTGGACTATGTTCTCATCTTCCATAAATTTTATGTATTTGTAAGGTTTATAATATTTTGTGTGCCTTTAATTTATATATATTCTTAAAAAGTGAAGCTAATTAAATTGTTAATGGGTGTGCAAGAATTTAGAGAAGTTTTCCCCAATAAAAAATCAGTTATTTGGATGATTCACTTAGCAGGTAATGGAGCACACGAAAAACTAAATAGAGCTCTGGAAGAAATCGCGATTTATGACGGAGAAGGAGTTGACGGATTCATTGTAGAAAATTATCATGGGGACATATCTGATGTCCAGAGCGTTTTAGATGCAATTTCTAGAAAACGAGATGCTTCATTAATCGTAGGAGTAAATACTCTTGGAAGCCGTCTTGATTATCAATGGATTTCAAAATATGGAATCGGTTTTATACAGTTTGATAATGGGCTTTCTCCAAATATTTCAGAACCTGATTATGTAAAGTTAAGAAAAGAACACCCAAGAGTTCCAATATTAGGAGGAGTTCGATTCAAATATCAAGCTAAAAGTGGATTAAGTTTGGCTCAAGAAGTTGCAGTGGCAAGAAACAAGTGTGATGCGATTGTAACAACTGGAGACGGAACAGGGATTGAAACTCCACTTGATAAATTAAGATTATTTAGAGAATTGATTGGAGATTTTCCATTGGTTGTAGGAGCAGGAGTTACTGCAGATAATGTTTATGACCAATTACAAATTGGAGATGCTGCAATTGTGGGAAGTTATTTTAAAAATGGAAATACTGAAGCAGAGATAGATAGAAGACGAGTAAGAGATTTAATGAGAATAGTAGAAGAATTCAATTAATAATTTCAACGCCGTTTTTTGTTTTATTAAAATTCGCTATCTTCAAATTTTAGATTAAGACTTCCTAAAAATCTTTTAGGAGTCATATATTCTTCAAAATCATTAAAGTCTCTATCATAGGATATGAGCTTTAGACCATATTTTTGAGCAGAGGCTAATTGCTCAATATCTTTATCTTTTATTTTTCCTTTTAATTCTTTAATCTGCTCAACAACCTCTTCTTTGAAGACTAATGAACAATTATCTAGCAAATATTTTCTAAATTTCTTAGCCAACTCTTTAGAATGTTTTCTTTCAAAATAAAAAATTACTTCTTTTAAAACCATTTCTGAAATAACTGCTTCGATTTTATAATCATTAAGCATATCAATTATCTTTGCACTATTTGATTCTGGAAACTCGAAAGAGTAAATGAACACATTAGTATCTAAAAATACTCTTAATTTCATTATTATCTTACTTCCTCTTCCAATTTCTCTAAATCTTTAGCTAACTGTTCTGGTGAAATCTTCCTTCTTGGAAAAGTTCTAATTTCATCCCATTGCTCTTTTCTTCCAAGCAATCCTAGTTTTAAAAAATAATTAGCTAATGCTGCCCTTATTGCTTCGGATTTAGAGCTAAAAAGCCCATTCTTTACAATTTCTTCTAAGAGTTTTGCCTCCATACCTTTGAACTTCAAAGTTAAGGCTATTTCATTATTCTCATTCATGTTATAGCGATATGATAGTAGATTTATATACTTTTCGGCGTTTTAAATATTTTTAATTAATAACTTCAATGCCGTTTTTTGTAAATACGACTAACCTTATTCCCACGGGAACAGACAATAATGAACTTATTAATGCCATGTGTTCTTTTCCTGTGCCTGATGCAATTGAAACATGAACATCAAAACTTGAGAATTTAGGCCTTAATTTTTTTATCATCTCTTCTTTAACATCTAAAAGAGGTTTTGAGGTATCAATAATAACTAAGTCAGATTCTTTTGGAGAGATGTATTCTTCTGCTGTTTTTGATTTGACCAAAATTATTTTTTCCCATTCTCCTCTATTAATAAGACCTGTAATCTGGCCCCAGTTCTGCTTGTCATCTCCGAGAAAGGCTACTAATTCCATTTTATAACTTTAGATTTGAAAGATTACATTTATAATCATTATTGTTATTGATGGATTGATGGATTCAACTCACAATGGGAGAAAGAATTGAACATGGCAAGAGACGTTCCGCTTCATGAGATAACTCTTAGAAAATATGAGAAACCATATGATTCTTCTAAAAGAGAAATTGTCAGAAAGATTTGCTTGTCTTTAGGATTATTGCAACCTGGAGACGGCAGAGATATTATTGTAGATATACTTCTTGCATTGGAAGATGCTCGTAAGGAAAAGAAAGAACTTACATCTTTTGAAGTGAGAGATATTGTTACAAAAATGCGCCATGACAGCTCTCTGGAGGCAAAGGGCATTGCTGAAAGTAACATTAGGAGACAATTAAAGAGGCTAAGAGATATTATGATTGTTGAAAAAAAGAATAATCTTTACAGAGTTGCAGAATTTGCACCTTTGCATGAGTTGTTTGAACATAAGATTGAGAAATTCTTGATTCCACAGACTATCGATAGGATTAAGGAATATCTGCAAGTGTTGGATAGGTAATAATTATTCATTAACCTTTTCTATTATGTTCTTTAAGTTTTCTAAGAATTCTCTAGTATCTGCAAAATAGTTTGGATAGGCCTTTCTTAAATCATTTGTCGCATCAACCCCCACAAGAACCACGTCATATTCTTTTTTTTCTTGGTTTCTTTTTTCTGCTCTTGAATAATCTAAGATAGCATCTTTTTCATCTCCCTTTTGATATCCGGTAATGTTTAACTTTTCACCAGTTATGTCTAGCTCCAGTAAATAAAATTCCCATTTATCTTTTTTCTTAAATTCACTCTCAAAAACTTTGATTGCCCTTGACCAACCACTCATAACCTTAATTACTTGCAACTCTTCTTCTTTTTCCTTAATTTGCAAATACAATTCTTTTTTATTTAAGGGTGTGCCTGGAACTAATGGACAGTTTTCCATTATTGCAAATGCTGAACTTACTAGTTTAAAAAAGTCCATCCATTCTTTTTGACCTTCATTTGATTTGATAGCTTGTCTCGTGAAAAGGTCTACTGTTTCTATTGCAGTTGCCCATAGATGTTGAAGTTTTGACCTTATTTGAACCTCTACTAAAAGACCATTATATTTTTTCTTTTCTTTATCGCTTTGGTATCTATAAATCAAATGTAGACTTCTGTATCCGTCCTCTTTTGGATAAGTTATATAATCTTTATTATTTATCTTTTTATGTTTAAGGTCACTTTTAATATAACCTTCTTGATATACTCTTTTTGCTAATTCTACATTTTGTAAAACTGCTCTACATCCAGCAATGTCTTGCATTTGTGAAAGTTTCATCGTGGGTTCTTTTCCACTATATTTTCTTTGTAACTTTTTTACTATTGATGGCAATCTTTTAAGGCGCTGAACAACTAAAGCTTTTTTATCTATTTTTTCTGAAACATTTTTCAGCCTTTTCTTAAATATATGCATTGGATATTTATGAATTGCTCTCCAATTATCTAATAATTCTAATGCCTTTTCTCTGTCTTCTGAGGAACTTGCTTTGCTACTTAGAGCGTTACCCGCCCAATCCACTTTAGACTTATTATAAAATTGTTCATTCGTCACAAGATAATGCGCAGTTTAAGCTATTTAAATCTTTGTTTTGCGCGGTTATTTTCCTGTGTAAAATGCCTTTTTTTATCTTTTTTATCTGTTTTGCGCAGTTTATTAATTATTAATTACTCTGTTGCGCGAAGACTGGATTATAGCGACAAGTTTATAAAGCCATCAAAACAACCTTGAAAGTCATTAAACTACATCTTTGACATACTCACCTTTATGAGTGTTGAAGCAGACTGTAGAAGACACAAATCATGGAACTCAAGGAAGCACTTAAAGAATTAAGAAGTCAGGAAGGACGCAAGTTCGATCAAACTGTTGACTTAATTGTAAATTTAAAAGGTCTTGATTTTAGAAAATCTAATTTATCTTTTGTTGTGGATGTTCCTAATAAATTTAAAGAAAAATCAGTTTGTGCGTTCCTCCCTGAAAAGAGCGATTTGGTACCAACAATAACTAAACCAGAATTTGCAAGATATAGTGATAAAAAGCTTCTCAAGAGTCTTGTTAAAAAATATGACTTTTTTATAGCTCACTCTTCTCTGATGCCTTCTATTGCGAGTACTTTTGGAAAAGTTCTTGGACCAACAGGAAAAATGCCTTCTCCGCAACTAGGAGTGATGATGAAAGAAGGAGCAGAAGAAATAAAGAATACTTTAAATAAAATATCTAAATCTTCTAAAATAAGAATAAAGGATGCTAGTGTTAAAATTGCCGTTGGAAAGATAAGCATGTCCGATGACAAATTAATTGAAAATATCAAGTCTATTTATAATGGGATTATTCAAGCGCTTCCATTGAAGATGGATAATGTAAGGGGTTCAATGGTCAAACTGACGATGACTAAACCTGTTGAGGTGCAGATTAAGTGATGGCTCCTAAAGAAAAATCTGTTACTGTAGTCTCTGAAGAAAAAAAACAGATAGTTGTAGATTTAGCTAATTTAATGCAACGTAATAGAACTATAATGATTGCTTCATCTAGAGGTCTTCCTGGAAAACAGTTTAATGAAATAAAGAAAAAGATGCGGGGACTCGCCGAGTTAAGGGTTGCTAAGAAAAGTGCTGTGTTCAAAGCAATAGAGTCTGTGGGTAAGGGTGGAATACAGAATCTTAAACAGAGTATCTCTGCGGATTATGTAATCATGTTTTCGGATGCAGAACCCTTTGAACTTTCGAGCATTTTGATGGACTTTCAAAGTTCTAGAAGAGCTAAGGCTGGAGAAATTGCTCCTAATGATATTGAAATTGAACCAGGACCAACAGACTTGGTTGCAGGTCCTGCAATTTCGGAGTTAAGCAATGCTGGATTAAAAGTCAAGGTTACTGAAGGAAAACTTGAGATAATTAAGGGAGCGATTGTTGCTAAAGCGGGAGAAGCTATTAAACCAAATGTGGCTAGTGTTTTAGGCAAGCTTAACGTTAGCCCGATGAAGGTAGGATTTATTCCTATTGTTGCTTATGATTCTAAAGAAGACAAAACATACTCTAATCTCATCATAGATAAAGTTGGCACTCTTCAGACAGTTAAAGAATATATTCGCAAGGCTCTTGGTTTTGCCATTAATATCAAATATCCTACTCAAAAAACAATGAGATACTTTATTGCTAAGGCTGGAAGAGAAGAGAAAGTCATCGAAAGATTGCTAACAAACACAAGGGAGGGACAATAATGGAATACATCTACGGAGCTTTGTTATTGCATAAACTGGGACATCCTGTCAATGAAGATAATTTGAAAAAAGTTATTCATGCTACTGGAAGTCAAGTTGATGAATCAAAGTTGAAAGCATTAATTGCTAGCTTGCATGGCGTTGATATTGGCGCTGAGCTTGAGAATGCAAATGTTGCTGTAGCTGCACCTTCTGCTGGAGCCAGTGCTGCACCTGCAAAGGAAGAGAAGAAAGAAGAGAAACCTTCTGAATCTGCAGCGGGGCTTGCTAGTCTCTTCGGTTAATTTTAATTTAGTTTTTTACCGAAGAGCTTTGAGTTAGTGAGACTTACGTTTCTGAAGGTTAGTCTTACTGATAGGGTTATAAGTCATAAGAATTCTTTAATCTTATGAACAAGAATGCTCCTGAAGCACTTAAGTGGATTGTTGATATTTTAAGAAAAAATAAAATTCCGTTTAGAATAAGTGGTGGATTAGCAGTTAGAGCTTATGGTTCTAAAAGAGATTTGGTGGATATAGATATAGAGATTCGCGATAAAGATTTTGAAAAAATATTACCTTTTATTAAAAAATTTAAATATGTTGGACCCAATAAATATAGAGATGATGAATGGGACACAATTGGACTTGCTATAGACTACAAAGGACAAAGCGTTGAATTTTGTGGGGCCGATTCTCAAAAGATATTCAATAAAAATACTAAGATATGGGAGAGGTTGGAATCAGATTTAAATGATTTTGAAAATAAAATTGTTTTTGGAATAGAAGTTCCAATTATCCCTAAAAAAGAACTAATAAAATATAAATCTAAAATAAGGAGAAGAGTTGATTTGGTAGATGTTGAATTTTTAACAAGGGACCCTTAGTTATCTTTAAATAACTTCAAAAAGGATTTATTGTTAAGCCTGTGTGGGACAATGGTACTCCGCTAGTCTTGAGAACTAGTTTCCTTCGGGATTTCCCGGTTCGATTCCGGGCGCAGGCGTTTTTTAATTATTGAATAAATTATATTTTTAAAAGATGCAACACTTTCTCATACAAAACTCTTTAATTCTTCAAAATTACTTAATTACATGAAAAATCTATGGTCTCATCATCTAAAATACTATGATTTATTTCAAAATAATCTAGATGAATATAAAGGAATTATAAGATTACATTTAGAAAAATTGGAGGGTTTAAATAAAATACTAGACACTGGTGCTGGTTCTGGAAACTTAACACTTGAATTACTTAAGGAAGGACATGAAGTTACAGCAATAGATAATCATTCAGTTTCTTTAAAGGTTCTTTTAGAAAAATGTAAAAAATTTAATAACAAACTTAGAACTTTCGAAATGGATGTACAAAATCTTGATTTCAAAGATAATGAATTTGATGGTGCAAGTTCAATGTTTGTTATCCCATTTGTAAAAGATAATTCTAAATATTTTAAAGAGATTTATAGAGTTCTAAAGAAAGGTTCTAGGTTTACTATATCTGCTTGGTCTTCAGAACCAACAAAAGAATTAACGGATGTCATTATTCAAGAATTAACAAAAAAAGATATTTTGCCTAAATTCAAGAAAGAGTGGGATTACATATCGCAATCTGTTACAGAAACTTCTAAATTTGTTAAAAAATCTCAAGGTGAAGAAGAACTTAAAGACTCTTTGAAAAAAATAGGTTTCAAGAAAGTTCAAAGCGTAAAAAACTCATATGGGAAGTTTGTTCACTTTTTAGTATGTAAAAAATGAAGGATATACTAATTTGAGCTCTAGTGCACTCGTCTAGTTTATTCTTAGAATATTCAAAATATTTCTTATTTAGAGAATTAACTGTATTAATTGCTATCTCTACGGCTTCGATGGCGTTGTTTGTTTTAACTCTATTAAATCTTTTAGCACCCTTGTGCATAATATTATTCCTAACAGATTATGCTTCGACAATTTTATTTTCTATGGGGGGATTTTAACAATTTTCTTCCCTAATTTAATAAAGGAAGAAATACAGAGGGAATAATTTTTCAAAAAATCATATTTATTGCATTGATGGTTTGGGGAGCTTACTTACTTGGAGTCAATTATTAATCTTATTCAATCTCCAAAAAGTCTTGCAAAAAAGCCTTTCTTCTTTTCAACTTCTGGTATTACTGGCTCTATTCTTGGGGAAGGTTGCATTGATTGAATTCTTCTTGCTTCTGTAGCAGATTCATTCGCTAATTCTTTTTCTGCCTGTGCAAAAGCTTTCTCTACTTCTTGCTTATTATTTCCCTGACTTATCAATGCCCATTTAAGAGAATCTTTGTCATATCCCTTCTGTACATTCTTTTTGATGTAGTTAACTTTCTCACTTAAGTAGGTTTCTTCTTTTTTCATTAGAATCATTGATATTTTTTATATAAAAAGATTTTGCTATTGCAATATAATAGGTTTTTGCTTCTTAAAGAATCTAATTGCTTCTCTTAACTTAGATTTTGACTCTGAGAAAATAGTAATTAACCTCTCTCCAGGATTTAATCTTTCCCCTACATGTTTGTATAGGTATACTCCAGAAGACTTATCTAATGGACATCCTGCTATTCTTGCAAGATAGTTAATGTCCTGATTGCTTATTTTTTCTATTGTTGCCGCATGCTTTGAGACAATGGTGTGATTATACTTTGCTTCTTGCAACCAAGTTTTGGGGTCTCCTCCCTGCGCAATAATTATCTCTGCAAACTTCTTGTATGCTTGACCCGAGCGTAATATTTCTCTTGCTTTGGGTACTCCTTCTGATTTTTTTGCTTTTCCCACCATCTCTAAAATATTTCCCGCAAGAAAAATAGATTTGTTTTCCAAATCCATCGGTCCGTTATCTTGCTTTAAAACTTTTATAACATCTTTCATCTCAAGAACTGGTCCTATTCCATTACCTATTGGTTCTCTTCCGTCTGTTAAGATTATCTTCACCTTAAGGCCTAATTTCTTTCCAAGAGAAATAAAAAGTTTTCCAAGTCTTTCTCCGTTTTCTTTAGAAACTTTTGCACCGTTCCCATATGGAATGTCTATCAACACGTGAGTACTTCCGACGGAAACTTTTTTTGCAAGAATAGATGCAATGAGCTGAGATTCTGGGTCCACCCTTAGTAACTTTTCTACTCTTATTAGCTTATCATCTGCCGGGGCTAGACCAAGAGAACCACCCCATGCGAGACAAGCTCCAGTTTTTTTGACCACTCTTTTTAACTCTTCGATGGTTAGATTTACTGGTGCTATTGATTCTACAGTATCTGCGGTTCCTGCTGCAGAGGTAATGGCCCTTGAAGAGGTCTTTGGCATTATTACTCCAGTAGCAGCACATATAGCTACGACAATTGGTGTAGTTCTGTTTCCTGGAATGCCTCCTATACTATGCTTGTCTGCAACTATTTTATACTTCCAAGATATTCTTGTACCAGTTTTAACTATTGCATTTGTTAAAGAGATTATTTCTTTTGAAGATACCTTGCAGTGAGCCATAGTTGAAACAAAATATGCAACTTCTGCTTCACTAAGACGATTATTCACGATATCATCCATTATTTTTTCCAGGTCTTCCTGAGAATATTCTCTGCAATTTGACTGGTTTTGTAATATTGATGAACTCTCGGCAGCCTCGGATGGAAAAACTTCTATGAACCCTTTAGTTTGTTTTATAGATTCACTTAACTCTTCGGATAAAGCTACCTCATCTTTTTTTATTAACCCCTTAACTAAGTCTACTATTGCTACTAAATTATCTTTATCTGTTTTAATAATTACTCTATCCCCTGTATGGATATCCATCTTCTTAGCAGAGTGTTCATGTAAAAGGATAACTGGCTTGCCTGTTGAAATCTTAATGGGTCTTAGTCTGAAACGCATTGGAATATAAACTACGTAGCCTTTAAAACTATTCCGTAGATGAAAACATGTCTGAGAGAGTTCCGTCCTTATATGCCTTAAGGAATAGGACTAAGTAAGCTAATATTAAAGGACCAAGTATTAAACCCATTACATTAAATACCACTAGTCCTCCTATCATTCCAACTAGGACTACCACTGAGGATACCCCTGTTCTTCTGGAGACTATATAAGGTCTTAAAATATTATCTATGGTGGATACAAAGAAAATACAATAAACGGCAAAAATTGTAGCCATCCCTACATTTCCAGATATTAACATTCCTATTGTTACGGGTATCCATATAAACCATGGCCCTATCATTGGAAGCATAGATGCAAATATCCCAAGAATAGTTAGAGTCAATGAATTATTTACTCCAAATATCAAAAGACCTAGTCCCAATGCAAGACCTTGTAATATTCCTACGATGATATATCCATAAATTATTGAAGAAGTTATATCCTTGAATCTTGTGACTAGAATCGTCTCTTTATCTTTTCTGAATGGAGATATCCCCGATACAAACTCTCTTAGACTTTCTTGGTCTCTTAATGAGAAGAAGAATACAAAGAGCACTACTGCTAAATTAAGTAAAAGTGAAGGTAAACTTTGCAAAAGACCTATGAAGTAACTAAATATCGTGGAAGCAATGTTTCCAGTAAACTGGATTATTATCGTGGTTAATTTCTCTTGAAACTCTGCTGAAGAAGAAGGGAATAGTTTGCTTACAACTTGTGAGAAGTCTATATTCTGGCTTAGATTAAATAAATCAAAAACTTGTTGGACTATCGCTGGAATTGTAAACCATAAAGGCACGATAATCATCAAACCAACTAAAAGACACATTATGGTTGCAGCAGTATTTCTCGCGTGAATTGTCCTGTAAACAATTTTATAGATGGGTGAAAAAATATACGCTAAGATAAGACCCGCAAATATTGACAATAGTATTGGTCTTACAATCAAAAAGGCAACCACCCCGAGAAGAAGTAAAATAAGCGAGACAAAAACTCTCCTTATGTCTTTATTTGAGATGGCCATTAATTTCCGACGGTTTTTATGTATATAAAGTTTAGTAAGGCTTCTAAGCTAATTGGTGTTTTGAAAATTGATTAAAGAGAATTTATAAACTAAAATTTACAGACTAAACTATGGATTTTTTTATTAGAAAATTGTGCTCTGGGAATTCAGATGATTTAACACATTTACAGTTTGAGAAATATAGCAGAGGCGTTTTTACTAATAAGGCAATTGTTCAGGCAAAGAATTCTAAGGGAAATTATTCTTTCTCTACGACTAGTGAATATGCAAATGAACTGATAAGAGCCTGTGCAGAAGAACTTGGAGAAAATAAAACTAAGGTGGAAGGAGTAATAATTTCCACTAAGGCTCTACCTTCTAACATAAAATACGAAGGCATAAGTCAATTTATGGGTGTTAAAAAATATTCAATTTCTGGCGAATTTAATGGAAATGATTTAATTTCTATATGTGACTCTGTTCCAAGAGCATTTATTGCTCTTTCTTTTTCTACGGGTAAAAGCGATTTGAAAGTGAAACCAAAGGCTCCAAAATCTGCGAAACCTGGAAATAATTCTGAAGATTCTATAAAGGTGGATTTTTGTAAATTAAAGACGACTAATCCAGAGTTTGCTAAAAAACTCTTTTTTGATTGTTCTGATTTTAAGAGTGCTGAAGTAAGATATGATTTTGATATCAAAGATATTGAGATTCCCAAAGATGAGAAAGACCCTTTAAAAATGCGTGAAAGAGCTGTAAGAAAAGGAGTTATTATACGCAGGCTGAAGGTTGATGGTATAGAAAGCCGAAAAGAACATCCTTTTTCTGCTTAGCTGATAAAGATTTAAATAGTAATTAAAAATTATTTGTTGGGAGGTTTTATGAATCATAAAAATATTTTGACTGTGCACCGCGTTCTTCTGGGCCTTCTTATGCTTGTCCCTGGATTGCTTAAGCTTTTTGTTATGGGCCCTGATGCTATCGTGGGCATGTTGTCAAGCATTGCATTGTTTGCTTGGGCTCCGAGTTTCTGGGCATGGGTACTAATCATCTCAGAAATTGTTTTCGGTATAGCGATTCTTGCAAGCTGGAGACTAAAACATACGGTTTGGCCTCCGATAGTAATAATGATAGTTGCTGCTTTTAGCATAAATTGGGGAAATTGGCCTAGTTTTATAATGCATCTTATAATAGTAGCAGACTATTTTATGCTTGGAAATAAATCTAGATAAGCTTTTTCAGTTTTTTGTTTTTTATTTTTTGTTTGAAAGAGTAAGAGTAACGAATTGAAAATGGATATTTTCTAACTTAATCTTGACGATAAGTAAGATTTATAGACATTTAGGATAATTGAGTTGCATTTTGTTCCTAAATCTCCAATAAGACAATTTGGAAAAACAAGTAACACTATCCACCAAATTGTCTATAAACAAAGTTGCTTGATACAACAGGTTTAAACTTTGCAGAAAGAACTGTGTAGTATCCTAATATTCTTGCATGGGGTACTAACCCTATAATTTCGTGTACT
>JBBSYC010000017.1:0-3538 GCA_038045445.1 Nanobdellota archaeon
AATTAGAGATATTTATAGTTTATAAAACCTCTCTAAATAGGGTCACTCTCATATTTCCCCACAAGTTCTTCTCTATAATCTTGTCTTTTCCTCTTTAATTCAGGGTCAGCAACTCTTTCATCTCTATCGCTTGAATGATATAATTCTACTGCCCGTGCATATGCTTCAATTACAGGTTTAGTGGTTTCAGCCAGCTTTGCTATGACTTCAACTCTGTGCTTTCTTTCAGCACTTTTAGAAGCATCATCTCTAGTAATATCTTCTAGTTGTATTCTTCTTGACCTATCAATATCTTGATTATTGTTATCTCTTTCAATCTTATCTAATTCTTTTTGTCTTTCATGAGCTCTAGCAACTTCATCATAAGTCATTTGCTTCAATTGAACTGGATCTCCGCTAAGTTTTGCTCTTTCCAAGTCAATTTTACCTCTTTCAAGGTCTAATCTTCCCATTTCCAATTTATAATTCCTATCAGCTTCTTTGTCTCTAGAAGACATCTTCCCAAACAAGTAACCCGTCCCTAAAGTAAATAAGGCTCCAGCACCCATTACAGCATAAGCTCCCCTAGTAGTGTTCAAAAATTGTGTTATTGTTTCCCAATCCATAAAAGTTATCAAAAAATAAGATATTTAAACTTTTTATAATCCTTAAAACTCACCCAAGTAGTAACAAATAAAGGCTTAATCAGCTTAAGTTCCCAACTATCTCATTAGTTTACTTCCTCAATGAACACAACCAGCCCAACAACATGGTCTGCGCTTTCCTTCCATCAAATCAGTAATTGTTCTTCCAATTCTACTATGTCTAGTTTCATCTTTCTTAGCATCTTCAATCCAGCAAATAAATTCATTGCGTGCAAGAGGAGTAATCTCTTCCCATGTTTTCATAGCCTTGGGAAAAGAAGTAAGAACTGTTTGTAAATCAGGGGGTATTTTATGAGGAATCTTAGAAGTCTTTTTCATATTTCAATGTTGTCTGTTAAACTAAAACAATATTTTTCATTGCTTCTTTAATTTTAGGAATATCGTTCTTTATAATATTCCAAACCCTATGTATGCTTATATCATAGTAACTATGAGCTATCAAATCTCTAAATTGAGACATAGTAAACCATGAAACCTGTTTGTTTTTTTCCTTGAGAGATTTAGGAATATTTCTAGAAGCCCCTCCCATTATCTCAAGTCTTCTTATTACCCCATCTTGCAAAAGAATGTTTTTATTAAAAGTATCTTCAGAAACGCCTTGTATATATTTTTCTATTTGAGCGATACAGTCCCTTATGTCTTGCAAATATAATTTGTAGTCTCTTTTCATCTAAGTATAGGTATCTCGTCATTTAGTATTCTGGATTTTAACTCCTTCCTTATTAAAGAATATTCAACTAAATCTACTTTCTTCTTTAAGCGCTTCTCAAGAAGAATTTTAAGGTCTATTAAGCCATAAAGAGATACGCTTTCATCTATTTCAATCAATATATCAATATCGCTTCCTTTCTTCTCTTCTCCGCGAGCATAGCTTCCAAAAATACCTGCCTTAGTCACCTTATGTTTCCTAAGAATAGGCAAGACTTTCTTCTTTATCTCATCAATGGGCTTATTCATAAAAGTAAACAATTTAGCAAGTTTTTAACACTTTTGAATAATCTTTATTGATATGAATAATCTTTATTATAAATTAAATAATCTCGGAACAAGAAACAACACTGGGGCTTTACTAATCTTTTTTTCTAAGTTTTTTATATTGTTTGACATTCTTCTTTTTCCCATAATTATAATTCCTATTAAACCAGTAAGACTTCCAAATACTGTGCCAAACATGTTCATAACATTCCTATAGTCTAATTCCTCTTTTCTAAGACTTCTCGAGATAACATCTTTATTTTCTTCATATAAAATTTCATTCTATTAATTACTCTTTCTTCTTCTTTATTCTTAGAGATACAAAAACTTAAATATATAAGTATTCATGAGTATTCATGAATACAACTACAATTACAATAGATTTGAAAATCAAAAGAATACTTGATAGTTTAAAGAAAGCGCGTAGAGAATCTTATAATGATGTACTTGGTAGAGTACTTTCCAATAATAAAGAGAATGCTGATGTTGAGTCATTAAGAGAAACTGTAGAGATTTTGTCAGATCCTGAAACTATGGCAAGACTTGCCAAAAGCATGGATGACTTTCGTCATGGTAGATTAGTTAGCATTGATGATATCTAAATGGAGTTGCAAATAAAGCTAACAGTAAGTTGTAAAAAAGCATTGCAATCTTTACATATTGATATTCAAAGATCATTAAAAACAGTTATCAAGAAATTAGCTCGTGGAGAAATTAAAGGAAAGCCACTTGCCGAGCAACTGACAGGTTTTAGTAGCTTAAAAGATGGAAATTATAGAGCCATTTACAGAATAGTTAATGGGCTAATAATAGTCTTTGATGTTGGCCATCGAAGTACTATCTATTCTAAATTCACAACAAATAAATTAGTTGAATGAGTCATCAATAGGTGATGAAGAACTATATGTGAGGGGGCCGTGTTCAATACATTCCGCGCATCCTGATGGGAACTAAAATCCGTTAAAATTTTATGTCGACAGTGCCTCACTAAAACCACATCTTTTAAGATGTGGTCGGCACTTCGATCACAAGAAGTTTGTTTACAAAGACAAACTTCTGTGCAGAAACTTCTCTTCTGGAAGAAGTTTCTTGCATCCAAAAATCGAGCACCATTTTCAAACCACACCTTTTAAGGTGTGGTGGTGCATCGATTTTTTGATGCTTATTAATTATAATTCAGTTAGGGCATATAGAAAGATTTATATATAAATAAGATTAATCTTACTTATGCAAATAGACACTACAAAAATGAGTTCAAGAGGACAAGTAGTTATACCCCTAGATATGAGAAAGGATATTAAAGAAGGGGATAAATTGATTGTAATTAGAAATGGAGATGACTTAATTATAAAAAAATCTATTCCAGAGACTCTTTTAGCTTCCCATAAATCTCTATCAAGGACATGGTTGACTAAAGAAGAGGATAATGCATGGAAAGACCTCTAAGAGGAGATATAGTAGTTATTAATTTTCCCCATTCAGATTTAACTACTTATAAGAAAAGACCTGCATTTGTAGTTAAAGTTCCTAAAGGAGAGGATATTATTGTTTGTCAAATCACTGCTACTTCCTCAGAAAAATCTGTTGAGATTTCTTTAAGCGATGATGAATTTGAGCAAGGTAAATTGAAAATGCAAAGTAATATTAGAATTGATAAAATATTTTCGGTAGAAAAGTCTATGATAGATTATAAAATTGGTCATCTAAAAAAAGAAAAAGTTAAAGATATTTTAGATAAAGTAGGTTTATTTCTAAAAAGTTAAGTCTACGCTTCCATACCCCTAGAAATCGCAAGATAGTATGATGCGCGTGCCGAAAGTCGCACGTTTTTGTGATTTTCAAGGGCAACCTTTTTTTCTTGAAAATTATAGGTATTCTATTTAGTACAGAATTAGGTTTATAATAGTTGTCGACCACCT
>JBBSYC010000018.1:0-14861 GCA_038045445.1 Nanobdellota archaeon
CTCCTATTTAAACCTTTCTATCTTAGTAACTAAATAGTAGTTATTAGGTATAATTAAACCTTCAATCAACGCTTAAATCTTCCAGCATTAAAGAAGGTGCAAATAAGTTCGTTTAAACTAATAAATATTATCATGATGGTCAAAATCCCAAAAGAGAATAAAATTGTTTTCAATATCTACTTTAAATGTAAGCACAAAAGATTTGTTAATATGAACTCTTTTTGAATCACTTAAATCGTGTCTAAGATTCTTGTATCTTTGGATAGTTTCGGCATCGTTGTTTACAATTTCTTTAATTTTTTTGTATATAATTTCAGCAGTTTTTTTATCTTTTTTCACTAGCTTATCAATTATCAATTTTAACTTATCGGATATAGAATATCTAAACATTTACATTAAACAAACTATCAAGCTCTTGGTCATTCATAGATTTATAACCATATTTCTCAATATGTTCCTTAACCCCTTTTATCAGCTCCTTAACATATTCTTCCTTTGCTTCTTTTTCCACAATTTCCTCTCCATACATCTCAACAAATTTGTTAATTGCCTCAGATTTATCCTTGAGACCATATTTTGCTTTCACAACAGCAAGAACTTTGTTAACATATTCATTAACTTCAACTCTTGCGGAAATACTTTTTTGCTTAACTGTATTTAACATGCATTTAGAATGCACATGGAGTATATAAGTTTTGTGTATAAACGAGTTAGGTTTATTCTTGCTTAATATTTTAGATTATACTTGAAACTTCCAGCACAAGAAAGAATTTCCGTTTAATGAGTTTTTAGAAAAAGATAAATTTTTTAATTCCTTATTTGAAGAGGAGTATGGAAAGATTAACTAATCAAGTTGAAGGAATAGGATATTCTGTAGATGTGGCTCTCAATTATCTTATGAAAGAAAGACTAATTCATCTTTTCGAAGATGGGCTTCACGGATTGACTTTGTCAGAAACTGCCCAAAGATTATTTAATGAAAAATGGATTTTACAAATGTCTCCAGAATTAAGCACAATGGGAATTGAAATGGATGTTGCTCAAAGGAGAGGTTATTGCCCCAGTAGATTTTTAGATTCAGATTTGGAAGCAGAATTTCAAGATTCCGAAGGTTCCTTAAGAATGGACTTTTACGGACTTCCTGCTTTTGTTATTGATGAATTAGTTAAGAGAGAGTTATACGGGGAAACAAGAGAAGAAGTAGTTAGAAGAGGACTTGAATCTGTTCTAAATAGGCCCGAATATGTTATACTCTAACAAATAAAAGGTTAATTATTTTGTAGAATTCACTCTTTCCCAATTATCTCCATAATGCTCTGCTTTTATCTTTGTATCCCAGAAAACCTTTATCCACATATACAATCTGGCAAATGCAAGTTCAATTGACCACATAAATTCATTTATAGTTCTAGGATATGCAAAAAGTTGTAGAGTTCCTTTGCTTTCATTAGAAAAAGATTTAACTCTCTTTACTTTTTCAATATCTACATATTTACCAAGAGTCTCATGTGCCTTACTAGTTCTTATTTTCTGTTTAATCCAATCTTTCCAATTATTAACATTTTTTACATAAACCTCAGATTTATCTGCATAACCTATTAAATAACCCTTCTCAAAAAAGATATATGGAATTATACTATCTTCTGCAACATCAAGGGGAATTTTATTAATCTCTTTTTTTCTGAAAGCAAAAAGGTACCCAGAACATTCTATAAATTCTTTATTTTCAAATGCTTTTTTCCTTAGTTTATGAGCCTGATCAAAAAGGAAATTTGCCCAATAACCATATTTTGTTTTTCTATTTTCCATTGGAACAGGTCTTCCCGTAACACACCCAATTTTAGGATTTTCAAATAATTTTAATATCTCTTCAACAGCTTTATCATTAACATAAACATCTCCATCTGTTAAGATTAGAATATCAGATTTTATTTTTTTAAACAACTGATTAAGAGCCAAACTCTTGCCTTTTCCAGAATCTCTAAATATATTTATTCTTGAATCAATTTTAGAATATTCTCTCGCAACTTCTAATGTTTCTTCATCTGGAGCAGAAACAAAGATATCAAACGGTCTCTTTGTTTTCTGATTTAACATAGATTCAATAGCTTTACCCACAGTTTTAGGTTCTTTAAAAGAGGTAATTATTGCAGAAGTTTTCATCTAAATCCGAGAATTATAGTAATTATAAATTTATTGAATCTTCTTATCTACAAGACTATCAAATGGGTTCTGTATCTTTTTTATTTGGTCTGTAGATACATGAGTGTATATTTGAGTAGTATTTAATGAAGAATGTCCAAGCAAGGCCTGAATCATGCGAATATCAGTGCCAGATTCAAGGAGGTGCGTTGCAAAACTATGTCTAAGAGTATGAGGGGTAACTTTTTTAGATATTTCAGCTCTGTTTCTAAGATTTTTTACTATTTTCTGAATATTTCTAGTAGTCAAGGGTTCATTTTGAGAAAATAGATATCTTGAATTTTCTTTCATCTTTAGATAATCCTTAAGCTCTGAAACAAGATTTTGAGACAGCGTAAACATTCTATCTTTAGAGCCCTTTCCCTCCCTGACCCAACCTATATTTTCTGAAAAATTTATATCTGAAGGTTTTAAATTAACCAGCTCAGAGACTCTTAACCCAGAAGAATAAAGAAGTGAAAGGATTAATCTGGACTTACGAGTTTCCGCAGATTTTAACAATCTAGATACTTCTTCTTTAGTTAGAACTTCGGGAAGTCTTTTTTCTTTTTTAGGAACTCTTATGTTTCCAATCTCTTTCTTCAATATTTCAGCAAAGAAAAATTTTAATGCGGCGACAGCAAGCATGATTGTGTTTTTAGATTTATCTTCAAACATAGAGGCTATATAGGTCCTCACATCTTCCTGACTTAATTCTTCGATAGGTTTATTTGTTCTTTGGATAAATTTATCAACAAAAAATGAATAATTCCTAACTGTTAATGGGGAGAGCCCCCTCAGTTTCAATTCAGTACTCAGTTTCTCAAGGGCATCATTCACCATCTTCAGAGTTAAAATAGGGATTCTCTTTAAAAGGTTTTGTAACGCCCGATTTTATCTTGAGTTATAAATAAACCTAAAAAACACCTTATGTCAAGGTGTCTCAGTAAAACCACTCACTTAGAGAACGGATATTCTCTAATCCATTAAAATTCATAGAAGTTTAAGTCTTTATTGCTTCAATAATTTCTAATTATTAATAGTGTTCAAAAACTTTGTTTTTGACATGCGGTGTTGCATCGATTTTTTGATGTTCCAACAAGTTAATTTGTGTGATAAAACATAAGTGATTGCTTACGACATATGTCTATGGATTCTACACTCCAAAGTGGTTAAGTCAAATTTAAATACTCTTGAAAATTAATTACTTCATCGGTTGTCCTGAAAAGGATGTGACCATGAAAGCCTCTGTCAGGCATTCAGCCATTAATCGAGAGGAAGGACTATAACTCTCTCGACGAAACCTGTGCCTCTTAAGCTTTGCCCCATGGCGCGAAGAAGATAACCTTTAAAGCGCGTTGATAGGTTAAGAATGATTTCAACGATAGTTTAAGGCACTTCTTCACCGAGTCCTAATAAAAAAGAAAATGGCAAAAACAAAAAAAAAGAGTAAAGGTGGAAGAAAACCAAGTAATAAAGATAAAATTTCCAAGATTAAGAAGCTAATTAAATTAGCTAAGTCTAAAGGAACAAATAAGAAAAAATCCAAGAAAAAATTAAAGAGGAAGTAAAATATTCATAAGATTATTACTAAAGTTTTTATAGATAATTCGTTAATAGATTATATGCTTAAGTTTTTGATAGTTTTGGTTTTAGGGATTCCTTTATTTCTTCATTCAATAGTCTCCGCAACTCCTTTCATAATAGGAATAGTTAATGATTCTCTTGATGGCACGCAAGCCGACGGACACACAATGATACTATGGAATCCATCAATAGGATTATCTGACAATGTAACTGATGTAATAGGTCTATCTGGAAATTCAGGAGCAAGTAATATATTTATGATAGACTGCGATTTGTTATCAAATGGTTGTTCAGTGGGAATAAATGTATCTCTAAAAGTAATCAATAATGGGGACGATTATGTTACAACTATAGTTAATGAAACTATTAATGGAGAGGGGTTTCAAATAGCAGAGAACATTCAGCTAAACTCTCCTCTTTCCATAACTTCGATTTATGTAGATGACTCATTTTCATCTCCTTCTTATGAAGTAGACTTATCTGCAGGCGAAACCACTGCGGTAACATGTCAAGGAGTGGTAAGAGATTATGACGGAGAAAATGATACTCTTTCAGTTTATGGCGAATTTTTTGATACGATTTCATCGGCATTTGGAAATTTAGATGACAACAATGATCACTATACAAATTCTTCGTGTTTTCTTAATCATAGCTACGGAAATATAAATGAAACCCAATTTATATGCAATTACTATGTAACTTATTATGCTTCAAGTAACTCATGGAATTGCACAGTAAAAGGAGCAGACTATTTAATAAATCATTCAGCATCAAACACAACATTCATAAACCCTTTAATGGCAATAGAACTTCCAAGCACCATTGATTATGGTCTTCTAGATACTTCAGTAATGTCAAATGAATCTGTTGTAAATATTACTAACAAAGGAAATGTGGTTGTAAACCTGACTTTGGAAGGGTATGCTGTTTCTCGAGGAGATAATCTCTCTATGAACTGTTCGGATGGGATGAATATTAGTGTAAACTTCCAAAAATATAATCTCACTTCATCGAATTCAGGCACGATGACTCTCGCCCAAGCCGAACAGGTTTATACTAATTTAAGTTCAATATTAACTGGAAAAACATTTAATCTCAACTATAGGCATTATGATCCTGCACCCTATATAGATGATACCAATGCCACCTTTTGGAGGATATACGTCCCAGATACAGTCAGCCTCACAAGTTGCTCTGGTAAATTAATCATCGGAGCAACACGAACATAAGTAATCTTTATATACCTCTAAAGTATCTTTTAAGTTACCCTAAAGTATCTGCAAGGTATTAAAAAAGATGTCAAAAAGTAACCAAAAAGTAACCAAAAAGGAAAAAGATGAATTTTTCAAAGGAAAGATTCCCGTAACGTTCAACGAAGAACAGATTAAACTAATTAACAGTTATACAGGAATATTAGGTAACACCAAAGCTGAAATTGTTAGAAATATTGTTATTAACTGGATTTTAAATAATGGAGGTAAACAATGAATAAAAAATTATTTTTATTATATATTTTATTTATAATGGGTTTCATATTTCAGATTACATCTGCACAAGAAGTAGTAGGGGTAAGTCCAGCATATTATCAATTTGAAAATGTTTTGCGTGGGGGCTATGCAGAACGCATATTCAGAATAAGCACAAATAGCGAAATCCCCTTAGAAGTTTCGATAGAGATGATAGGAGAAGTAGGTAGTTGGATTAAAATTCCATTTAACTCTTCAATCATATCTAAGGGGAGTTCATGGTCCCTTTTAGCTTCAGTAGAACCCCCAAATTACATTCCCAATGGAAATTACACCGGTTTTATAAGAATTAGCTCAAGGTCAACAGGTTCTTCATCAAGGGAAGGTCATGCTACGGGAGCAGTAATTTCAGTCTTGGATGTGGCAGTTACAGTGAGTATCACAGATATAGAAAATCTTCGATGCATTTCAAAAAATATAGAGGGATTTTCAACTGAAAAAGGAGAGGATTTAATATTTTCTGCAGACGTTTCCAATTTAGGGAATGTAAGAATTAAACCTCGAGTTAAGATAGACTTATGGGATCAGGAACAAATTAGTTTAATAGACACAAAAGAATTTGTCGGAAGCGAAGTTTTACCAACAAGAGAAGTAAAACAAATATTTAAGATACCCACAAAAAATATGGAAATTGGTCAATATTGGGCAGACATACAAATAATAGAATGTTCAGATTCATCTCTTCTAACCATAGATGTTTACACCCCTGGAACTTTAAGAGCACAAGGTTTGCTTAAAGACATAATAGCTCCCCCAATAGTGTTGGTAGAGGATACTACAACTATAGAAGCTATATTTGAGAATATAGGGGAAAAAATGGTAGAAGCCCGTTTCAAAGGTCATATTTTATTCAATGATAAAATAATTCAATTATTAGAAAGTGAGCCGTTAGAAGTTCCAATAAGTTCAAGTGCAAATTTTACATTTTTTTTCACTCCTGAAAGAGAGGGTAGATATGTAGTAGTTGGAAGGGTGTTATATGATAGTAAAAGAACTTTTGAATCGAGTAAAGTAATCGACGTAGTAACTAACGGGATTTCCTTATTAAAATATTTAGGATATGGAATCGCAATGATTATAATAATTTATCTTTATTTAAAAATTCGTCATGAAAGGAGGAAATTATTTGGATGATTAGATTAAGTATTCTCTCTTTGTCTATATTAATTCTACTTAGCGCAAGCACACTTGCAATGGGCACTGCTTCATTTGAATATAACACAAGTTCCGGAAACTCTCAAATTTCTTATTTGGCTACACCTATAGATTCACCAAATGCGATATTACAGGTAATAACAGAGCGACCAGTAGTTTGTAGATACAGCATAATACAAAATACGCCTTATGATTTAATGGAAGGGTCATTTGATCTAAACTTGGGAACACTTCATAAGAAAACTTTGTTAAATCTATTAGATGGAATCTATACTTTCTATATAGGGTGCAGAAACAATACAGATTTATCTAATACAATTTTATCTGCAAATTTCAATGTGGCAATTCCAGCAAGTGCGCAAATTACTCTTTCAGATAACCACCCTCTTAGAGCAGGGGTTTTTGAAGTGGTCTTGACAACTTCAAAAATAGTACAAGCAGTGCCATCATTATCTTATTCATTTAATGGAGTTAGTTTCAGTCCGCTCCCCTTATTCGGAGCAGGCACCTTATGGCGTGGTTATCTCATAGTTCCGGCATCAGTGGGAACTGCAGTAGGCTCTTTTTCATTCAGCGCATTAGATCTTGAAGGAAGACAAGGAAATCAAATAACAAGCGGGTCCTTATTTTTAGTAGACACCATAAAACCAGAAACAATAGTAAATTTTGAAGCAAATGGTCTTCAGAGCAGAATAGAATTAGATTGGCATTACAATAATATATTAAATGGAGTTAAATACTTCAAACTGTATCGTTCAGATAATCCATCCGTAGATTATTCTAATTATTATAAAGATGTAGAAATCCCCTCGACAAATTCTTTTATAGATACATCTGTAGACAAGGGAAAGACTTATTATTATAGGATGTCCGCAGTAGATGAAGCCGGAAACGAAGGAGATCTGTCAATAGAATCGTTTGCTACAGCCCTAATAGAAAATAATTCTAATTCTGGAGGACTGCCTGTACCCCTTCACGGATTAGTAGATGCAGTTATAAGGCAAGCAGAAATGGTGAGAGAAGATATAAATTCCATAAAAGATTCATTTTATTCAAAAGAGGGATTGGAAAAAGAGCTATTTTCCGACCTTATGCTATCCCGAGATATAGAAAGTGCATTATCCGAATTGAATGCTTTACAGAAAGATATTTCAAAATATAAATCTGAGTATATTACACAGACGGAACTTAATAAAAAACTAGATTCTGCAAATTTGAAGATTAGTTCAATAAAGAAAAAAGTCCCAGAAACAATAATTATCGGAGATTCTAAAGAGTTTAAACAGCAAATAAATTTAGATGATTTGAGGTCACTTGCAATATTTTCTAAAGAGGGAATATCTGAAGATGAAATAGAATACAGGTCTTCTAAATCTCTGGAAGCAATTAAATCTTCAGGGTTTGAGACTACACTAAAGTCTACAAATCTGGAAATAATTTATTTAGATGGTTCAAGAGCACATAGGGCCGTAATGAAAGAAAAAATAAGCTCTAATAATTTGGATGGTTCTAATTTTTCAATAGCAGAATCAATAGGTGAAGAAGTAATCTCTCATTCTTCAGAGATACTTCTTATTCATGGAGATTATAAATTAATTAAAGAAGATACGATTCTTTCATTTTCTTCAGATAAGAAAGAAATAATTTACATTCTTCCAAAAAATATTGATTTAAAGACAATCCCTAAAGTAAAAAGTATTCTTTGGTATGAGTCAGCATATATTCCCAAAAAATCCCTAATAAGCGGATATGCCACACTATACAATTTTGATGGAACTGATTTTAAAAAGTTTTTCTTGTTTGTTTTGGTAATTCTATTTTTGACAGGTTATTATTTTTATCTACGCTCTAATAGGTCTAGCACTAATGATTGTGTAAAATTTAAAGAGATGGTCTCAAAAATAAAAATTCATCTTAAGAACGGAGAAGTGAGTCTGGCTCGTAATAAATATAATGAATTATCTTCAATGTATAAATCTCTTCCAAAGAATATTCAAAAAGGAGTTTACGATGAAGTTCAATCAATATTATCAGAAATAAATTCCCGATGACTGAAAATATATTTAAGATAGCAAGAACTTCAGTAATTTTATTAGTTATCTCTATTTTGGTAATTATATCCTTCAACGTATCAGGAACAAACGGCAACCCCATCGCAGATTTAAAAGAAGGAAAAAATAACTTTATCTTTAATCAAAGTAACATAGATTTTACAGTAACGGATCTAATAGAATTGAATCCTTCAATAAGTATGGTTGTTTATTATGATTCTTCATTAAAAAAAGAAATAGCTCGATTGAATATATTTGGAGGCATAGGTAATAATTTCATAATCCATTCAGGAATAAATTATACCTTTTATGCGGAAGAGGATTTCATTTTGAAGGTACCTTCATGAAAATTAAAAAAATTTTGCAACGGCAGGGCATTCATTCATTAAAAATATTAGTTTACCTATTTTTTGCAATATTTCTTCATTCAATAGTCTCCGCAACTCCTTTCATAATAGGAATAGTTAATGATTCTCTTGATGGCACGCAAGCCGACGGACACACAATGATACTATGGAATCCATCAATAGGATTATCTGACAATGTAACTGATGTAATAGGTCTATCTGGAAATTCAGGAGCAAGTAATATATTTATGATAGACTGCGATTTGTTATCAAATGGTTGTTCAGTGGGAATAAATGTATCTCTAAAAGTAATCAATAATGGGGACGATTATATTACTCCTTTAATAAATTATACCATTACAGGAGAGGGTGTTCAGATGATCCAAGAGACACAATTAAACTCGCCCCCTAATATAACCTCTCTTCAAAGTCCCCTAGATTATGCGAATTTATCTATTCAAACAGTTTCATTTATTTGTAATGCTTCAGATATGGACTCAAATTTAGAAAGTGTAACCCTTTACGGGGACTGGGGAGTTTCAGGATGGCATGCAAATAAGACTAATTCGGCTACTGGAAACTTTTCAACAAACCAATTTAATTCAACTTTATCTGAAGGCCTATATACTTGGAGTTGCCTTGCAACAGATACTTTACAGATATCAAAAATACATGAACCTCAAACAATAGTTATAGACTTAAATTCTCCAATAATCTCTTCCTTTAGTCATAATTTCTCTCAAGAGATATGCGGGACATCTTCTACTGTAAGAGTAAGTTGCACAACTTATGATGTTTTGTCGAATGTGTCATCCGTGGTAATTTTGGCAGGGCAACCAAATGGGACTACTTTAAATTATTCTGGAACAAAAATACCTGGAGAGATATATTATGCAGACATACCTTTGACCGAGATTGGCAATTGGACATTCATATGTAACTCAACAGACTTTGCAGGTAATACAGCTATTAATAACAATTTATCTTTAGTAGCCCATTCAGTTGAAGCAGATTTAAAAATTAGTTCTCAAGATATTTCAATCAATCCTTCAAACCCCGTGGAAGGACAAATCGTTAAAATAAATTCAACAATTTATAATGAAGGTTGTACAGATGTAGATTCTTTTTTAACAGGTTTTTATGATGGAAATCCTCATTCAGGAGGTTTACAAATAGGAAATAATCAAACAGCTTCTTTGTTTGCACTATCCTCGGTTTTAGTTAATATTACATGGATTCCGGATATTGGTTCTCACCAATTATATGTTTTGGCAGATGTAGGAAATATAGCCTTAGAATTAAATGAATCAAATAATCTTGCAAATCTATTTTTTAGCCTTTATTCATGGCATACCTTTTATGGAAATATATCTATAGAAAGGATTCTTGCAAGCTCAAATCTGTTCAACATGTCTCTATGGTTAAATAATTCTCTTTTTTCGGGAAACATCTATGTTGCAGATGTGGAAAGTGAAGTCTCTTGGGCAAGTTTAAAACCATTTGGAAAAAATATCAGTGAATCAAACACAACAAATGATTTTGTAGATATAGATACAATATTTTCGATGAACTCTTTCAATGATTCAATCTCAAATATTTTTACTTTAGATGGTTCTATCGCGAGAAATATTTCTCAATTTACCATTCAAGGAACCTCAGTGGAAAGCGTACCTATAATTCCTTCAACAAATACGACATCTTTTATAACTGGGATATTATGGGATAGTTCAGATGATTTATTAGACGGCGAATTTAGCCAGGATGACGAAGAAGATATTATTTTTGTATCTAAAGTTAATCACTCAACAGAAGGAGCTTATGGAGTTTACGATTATGAAATTCGTGTGCCTGCAAGATTAAGAGAGTATAAAGGTCCAAATTTAGAAGAAGTTTATTTTTACTTTGACCTTACTTAGACCCCATTTTTTCTTGTGTCTTGCCTAATTTTCGCCTAATTTTCACCAATAAAAAGCGTAGTGGTTTAATTATAATCATTAAGGGATATATTGCTACAAAATAAAACTTTTTGAATGAGCTAAACAGTCTCTTCAAGGTAACTCTCAAGCTAATTTTGAATACATAAAATTCTCTTTTCCAAATAAGCTTTATGCGTTTAGAGTAATAGGCAGGACCAGAATAATAAAACCGATTAATAAAATTGATAAGATTGAGTTTAAATTTGAAAATAGATACTTTACCCCTTATCTTGATCTTATCAAAATCCGAGAGCCCTCTTACGGCAGGGTCAGCCTTGTAAATTTTTTTTGAATTTTCTTTTTCATATTTTTTTTTAGGTTTTTTTTGAACCTTTCTAAAAAATTCTTTCATTCTAGAGTTATACTTCTCTCGAGCATCTCTTATATTCGCTTTATAATCTCTTTCACTTTCTCTAGAGTTCTGTTTAGAATCGAGGAATTTATTTTCAACAGATTTGATATTTTTTTTGTATTCCTCTTCAATATCTTCAAAATCCATATTAATATCTACAATAACACTGACATTTGTTACACTGTCCAGAAATTTCAGAGAATTTTATTCCCTTTAAACTTCCTTCAGAAGACTCACATTCTGCGACACAGGCATTTTTACACGAACCCTCATCCGATATTGTATGAATTACCCTTCCAGTCACAGGACCACATATATCTTCAATTTCAATTTCATGAATCTCTCTTAATAGAAGCGATGATGGGTTTCCTAAAAATCCATTTTCAATAAGAAGCTGTCCAAAAAGCAAAAACAATACAATCAAAATAATTACCATAATTATCTTTCTCCATCTAAAATTCATCAAACAATACGATATCAGAGATATATAAATTTTCTTAGTCTGTCGAGGACTGTTTTTGATCCTCCGAAGAGGCATTTTCAGAAGCACGACTAAGAGACTTTTCATAAATATTCATCAGTTCCGAAAGCATTTGCTTAAGCTCTTTCTCTTGATTTCTTATTTTCTCCTCTTTGGATATAAGGTCAAAATAAGATTCCTGCCAATCTTTTTCAAGAGAAGTGAGTTCTTGACTTTTTACAAGAAGTTTTTGTTTAAGGTCTTTTCCAGCATTCTTAAGAAAAACTTGAGGTCTTTGTCCTTCCCAATATCCCTTCATTTGATGAACTATGTCTCCAGATAGAATTTTATTTTTATAGTCTACACTAAGCTTGCTACTATCAATTTCACTAGTCAAATCATTTATCAAATCTTTAAAGAATCCCTTTTCATCACCAACTTCTTGGTCAAGAATTACTGCACTTTTTGTCTTAGAAACAGTGATACTATCCTGCAAATCCATAGAATCAACAGGTAGTTGTTTATACCTTAAATGAGAACTGCTCTCTTGCACAATTTTTGGCTTAACAAGAGGTTTAACAATTTTTTCACCAGGAAAATCAGATTGTCTTTCAAACAAAGGGTTATATCCCAACCCCGAATTTTGTTCAGAATGAATCTCTTTTGAAAACTGTCCTATTTTAGAAGAAAAACCTAAAGGAGGCAATTCTGCAGGCACATCCCGCTTTCTGAAAACATTAAACAATCCCATCTTTCAAAAAGCATATGATTAATTATATATAAATCTTTTGTATACTTTTAATAAAGAAACCAATTTTATCGTTATAAAAGTCTATTTAATTGATTTGTGTTATGTTTATAATCTCTTTTGTTTTCAACATCTTTATTAAGTTAAAGTAATGCTCTTATAAATGAACAGATTTCAATCCTATAGCTCTCATTTTTTATATTTAAACGAATTAAAAAAAGAAAAAAAAGAAAAGCTCTGGAGAAAGGTTTCACTCACAATTTTTATAATAAGTCTTTTTACTTTGCTTCTCGTTTATGCCCTACATTTCACAGAAATTACTGGTCTTGCAACTTATATAAATAGTGGTGCAGGATATATAACTGAAACAAGAATTCATACGAAAATTCCCGTTTCAGAATGGGGAGGGTTTTACGGATTCGCATTAAGTGTATCAGGAGTAACGGAACAGTTTTATGAAGATCTAGATAGTGGAACTGTTACTCGTTCAGATGTTTTTTTTGATTGTCTTCAACAGGATGCTGTTGGAGGTCCAGAATTATACGCTTCAACATCTTCTTCTTTGGATTTTTCATCTGTAACTCCTGCGAATCTTTCTGCAATAGACTCTTTAATAGGCTGTTCTGGTAGAGTGTACTGTGCCAATCAGACATTTACTTCAAATACTAGCATAATGGTCGGCTCAACAAATATCACAGGAGTTCCTTCAACAAATACTTATAGATATGATGGAAGTCAAAATACTTTTAGAATAGGAGCAGTCAATGTTTCTGGAAATCTCGCATTTGTAGCAAGTGTAGGAAGCATACAAAAAGGTTTTAGTGAAAATGTTACTGTAAACTATCAGATGCTCCTTCCAACGCCTGCAAATACGACGCAAAGATATTATTTTTTTGCGGATCCCAATGATGAATGCCCATCAGGAGGTGTAGGCAATTCAATAAATTCTACATTATCTGGTTATATCTTTGACAGTAGTAGTTCAGCAGTCTCAAATGCAACAGTAAATGTTGTGGGGACAATAGTAAATTCTAACTCTTCTGGGTTTTATAATATTTCATTTGAGGTTCTTCCAGGAACTTATAATGTCATAGTTCAAAAAACAAACTATAGAGTAACAGTGGGAAACGTAACTGTAACATTCAGCAATGCTACAACCTATAAAAACTTTACATTATATGAGGAGATTACTGGTTCTCTGATTACCTCAAATATATCAGGTTTAGTTAAAGATTCAAATGGCACATCCATATCTAATGCAAACATATCAATAGGAAATACTTCAACATCCTCATCTTCTAATGGGGCGTATTCTTTAAGCACAACCTTACCAGCAGGAACTCACCCAATAATCGCATTCAAAACTAATTATGATAACTATTATGCTTATCTTGTTGTTAATTCTTCAAACAGTCAAATAAATCACAATATTACCTTAATATCTAGCAATCTTAATACATTTTCCTCAGGACCTTATGCAACCAGAGAAGATAACAAGCATAAAGAATACGATAAAGCAAAACAGTCAGCCGAGGAAGCAGGGCAAGACTATTGGGTGTCTACAAAAGAAATAAGGTTGCAAATAAGAAAAAATACTTTTGTCGAGCAAACAATAAGCCTGTATAATTTCAAAGCAGAAACTATGACTGTTACATCTTCAGTTTCTCCAGAATTAAAAGATATTTTAGAACTTGAAAAAACTTCTTTATCCATTCCATCAGAATCAAGTGATGATCTTATTGTTAGAATCTATGGTACCGAAGAATTAGGAACTTATGAAGGTTCAATAAGTTTAGGAGGAAGTATAGAGCAAACAATTCCAGTATATATAGAAATAGTAGATAATAGAATTCCAATAGAGGCGATGTTCCTGGACATAGAACTATCTAGAGACACTGTATCTCCAGGAGACAGTGTAAAATATAGGGTTACAATGCAGAATCTTTTAGTAAGTGAGAGATATCAGGTTTCTCTTGATAGATCTCTCGTAGATGAATCAGGAAAAATAATTGCAAGTAATGAAGAAGAAATTGTCGAACTTAAAAATTCTCTCACTCTTACGGGAAATATTAAAGTTCCCTCAGAAACTCCTGAAGGAAATTATCTAATGAAAGTACGTGCAAAGTTTCTCGAATATTCTCAAGATGTAGAAGTTCCATTAAAAATAACGATACCTCTTTACCTAAACTCTTTTTTCGGAATTCCCATTTGGGCGATTTTAGCAACAATTTCAGGAATAAGCTTTTTTATGTTTAATTTATTTTTGTATAAACATTATTCAAATAAAAAGAAAAGATACCATATAGAATTAAATTACAATCTTCTTCCCAAAGAAGGACCTCGTTCAATAAAACTAGGTAAAATTGCAGAAAAACAATTGCCTGCGTATTATGATTTGGATATGCTTACCACACATTCGATAATCGCAGGAGCAACAGGAGGAGGTAAAAGTATTGCCGCACAAGTTCTTATAGAAGA
>JBBSYC010000019.1:0-40878 GCA_038045445.1 Nanobdellota archaeon
GAATTACATAGAAATAACGTTCAAGATAGGGGTGCAATAATTTCGGGATACTACAGATTTTATGGAAGATGACAAGATTAAAATAAAGTTCCCCCTCTCCAAATTCTTAGGCGTTCTCAAAAGAAATAAATCAGTTACGTTAAGGCATAGTTTTGCAACACATTTGATTGGGAGAGGTTATGATGTTTCCCAAGTTCAGGTTTTGCTTGGGGATAAAAGCCCTGAAACAACAATGATTTATGTACACATGACTTCGCCAAATAAGGTAAATGTTAAAAGCCCTATTGAGTCTATTTATTGATGGGGGAATTATATTTTGATAGCAATTCTACAACTAGAGTTCATCCTGAAGTTGTTAGGGTAATGAATGATGTTATGCTCAAGGATTATGGAAATCCAAGTTCTTTACATGCTCTTGGAGATAGAGCTTCTAAAATATTAGAATCTGCTAGATTAAATGTGTCTAAAGCTATCGGTGCGAAATACGATGAGATTTATTTTACATCTGGAGCCACTGAATCAAACAATTTGGCAATAATTGGTCTTGCTTCTGCCTTTCCTGAAAAAAGGAGGATTTTGATTAGCTCAATTGAACATCCCTCTATAAGAGAGGTTTGCAAACACTTGAAGAGCAAAGATTATGAGATTGTTGAAATCCCTGTTGATAAAGATGGTTTTGTGAATCTTAAATTCATAGAAAATAACTTGAATAAAAATACATTAATTGTTTCTGTGATTCATGGACAAAATATTTTTGGAACCTTACAGAACTTAAAGAAAATTGGAGATATTTGTAAGGCAAAGAAAGTGCTTTTTCATACAGATGCTTCTCAAAGCTTCGGAAAAACTAAAATATTGGTTCATGATTGGAACCTTGACATGCTTTCTGCTTCTGCGCATAAAATTTCTGGTCCAAAGGGTGTTGGGGTATTGTATATAGATAATAAACTAAAAATTAACCCCTTATTTTATGGGGGAGGTCAAGAAAGGGGTTTGCGTAGCGGGACGGAGAATGTTCCTGGAATAGCTGGTCTTGACAAGGCAGTTCAAATTGCGATTAAAGAAGATTGGAAGAAAATTTCTAAAATGAGGGATTACTTAATTGAAAACCTTGCTAAAATGGGTGCTGAATTGATTGGTTCTAGAAATGAAAGAGTCCTTAATAATATTTTTGTTTATTTTTCTGGTTTAGATTCTGAAAGACTTCTTTATGATTTATCTGCAAAAAAAATCTATATCTCTGTGGGAAGTGCTTGTGATTCTAAAAAGAAACTAGAAGACGCTTCTCTTCTTGCATTGGGATTGTCTAAAGAAAAGTTGAATAGTGTTATTAGAATTTCTTTGCCTGTTGATGTGAAGAAAAAAGATGTGGATTATTTTGTTGAAGTTCTAAAAAGACTCATGTCAAAGTGTCTCTTGAAAGAACACTTTGAGCATCCAAAAGTTCAAACTAAACTCAAAAACTTTTTGATGAATAGGTTTAAAAGTTAACTCTTCTTTTATAAGATATGAGAAAAACTGTTAGAAGGTCAAGAAGAAAGGCAATTCTTAAAAGAAAAGTAAGTAGAAGAGTTGCTGGTAGATAATTAATCTGTCTGATGAATTGATTAGAAGTGTTTTTATGATTTTCAGTCCATAGGATAATAATTTAAGGATTTATGAAATTTATAATATAAAAGGGGTTCATATTCATTAATAATATCTGAAAATGACCTTCGAATACTTGTGAGTATTCTATGAAAATCATCCAAATCATTAGCTATCAGGCGAATTTCTATATCTGCGTATCCCTCTGCTTTTGTTATACTTATGACTTCAGAGATGTTTCCTAAAACGTTCTTTAGTTCTTCTTGGCGTTTCGTGTCATTTTTTAAGAAAAAGAATATTCTATAATGTAACTTTGCTATTTTATTATAATCAATCATTACTCTATAACTTATTATTACTTTATCTTTTTCTAGTCGCTTTATCCTAAAACTAACAGCATTTGGAGAAAGTTTTGTTTCTTCTGATAGTTCAATTAAAGATATACGTGCATTTTCTCCAAGCTTTTTAAGAATTTTTTTATCTACCTCATCTAAAGATGCTTTAATGTTTGGACCATTCATGGAGCTATGATCTCTTTTATCTAATTTGTCAAAAACTTGCTGATAATACCAGAAATCTGTAATTACAGTTATTCTTTTATCTTTTATATATTGCTCATAAGATTTCATGATAGCAGAATATTTTTCTCTAAAATCATAAATATCTTTTGCCAATATTGCAAAAGAATGGTCCCATTTTCCTTGCGTTGAGACATTTAGGCTCAATAAAGAGCTGTTTAGATGATTTATGAATGCATCTTCTTTTTCTGTAGAGATTTTTTGAAAGGTTATGTAAATTAGATATATTGTAACCCCTAATCTTGAAGGGTTAATATCTGCATAGTATCCTTGAATTATTCCTTCCTTTTCTAGCTTATTTATATTGTAGATTACTCTTTGTTTAGATATTTTTAATTTTCTTGCAAGTACAGAAATAGGTTCTCTTGCGTGAAAGTCTAATCCTTCCAAAATCTTCTTTTCTATTGGTTTAAGTTCCATATTTAACTTATTGCATATTTACTATATAAATACTTCTTTTTGTCAAACTTTTAAGACAAAAGTTATATCTAACCTAAAAACCCAGGTTTTGTATGGAATACAATCTATCTTATCATAATGCGACACTTGCAAAAGTTAAAAATGAAGATGGACGTAGATTTTATGTATTTGGAAAATCCTTAACTGGAGTTCTTAGCTACTTATGTAATCACTGTGATAGTGAGGCCATAGAAAAAGCTGAAATTATACCAATTACAGATAGACATTATCATTTGGCTAAAAGATTGATATTTGAACGAGATTTGGAAAGAGGAAATGTTTATCTTTTGGATGAATCCTATATGTTAATTGGGGAAAGAAAAATAAGGCGTTCAAATAAACCATCTTAAAATTAACAACACATTTTTATAATACCCTCTTTTGTGTCAATGGATATTGGGGTTGATGATGACTGCAAGAACTGGAAAAAGTGATGGGAAAAAGAATGAGAAAATATACTCTCATTCTAGACTTTGGCTTTATGAGTCTTGCCCTGAATTTTACAAATTGAAGTATATTGATAAAAAACTACCGCCGATGCCAACTGCGATGCCTCTTTTTTTGGGAAGCACGGTTCATGAGGCTTTAGAGTGGCTATATCATCAAATTAAACATCGAGAAATTAGTGTTGATGATTTAATTGAATACTTTACAGAACAATGGACTAAGCAATTTGATGAGAATATAAAATGTGAAAATGGGGATGAGATTGACGCGTATAATAAAGGAATAAGATTTTTGATGGATTATTACACAAAAAACAAGCCGTTTAAACAAAATGTTCTTGCAATAGAACACAAGATTCTTTTTCCTCTTGATTCTGAAGGTAAATATAAAATTCAGGGATTTATTGACCGTTTGGATATTGCCGATGATGGCACTTATGAAGTTCATGATTATAAGACAAATCAATCAATGAAGAAGAAAGAAGATTTAGATAAAGATAGACAGCTTGCCTTTTATGATATTGGTTTGCGAGAGACTTTCGGGAAAGATATTAAGGTTAAACTTATTTGGCATTTTCTTAATTTTAATCAGCAAGTTACTTCACAGAGAACAGCTGAACAGTTGGAAAAGTTGCGTGAGGATACTATTAAATTGATTGAGAAGATTGAAAATTCTACTGAATGGCCTTCTTGTAATGGGAGATACTGTGATTGGTGCAATTATAAACGTGAGAATGATTTGACTTATGACAGTTTTATTAAATCGTTTGAAAATGGAATCAAGAACACTTCATTGCTTGTAGATGAAGTTATGTCGACAGTGCCTCCCTAAAACCACATCTTTTAAGATGTGGTCGGCACTTCGATCACAAGAAGTTTGTTTACAAAGACAAACTTCTGTGCAGAAACTTCTCTTCTGGAAGAAGTTTCTTGCATCCAAAAATCGAGCACCATTCAAACCACACCTTTAGAAAATTGCTATTTTCTAATCCATTCAATTCTCACTAAACGAATTGAAGTTTTTAAGGTGTGGTGGTGCATCGATTTTTTGATGTCGGAGATTGCGAAGTAAGAGTAAGTTAATTTAGAATATTCTAAATTTTAGTGTATGGTGTTGCATCTATTTTTTGATTTAAGGAATCCCCTATTACTTATTGTTTTTACTCTTTTTGTTTTGATTTATATTTCTTATTCTTTTTTATAGATATATTTTTATTAGTTATGTTTATTTTAGAAAATAGAAATATATACAATATCTCAAAAATTCCAACAGTATTTATCACTAAAATGGCTACAAACCAATACTTGTTGTTTTTCTTTGCTGCTTTCCACAAAGCAATTCCCTTCCAAATCAATGACCAGACTAATACAAGCCCCAATAGTGCAGGTGGAACCGTAGATAAAATGGAATAGTCTAAAAGAGGATTCATTTTTATAAATAATTAGATTTATTTAAATAACTTTGCTCTCTTTTTTAGTTTTGTTTTATAAAACGAACTTAATTACCAATATCAATTCTGTATGATATAAAAGTTTAAATATGAAATTTGTTTGAAATTATTGCGTCGCGAGTTTTGGACGTTTTTGTTAATTTGTCGGCGTTAAAAAAGGTGTTAAAAATGGGATTTGAAAATAGTGATTTGGAAGAACAGAACTCTAAAGATATTTTCTCTTCGGGATTCTCGAAGCCTGCTTCTGAGCTTCTTCACTCTTATTCTTTAGTTGATAGATATTTTACAAAACTTGGAAGAGATCCATTCAAATATAATATGCATGGCATTCCTATAAACTGGGTCAGTGAGGATGTTGCTGTTACTGATGACATGGGAAAGGTTGTATTTACTCAAGGTAATGTCAAGAAACCTGAATCTTGGAGTTCTCTTGCTCTAAAGGTTGTAGCTAGTAAGTATTTTTGGGGAGACCTATCAAAAGGAGAAAGGGAAGATTCCATAGAAAAAATAATTGGGAGAGTTTCTCGTTTTATTACCCGGCAGGCTGTTAAGCAGAAATACTTTAATCAAGAAGATGCTAATTCTTTAGGTGAAGAAGTGGCTTCTATTTGTTTGAATCAGATGGCTGTTTTTAACTCTCCAGTATGGTTTAATGTTGGAATACAAGAGTATCACTCTGATGCTGGGGGAGTTTCCGCGTATGTCTGGGACTCTGCTTCTAATCAGGTGATAAAGGCTGACAAGAAGATGGATAGGCCTCAGTGTTCTGCTTGCTTCATACAAAGCATGGATGATACTATGGATTCTATAATGGCTGTTCAAGTTGCAGAGGCTAATTTGTTTAAAGCAGGTAGTGGGACAGGCACTAATAGGTCCACTTTAAGAAGTAGCAAGGAAAAACTTACTGGTGGAGGAAAATCTAGTGGTCCGCTTTCTTTCATGAAAGGTTATGATGCTTATGCAGGTGCAATAAAGTCTGGAGGAAAAACAAGAAGAGCTGCCAAAATGGAGATTTTGAATGTTGACCATCCAGATATAATTGATTTCATAGAGTCTAAGCAAAGAGAAGAGAAAAAGGCTTGGGCTCTGATTGAACAAGGCTATTCTGGGGGAATGAATGGTGAGGCTTATGGAAGTGTTGCATTCCAGAATTGTAACATGTCGGTAAGGGTTCCTGATGAATTTATGGAGTCTGTTAAATCCGATGGGGAGTGGAAGACGAGATTTATTACGACTAAAGAAATTTCTGAAACTTTAAGGTCAAGAGATATTCTGAGGAAAATGGCTGAAGGAACCCATATTTGTGGTGATCCTGGTATGCAATTTGACTCTATAATAAATAAGTATCATACGTCTAAGAATTCTGGAAGAATTAATGCTTCTAATCCTTGTGTTACTGGAGACACAAAGGTCTTAATGAAAGATGGAAAATGGCTCAGGATAGATTCGTTTGTTGATGAAGAGAGCACAATTATTACAAACACTGGCCTTATTGGTGAGTCTAATATAAAGGGTTCTTTTAGAACTGGAACAAAGCCAGTTTATCTGCTTACTACAAAGTCTGGATATGAAGTAAAGTTAACTGCAGATCATAAGGTATTCACTGTAAATAGAGGCTTCGTTCAAGCCTGTGAGCTTACTAAAGAAGATTATATTTTAATCCCGGGACAAGAAGTTGCGTCTATTGATGAACCTAGTGACAAAACATTCTATCAAATGTTGGGAGTTTACTTGGGAGATGGTTGTGGTGGGAATATTGGCAATACAAGAGGGATTCAACTAACGATGGAGAAAGAATATGAAAAACCAATTCTTGAAAAATTTGCAGAATATGTGGCATCAAATTACGAGAGAATTACCCCCAGGAATTCTCCAGCAACTGTTCAATTAACAAATACTTCATCTAAATATGTTATTACAAACACAAAATTAATTAATAAATTCGCGCAAATGATTAATTTTAACCAACAATCACATGAGAAATGTTTAACTAATGCTCTGTTTCAATTACCTTTAGGAGAACAGAAATACTTATTGCAAGGATTGTTTACGGCTGATGGCACTGTTGCGAACTATGGGAATAAATCTCAATATGTTGCTCTTGATTCTACAAGTTTACAGTTGTTAAAGGATGTTCAATTATTGTTGTTGGGCTTTGGAGTTAAGAGTAAGCTTTATACCAACAGAAGAGCTGGAAAAGATACTGCTTTGCTTCCAGATGGTCATGGTGGCTTAAAAGAATATAATGTTCGTGAAGTACATTCGTTACGTATTTCTCGTTCAAGTAGATTAAGGTTTGAAAAAAGTATAGGATTTATGACTGAATCTCCAAAGGCTCTAAAACTTAAGAAACTTAATGAGACTATAGATGCTTATAATGATGCTCCAGTGGATCCCGTTTCTTCTGTTTCTTACATTGGAATTGAAGAAGTTTATGATTTAACAGAACCCTTTACACATACTTTTGTTGGTGGGGGAATCACCCTTCATAATTGTTCAGAGTACATGTTTCTAGATGATTCTGCATGCAACTTAGCTTCTATTAACTTAATGAAGTTCCTTAATAGAGAGGGGAAATTTGATGCAGAGAATTTTAAGAAAGTTGTTGATAGATTCATAACTTCTATGGAGCTTCTTGTTGATGGCTCTAGTTATCCCACTCAAAAAATAGCTCAGAACTCTCACGACTTTAGACCTCTTGGGCTTGGTTATGCAAATCTTGGAGCTTTGCTTATGAGCTTTGGTCTGCCTTATGATTCTGATGAAGGTCGAGCTGTTTCTGCAGCAATAACTGCTTTAATGTGTGGACAGGCTTACAAGGCATCTGCTAAAATAGCATCTATAGTTGGTCCTTTCCCCAGATACCATGAGAATAGGGATTCTATGCTTGAAGTAATTAGAATGCATCGCGAACATGTCAAGGATATTGAGGTGAATAAAATGCCTTATGATTTGAGATACTTAGTTAATGAAGCATGGGATGCATGGAGCGATGCTTATGAACTTGGGAGGCAACATGGATTTAGAAATTCTCAAGCAACAGTACTTGCGCCTACAGGTTGTTTGATTGGAAACTCTTTAATTTCTACAAACAAAGGGCTTCTAAGGCTTGGAAACTTAGGAAATAAAAAAGGAGCACAATGGCAGGATGTTTCATTTAAAGTAATGACTGATGAAGGGCCTAAAGATGCAACTAAATTTTATGTTAATGGACAAGCTAGTACTCGAAAGATTACAACTGTATCGGGTTATGAGATTCAAGGAACAGAAAAACATAAGATTAAAGTTCTTAATCCGTTGAATGGTACTCTTGATTGGAAAAGATTTGATGAGGTTACTGAAGGAGATATTATTCCACTAGCAATGAATACTATTTTTGGAGAGGAGAATGAAGTGTTATTGCCACCCATCCCTGAATTGCATTGGAATACGGATTATAAATTAATAACTCCAAAAGTAATGACAAAGGAATTAGCTCTTCTGATTGGCTACTTTATGGGAGATGGGAGTTTGCATAGCAAGGGTTTGAGATTTTGTGTAGATAATAAGGATGAGGATGTTGTAAATTACTTAAAAGAGTTAATTAATAACTTATTTAATTTAGGGGTCCACATAACTCAGAGAGAAGGTTATAAGGAAGTAGCTGTTCACTCCGTTCCTTTGGTAATGTGGTGGGATGCTTGTGGATTTTCAAAATTGAAACCTCCTATAGAGCATAAAGGCAAGGGATATACCCCCTACATTCCTGATGCAGTACTTCACACCAATGATAGAAAAGTATATTCTGCGTTTCTTAAGGGATTATTTGAAGCTGATGGAGCAGTTGGTCTTGGAAACCCAACAATTTGCACTGCAAGCAAAGAATTTGCTCGAGAGATCAGAACTCTTCTTTTAAGTTTAGGATATCCGACCCATACTAAAATAGATACTTCTGGTTTTGGAAATTCTCCAATTTATGTATTAAGATTGAAAAATATATCTTATAATAAAAACTTTTTGGATTCGATTGGTTTCATTAGTGGTAGAAAACTGAGCTCTATTGCTTCAAGGAGTTCTCAAACAGGCAAGAGAGATTATGTTTATTTATCTGATGATATTATTGAAGAAACTGTGCCTTCTGGGAGCATACAAAGGGATGCTGTTTTGCTTTCATTAAAGAGGCATCAAGCAATTCCTCGTGAGGTTGCTATGAGATTATACCAAGATACAAAGCATCCTCAGATACTCTGGGCTCTTCAATTCTTCTATGATAAAATATCAAGTAATATTGATGGGGGAATACAATCTACTTATGATATTTCTGTCCCCGAAAATGTTACATATACTGCTGATGGATTCATTAGCCATAATACTATCGCATTCATGATGGATTGCGATACAACTGGAATAGAACCAGATATTGCTCTCGTAAAATATAAAGTTTTATCTGGAGGAGGCATGTTGAAGATAGTTAATCGTTCTGTAGGACTTGCACTTGAAAGACTTGGATATGATTTGGATGAAATAAATAGAATCCTCGACCATATTAATAAGAATGATACTATTGAGGGTGCTCCTAACTTGAAACAAGAGCATTTACCAATATTTGATTGCGCATTCAAAGCGAATAAAGGAAAGAGGTCAATTAACTATAAAGGTCATGTTTTGATGATGTCTGTTTGCCAGCCTTATATTTCTGGAGCTATATCTAAGACTATAAACATGCCCGAATCTGCAACTGTCGAAGAAATAATGGATGCTTATGTTTTTGCTTGGGAAAGAGGTCTGAAAGCTGTTGCTATATATCGCGAAAACTCAAAGAGAAGTCAACCACTTAATACCAAGAAGACAGAGGGAGAAATTGCTAAGAAAGAACAGATAGTTGTTAAGGAAAGTAGGAAACCAATGCCTCAAACAAGGAAGTCAATTACACACAAGTTTGAGATAGGAGAGCATAAGGGATATTTGACTGTTGGACTTTATGATGATGGTCATCCAGGAGAGATATTTGTTAATATAGCTAAACAAGGGTCCACTGTAAGAGGGATGATTGATGCTTGGGCATTGTCAATGTCTATGAATTTACAATATGGTGCAACTGTTTCAGATTTGTTCGCTAAATTTAGGCACCAAAAGTTTGAGCCTAGCGGTTTTGTAAGAAACAGTGAGGAAAAGGGTCTTCTCGATGAAAAAAGGGCTTCAATTAGAACTGCTTCATCTATTGTTGATTATATTGCCCAGTTTATGATTAATACTTTTGGAAACTCTCAATTAATGGAAATTGAGATTCCAACTATTGAAGTTAAGGATATAAATGAGGAACAAAAAGATTTAACAGCCTATACTTCGGATGAAGGTCTTGTTTGTGGACTTTGTGGAGGTCCTGCAAAGAGAATAGGAAACTGTGCGATTAAGTGCAATAGTTGTAATCAAACTCAGAGAAGTGGTTGTGGGGAATAGATAAGTGTTTTATTTTTTGTTATAATTATTTATAATATCTCTTTGCATTAGTTGGTATTTCTGAAGGACAACTGCCTGTTGCACTGTAATAAACATCCATTGTTTCTGTGTCTATGAGTTTGAGGTATACATATCCTTGATTACCTAAATTTGATTTGATTTGATAACAATGTTCTGTTGTGACCTCTGTTGGGAGTTTGTAAGTTGGATTATCTGAGTAAATTCTGTGGAGTGCACTGCTTGTACCTATGTTTCCCACTGTGGCTGCTTCTTCATCTCCCATGATTGACAAAGGACTTCCATAATCTCCTTCTTTGTAATCTTCATATATTGTGCCTTGGATTTCTTTATTTGAGAACCACATTCCTGAGATTGTTCCTTCCTTGTCTCGCGATACAGAGCCACAGTCTTTTACTTCAAATATTATTCCTCCGGGTGAGCCGAGAAGATTATAATAAATCTGTTTCTTTTCTTCTGTGAAATAATCATAAGGGCATACTCCATTAATTAAGTTTCTTGCTCTATCGTTTGAATATCTTTCTTGATTAACAAATTGATTTACAACTTTTCTGTCTCTGACTACGAAGTCAAAACCTCCAACTGCTCCTTCTTTATTTTCCTTGAAATATGAGCCTATTTGTTCTCCTGCTTTGAATTGAATTGGGGGCCTTATCTCATCTTCGGCGCTGCTTGCCTTCAGAGGAGTTAATTTACTTGATACTGAATCAACTACACCTTTAAGATGTCCCAATAGAACTTCAACTCCGCATCCTGCGTCGAATTTCAAGACGTAATCTGCAAGAGTGTTTTCTGGAGAGCCTGGGACTTTGTAGTGGGCTCCTGATATTAATTTCATGTCTGCAGGTGCGTAAATTGGTATCTCTTGTTCAGTGTAGTCTTCTCTTATGCTAATATATGAACGCTCAATTATGCTCTTTCCACCGCCGTGAACAACTCCGACTTGCCCGACTTTCTGAATGTATTTTGGATCAACTAAGTATTCTGTGAATTGAACTTGACAATTTTCATTGCTCTTTTGATTAGATGGTTGTTGAATTTCTGATGATGGAAAGTCTTGTTGCACATTATTTTCTGTATCTCTCCCTTGGTTGAATCCTTTTTCTGTAAAATGTGTTATAACCATGAACGCGAATATTGCTAAAACTATTGCTATAACAATAACCTTCTTTTTCATTTATTAGTTAGTTTAGAGAAGTATTTAAGATTTGGCAGATGATTTTGAGAACAGGAAGTAAGGACGAGAATGTTATTGATATGTCTAATAGGTTGATTTCCGAGTATGGATTGAGCAAGATGTTTGATTGCTCGTTAGAAGAACTGCAAGAAGTAAAGGGAATGGGTCAAAGCAAGGCAATGCAACTATTGGCAATGGCCGAATTAAGCAAAAGAAGTAGATTATCAAAGCATAATACAAAAAGAATAACAAATGCAAAGGATGTTTTCAACTTGTTTCATGAAAGGCTAAAGAATGAGAAGCAGGAGCATTTCTATATTATTATGTTAAGCACCAAGAATCATATTTTGGGAGAACATTTGGTTTCAAAGGGAGTTTTAGATGCTGCGATTCTTGAGCCAAGGGAAGTTTTCAGACCAGCAGTAAAGGCGGCTGCTTCAAGGATTATCATAATTCATAATCATCCTAGTGGAGACCCAAGTCCGAGTGATGAAGACATTGAGGTTACAAAGAAGCTTATGTCAGCAGAAGAAATGATGAATATCAAGGTTTTAGATCATGTTATTGTGGGCAATGGTGAGATGTGGAGTTGGGTGGAAGACAATTCTATCTAATTTTTAACTTTTCTTTTTCTTCTTTGAGCTTGAAATGTCTGGCTAGAAAAGTCATAACTTCGCGAAAGGAAATTTGTTCTGAAATTAAAGGAATCATATCTTTATCCCATTTGCTCTTTAGCTTTTTAGCCTGATTGAACATTTTAATAATAGAGAATTCGTGGTCTGAAGATAGACATTTTTTCTTAACAATTTCTAAGTTAATTGGAATGCCTTCATGAATTATGTTATATAGATCAAAATGGTCTCTTGGCTTGTTTCTTCCTATTGCTGCAGCCATTTTTTCAGCGATAAGTTCTTCTTTTGCTAAGGTTTTTACTGCAAACATTGGAATAAATGGGAAATAGAAGTGTTTGATATTATGTATTCTGATGGAAGAATCAATTTTCCTCTTTTATTGAGGTCTATGAATATTTCCCCTTTGCCTAACTCTGAATCATAATTTACTATCATCCTTAGAAATCCTTCAACATCTTTTCCTTCTGTTATCTCTTTGAATAGATTTGATTTTTTCAATATATCTAGTATTTCATCTCTTACTTCCTTCTGGTCTCTAGTCAAGGTGAAATCAATGTCTTCAGATAATCTTGGATGGTCAAGAAATATTTTGTTTAGTGCTGTTCCGCCCTTGAAGTATATTCCTTCAATGTCTTTTATCAAGTAAAGGATAACAACGAGATAGTAGTCTTTTACTATAAGTCTTTTGTCAAAGCTATATTGAGATGCTATTGAATTAAAATCTAAACCAGAGATTACCTTAATTTCATCCATTTTTTCATCTCCTTTTTGTTCATCATTCTAAAAGAATGACCTTCTATATTCATTGTTACTGCTCTTTCAATTTTTTTATGGGTTGTTCTTCTAAATATAAATCCCGCATTTAGTATCTTTGTTTTACCCTGCCTTTTTGTTGAGAATACTTCTGTCCGGAAAGGTATTTGGTCTGTAAGCCTGTAATGATTTGCTGCAGTCCATCCCCCTATAAAATAGTCTTTCCCGTCCATAATTTCATCAGCAAGAATAAATGGATGTTCTATCCACCCTCCTGTTTTAGCTTTAATTGGTACAAGGTAATATTTACTTTTGTTAAGTTTGAAAATTCTTTTTTTCTTTATGAGATTCTTTATAATGTTGTATCTTTGCTGTTTGCTATTGAAGAAGTCTTTGATGTCTTCAGTTGTAAAGAAATATTTTTTGTAAAATTCAAGCCAGGCTATGATTTCTACTTCTTTCTTTGATAGACCCATTATTTTCATTTTATTTATTTAACCTTATTTTTAACATCTTTTAGTTAATATATTACTAATTGATGTTATTTATAAATGTTGCGACAACATCCTTTTCAGTTGAGTATAATTTGTAACTGACTCGTTTCTTTCTTCTTTTTCTCGGCTAGAAATTTAGTTAATTGTGAGGGTTTTAGATTATTTAATTTTCCAAGTATTTTTAAATAAGTAATGCAATTTAAGCATATGAAAGCTATGTTTGGAGCTGGATGTTTCTGGAGTGTTGAGGAAGCCTTTAGGATTATTCCGGGAGTCGTTTCCACTGAAGTAGGATATGCTGGGGGCAAAGGAAACAATGTGAATTATGAAGAAGTCTGCTCTGGAGATACAGGTCATGCAGAGGTTGTTTTGATTACTTTTAATCCTAAAAAAATAAGTTATAGTAAATTACTTGAAATTTTTTGGGGAATTCATGACCCTATCCAAGTTAACAGACAGGGTCCTGATGTTGGATATCAATATCGTTCTGTTATATTTTATTTTGATGATTCTCAAAAGAGAGATGCTGAAAAGTCTCTTAAAAAAGAGCAGAAAAAATATGGCGTTCCTATTGCTACAGCTATTGAGAAGGAATCAACTTACTGCAAGGCAGAGGAGTATCATCAGAAGTATATTATGAAGGGTGGAAAGGCTTCGTGTCATTTTTGATTATGTTCTCGATTATAATCAACCTATAATCTTTCCGAGAAAATCTAAAATATCTTTTTTTACTTGCTCATATGGGGGAATATAATTAATTAAATTTCTTAGGTCTGATTCATAGGATTCTTTAGAGATAATTTTTATTTTCTTTAGGTCAACTTTTTCCTCTTTTAGTTTTTTATTTATGAGCTCTTTATCAATTTCTACATTTTTATTAATTAAAATCCATAAATCATACAAATCTCTTGCTTGTTTCCTATTTGCTATTGCCCTTATTTTTTCTGCTAAAATCTCTTTTTCAGCCATTGCAATAATAACAAATATTGGTATATCTGAAAAAACTGATGAGATTACTATTGCTTTTGTATTGAAAACTTTATTTTTATTAAAATCTATCTTCAAATTATTTGCAGAGTTTATATTGCTTCTAAACAATGGGCCTTTAAACCTGATTTCAAACCTTATGTTTCCTTCAAATTCTTTCTGCTTCAAATCAAGATGCTCTATGCCTAATAAATCAAAGTCTTTTAGACAAGACTCAACAATTTCTTTTATTTTCTCGATATTGAGTTTTGAGCTAAAGTCTAAGTCTTCAGACGCTCTTTGCAGACCGTAACATAATCTTAAGCAAGTTCCACCCTTAAAAGTAATTGAATCCCCATATTTTGATAAAGCATTAAGAAATATGTATTGTAGATATTCCTTTTCCAAATAATATAAACTAATATTCCTTTTACTTTTTAACTCGACAAGCTCATCTCTTGAAATCATCCTAAATCAGTATAAAGTAGCCACTTTTTATTTAAATTATTTCTCTTTTTTATTGAAGGGTCTAGAAATCCCACACCCTTACCAATTTTATTTAATAGAGATATTTCATCTTTCTTGGCGAGCCTTTTTTCCAAAATAAAGCCGAGTCTCCTTAAGACCATTTTACTCCCTACTCTAAAAGCATAGTCTAATAACTTCTTTGAGTCTAATTCATTAAATTTTTCAGTCAATCCCTTAGAAATTTCTTTAATTCCGCCTGCATATTTAGGAAGCAATAGAGAGTCAACTATTGCCTTTTCTTTCTCTGCAACAATGATTTCCCCTTCTTTTTTATATCCGAAGAATCTATTTTTAGATAAGCAAGCATACTCAAAAAGAAGACTCTTCTTATATCTAGTAGATACAAAGGTTATCTTTCTAGGCAAGTTATCGCTAAATCCATAATAATTTAGGGCAGAAAGAAAACTGACATATGATGGCCAATTAAAATGAACTCCTGCTGTAAACTCATCAGTATCTTTCATGACATAAATTCCTGAAGACAGAGCAGTTATCACCTTTTTTCTTTTTAGTGCCTTTATCAAATTGTAGGTTTTTGTCTTATTTATACCCCTGAGTAGTCTTATATCTCTTGACCTAAACACTTGCATTTTGCTATTTTTTAGCGAAGAATATACTTTTTCTTCATTTTTACTTAATTGCATTTTTATTCTATTTTAGTAGTTTATTTACTAAAATGTAATAAATTAACTATTTAAACATTGCTATTCTAAAAACAAAAAAATTTATCCTTTAACCTATACAAAATTGAGATTTTCTAAGAGTTAAAGGCGCTCCTGCGTCCTTTAACCTATCAAGATGCTTCTTTCTTCGTCTCTCTTTCTTGATAGATTTCTGCTTACATGCATCAATTCTGGATATAGATTTCTTGCACCTGCTTCTGTAAAACCAAGGTCTTGCATTACTCCAATGTAATCTGCATCTGTTAGCCTGCATCCTTCATTGATTCCAAAATAGAGATGAGTCTCTCTTTCTGTGCGCTTCTCTTCAATTAGACCGTTTAAGATTGTCCCATATTTTGGATATCTTTTGGCAAATTCGTCTATGCCGTCTCTCATGCCTCTTGCTTTTTGTATATCTTCTGATTCGATACGAGCATAGCATCTTTCACCTGAATATCTTGATTTTTTGTCTAAATCTATATCTTCTGCTATTTTTGGTTTTTGCCTCTTAAGCTTTCCAGACATGCTTGAAATTGGAATTTCTATCCTATCTGTTGCAATAAGCTTTATTATTTTTCTTTCGAGTTCCATTTTTTTCCTCCTTATGTTTCTTGTAAATTATTGTAAAAAATAGGTCATAAATTTATGAGGGGATGTTTAGCACCACAGTAGAAAAGATTAAAAATACCTAAATGCCTAAATATTTATGGATTTGAAAAATGCTGGATTTACTGAAAATGAGGAGAAAGTATATACTGCACTTGTTGATTTGGGCCCAAGTCTTGCCGGAAAGATTTCTCGTAAAACTGGACTTCATCGTCGCACGGTTTATGATGTGACAGAGACTCTTATTGAGAAAGGGTTGGTTGGATATATGCTTGAAAACAATAGAAGGGTTTTTTCTGCCGTTAACCCTCAAAAAATAATAGATATTATAGATGAAAAGAAGAGTATGATTTATCCTTTTGTAGATGAATTAAAAAGAAAGTTTGATACTGTAAGAAAAAAAGAACAGACCAATTTTTACAGGGGGAAAAATGGACTTAAAATGGTTTTTGAGTCACAGCTTGAACACCCAGAAATATTAATACTTGGAGCAACCCGTGATGCTTACAATGCAATGCCCTATTACTTTAAGTGGTTTAATGAAAGACGAAAACAAAAAAAAGTTAGAATAAAAGTAATCACTAGCGATAAGACTATTCAACCAAAAATACTATCTGAAACTCGCTATCTTGCTGAAAAATACTCTAATAATATGGTTATCAATATTTATGGGGATAGTGTTGCGATGATTTTGTGGAGCAAGAGACCCTTTGCTATTGTTATTGAACAGGAAGAGTTTGCTAGGGGATATAGAAAATATTTTGAGTTAATGTGGAAAGTTGCGAAGAAATAATCTAAAAATTTTAGTTAAACCTTATCCCCATTTGATTACAAGCATATTCTTGTAACTGTAAAAGTGTTGGAGAATAAACACTTGTTTTTAAAGAAAAATGGATTTCTTCATCTGAAAAACCAATTCTAGTAATAGATATGGAATTTTGATGTTTTGCCCCTAAATTCTCTTCTATTCCAAATTCACATAGTTTGCTTCTAGAAGGCAGTTTTAGCCTTCTTAATATTGAAGCATCTTTCCTTGAAGTAGCTGAAATGGTCATTTTTGGAGGCTCGTTTTGATAATGTTTCCTAAGCATTTGAACTGAATCTTTGGGGTCTTGAGCATAAGATTGTTTAAAAAATTCTAAAAGATGTCTTTCTTTTTGTTGATAATCTGGTTTCGCACTAAATGCTATATCTTCAATTTTACCATCAGCTCTTAATTTTGCATAGAATTTTCTATCTTCTTCATCTTCAACATCTTCAGCTCTTGGCTCTACGTATCCCCTTGCTTTCAAAAAGGTAATATAATCATTTACTTCCAATTTATCAAAATTATTTACAACTTCTTCACCAAAATGTTCTATTGCAAGTCTTTTTACTAGTCTGCCTCTAATAGTGTGAGCGTTTATTCCAAACAAAAACCTTTCTTTGTAGCCTCGGTCAATTAATTCTATTTCCTCATCCAACATTCTTCTTGCATCCATATTAGTTACCATAGGGTGGCCATATATAATTCCTAAATCCATATTGGGAATTTCTCTTGCAATAGACTGTAAATCGGATAACCTTTCTCCTCTTAGCATAGCTCCCAACCCATATATTTTAATCAATTTAGTAACTCTACTTTCTTTATTAGAGTCAATAAGTGGTTTTCCTATTGCCTCTTCATATTTAGGAAGATCTCTTGTTGGCACTGTAATTTCAATAACCTCTTGCTGTCCAAAACTAATTCCTGTATCTTGTGAGATCCTCAATACCTCTCTTTTTTCTGGGATTAATACTCTTTTTAAAGATTCGCTATCCGCACCACTAGTTGCCCTAAGTAATCTTCCTGCATCATCTTTGCTTAAACTTAAATTTGCAAATTGAGGACCATATCTTTCAATTATACTCTTAAGCTGACGTCTATATTCTCCTTCTGCATTGAGAGTCATTCTGTTTCCTTTGGTTGTAGCTTCTATTCTGTGGTTTTGACATTGGGTAACAAGCCGATTTTGTGTTGGGTCATAATTATATGCTGTAGATTCAACTTTGACATCATCAAAAAATAACCCCTTTAATCTTCTTTCTTCTTGAAAAGATTCGGGTGTCCATAAAACTTTATATTTTACCCTGGCAGTTCCTTTATGAAGCCTCACAGATTTAGCTCTTGAGACTAATCCATCCAAAGTTGGTTGTACATCATCTTCTGTTTTTTGTGCAAAAAATGAAACGGCCAAATGAGGTACATCCGTTCTAAATACCTCACGTACTCCTCGATATGACTCAGCATCTGGATCAAAATATTCTGGAAATTCTATTTTTCCAGCTACTAAACTATTTAACGTTCTAAAATTAGGTTCTTCTCCTTCTGAGGCAATTTTAAGTTTTTGAATTAAATTTGTTAAGGTCATGATATCTCAGAAATATTGAGGTTTATAAACTTTTAGTAGAGATACTACTTTAAAATTACTAAATCTTTATAATTTTTATAAAAATAGATTTATTAATTAGACTAATACTACTTTTTCATGCAAAATAAAAAGCTTTTAATAGTAGGAATTTTATCTGTTGTTGCAATAATAATCATTGCATCAAATATAATGGTGTCTAAACATACAAAGGTAATTCTTGAGACTAATAAAGGAAACATAGTATTGGAGATATATTCTGGGGAAATGCCCATTACTGCTGGCAATTTTGTTAAACTTGTCAAAAATGGTTTTTATGATGGAGTTATTTTCCACAGAGTAATTAGTGGTTTTATGATTCAAGGGGGAGATCCTACTGGAACTGGAAGCGGTGGACCCGGTTATTCTATAAAAGATGAATTTACTGGGACTGACCTTGATCAAAATGACAGAGGCACTATTTCTATGGCTAACGCTGGACCAAATACTGGAGGGAGCCAGTTTTTCATAAACCTTGTAGATAATAATTTTCTTGATGGAAGACACCCTGTGTTTGGAAAAGTGGTTGAAGGAATTGAAATTGTTGATATTATAGCACAAGTTGAGACCGATTCTCAAGATAGGCCATTGGAAGAAATAATTATAAACAAGGCTAGAGTTGCTTAGTTGATGAGAATAAAAGACTTGATGAAAAAACCAGTTGTTATTGAGAAAGATGTATCTTTGTCTGATGCTGCTAAGATAATGACTAAAAATTCTATAAGTAGTCTCATTATTGAAAGAGATGGGAAAATTGTTGGAATGATAACTAATAAAGATTTGATAAAACATTTTGGAGAATCTGGAAGAGTGTTTGAGATTATGACTAAGAAGGTCATAAGTATAAAGGAAGATGATAAAGTACAGAGGGCTATAGAACTTGTAAGGGATAAAGAATTAGGGATATTCCCAGTAACAGACTCTAAAGATAGACTTGTTGGTGTAATTGATTCAAAGGATTTGCTCAAAATCTGGGACAATGATGACTTTTTGATAGATTAAAATGGTTTATTATCTGTTTACTTTGTTGCTTGGAATTCCTACGGGTTTTGTAATTGCTTGGCTTGCAAGAGATGAGCTCATAGAAGGCTATGTTTACATAAAGATACTTTGTGAACTCTCTTTTGTTTTAATGATGATTTTTTCATTTTATGACGAAGTTGTTACTTTAAGTCTTGGCCTTATTTGCATTGTTTCTTATGTGAGCTTGCTTAAAAGATATGATAGTAGATGGGCAAAAGAGAGGAATAGATAAACTATAAAAGGGAGATTTAGACTTTATTTAAGGAGACGCAACATGTATAATTTTAAAGAAATTGAACATAAGGCTAATAAAATTTTGAATAAAGATTCTAAAAAAAGAGTTGTTGATGATTATAAAAGGAAGAAATTATTCAGCTTTTTAGAAGGTCCGCCTACTGCTAATGCTCCTCCTGCGCTACATCATCTTGAAGTTAGAACTTACAAAGATATAATTAATAAATTCAAGTACATGCAAGGATTTAATGTTCCACGAAAAGCTGGGTGGGATTGCCATGGACTACCTGTAGAGGTTCAAATAGAAAAGAAATTAAAACTTAATAGCAAAAAAGATATCTTGACTTTTGGGGAATCAAAGTTCATTAATGAGTGCAAGAATAGTGTATTCGAGTATATAGAAAAATGGAATAAATCTACTGAAAGACTAAATTACGAAGTAGACTTGAGTAACCCTTATGTAACTTTAGATAATAATTATATAGAAAGCGTTTGGTGGTCACTTAAAGAATTATATAATAAAAAGATGTTATATGAGTCTCATAAAGTTGTGCCTTTCTGCCCTAGATGTCAAACCCCTCTTTCCAGTCATGAAGTTGCTCAAGGTTATAAGAATGTAAAAGAGGATTCTATAATTGTAAAGTTTAAAGTAATGGGAAAGAATGAATATCTACTTGTTTTTACTACAACTCCTTGGACGCTGCCCTCAAATGTTGGAATAGCAGTTAATACAAACATAGATTACAATTATGTTTCTGGAGAAAATGGAGAGACATTTATAATTGCTAAAGAACTAACTAAAACTCATTTTCCCGAGGCTAAAATAATAAAGACTGTAAAGGGAAGTAAATTAATTGGAATTCATTATGAACCCCTATTTCCTTATTTTAAAGATTTAGAAGCATTTAGATTAATTGAAGGAGATTTTGTTACTGAAACTGATGGGACTGGTTTAGTTCATATGGCTCCTGCTTTTGGAGAAGTGGACTATGAAGCTTGCAAGAAGGAAAAATTACCATTTGTACAACCAGTAGATGAAAATGGGAAATTTACTCATGAAGTTACAGATTATAAAGAAATGTCAATTAGAGATTCAAATATTCCTATAATTATTAAGTTGAAAACTGAAAGTAAGCTCTTTAAAAAAATAAAATATGAACACGAATATCCATTTTGCTGGAGATGTGATACTCCTTTAATGTATTACGCAATTAAATCGTGGTTTATTAGAGTCACAAAGTATAAAGAAAGATTAATAGAATTGAATAAAAAGATAAATTGGGTTCCTAAACATATTAAAGAAGGAAGATTCGGCGAGTGGCTAAAGAATGTAAAAGACTGGGCGTTGTCAAGAAAGAAGTTTTGGGGAACACCTTTGCCAATATGGAGATGTTCTTGCGGGGAAGAAGAAATAATTGGAAGTATTGAAGAACTAAAAAATAAATCCAATAAAAAAATAACTGATAAAGAAATAGATTTACATAAGCCTTGGATAGATAATATTACTTTAACTTGTAAAAAATGTAAGAAAGAAATGAGAAGAGTCTCTGACGTAATTGACTGTTGGTATGATTCTGGTGCAGTAAGTTTTGCACAATTCCATTACCCATTTGAGAATAAAGACAAATTTGCGAAAAGATTTCCTTATGATTTTATTTCTGAAGCTATTGACCAGACACGTGGATGGTTTTACACGTTACATGTTATTTCTACAATATTGTTTAATGATATAGCTTACAAGAATGTTATTTGCGCAGGACATATTGTAGATGAAAAGGGAGAGAAAATGAGCAAAAGCAAGGGAAATATTTTGGATCATGATATGGTACTCGATACACTCGGAGTAGATGCTACAAGACTGCAATTCTGTACTGTAGAAGTTGGAAATTCAAAAAAGTTTGGAATTGAAACAGTTAAGAAAGATATTATGCCATTTATGAATACTTTGATTAATATTAGCCAGTTTTATAAAGAAATAAACAATAACAAAAAACCTGAAAATAGAATAGAAGATAAATGGATAATTTCTAGATTAAACTCTACTATCGGAGATGTAACAAATAACTTGGAAAATTATCAGATTGAAAGAGCATTGAATCCTTTAATTGATTTTATAGTAAATGACTTTTCTAAAACTTATATTAAAATAATAAGAGATAGAGAAGATAAAGGAGTGAAGGAGGTAATGAGTGAACTGATAGAAAAAATTGCTCAAATGCTTGCTCCTTATGCTCCTCATATTTCTGAAGTAATTTATTCTGGCTTTTCAGACAAGTCTGTTCTCTCTTCTTCATGGCCTGAATTAAACAAGTCTAAGATAAATTTAGATTTAGAGAATAAATTTAATTCTGCGCTAAAAATAATAGAAAGGGGTTTGGCTGAAAGAGACAAAGCAAAGATTGGGCTTAGATGGCCACTTAGTTCTGCATTAATAAAAACTGAAATAAAACTTGATGAAGATATGAGAGAGCTTATAGTGAAACAACTTAATCTCAAAAGATTGGATTTTGAGATAGGAGATGAGGAGATTGTTACTCTTGATATAAACATAACTCCTGAACTTGAAGCCGAAGGCTTTGCTCGCGAGATTGCAAGAAAAATACAATCTGTGAGAAAAGAGAGAAATATGAAGAAAGAGGAAAAAATTACTCTGGAGTTGTATATTGGAGACGAATTGAAGGCTTCATTATTAAGGCATATTGATTTCATCTCAAAAAGAGTTGGTGCAGTTAAAACAACTATTTCTGACGACAAAAAAAAGAAATGGGTTTTCTTTGATATTAAATCTGAAAAAATAGGATTTAACTTTTAAAGGGTAAAATTCTGAAAAGATTTAAATAGGGGTTCAGCTTCATCCTTTTGATGATTGTTAATGGAGAATTTTTAGGTAGGCTCAGAAAGATATTTGATCTTAATCTTTATGAGGTTAAGGTTTGGACTTCTCTTCTTTCGAGGGGAGTTTCAACTGCTGGAGAGTTGAGTACTATTTCTGATGTTCCTAGAAGTAGGACTTATGATATTTTAGAGTCTCTGGAAAAAAAAGGTTTTGTTGTTATGAAGCTTGGCAAACCTATAAAATTTTTGGCTTTGAAGCCTGATGAGGTTGTAGATAAAGTTAAGAAACATATGCTTACTATTGCTCAAGAGAAAACCAAGTATCTTGAGGAAATCAAGGGAGGAGATGTGCTTAATGAACTGAGCTCATTGTATGAGAATGGAGTTAAGTATATTGAGCCTTCAGATTTATCTGGTAGTTTAAAGGGCAGACAGAACATCTATAGTCATATGGATATGATGATTAAGAATGCCAAGAAGAATGCAGTTATAGTCACTAGTGCTGAAGGTCTTAATAGAAAATTTGAGTCTTTGATGCCAGGTCTTGAAAAAGCCAAGAAAAGAGGAGTTGTTCTTAAGATTGCTGCTCCTATAACTCCTGAGAATTTGAAGTTCGCTCGTGAACTATCTAAGTTTGCTGATGTGAGGCATCTTGATAAACCCCATGGGAGATTTGCCATAATAGATAATGAGCAAATGATGCTTATGCTTTTGGATGATAAGACAGTACATCCTAATTATGATTTGGGCGTCTGGCTATCGAGTGATTATTTTGCTAAATCTCTGAGTCAAATGTTAGAGAATACCTGGAAAGACCTTACACCTGTTTCTAAGCTTAAGATATAACTTTTATATACTTACAGACATTTTTATTGATATGAGATTAGTTTTGATTGTCTTTTTTGCGATTGTTCTTCTGGCTCTTGGAGTTACACTGTTTTACTTTAATGAGAAGATATTAATGCAACCTGCACCAGAGATTCTTAATCTAGATGGTTCTCTAGCTCCAATAGGGGCATCTCTTCAAGGAAGCAATCTTGTTGAGTTTAATTCTCAAACAAATACTTACAGAATGTCTTATACAAATGCTAATAATGTTCTTGAGACTGCGTATGAGATAAACATTCTTGATGCGGACGTTATGAAAGGTCTTTTGAAAATAAGAGAGACTATTTCCGGAATTTATCCAATTATTAACGGTGGCAATTATTATAGAAATTCTGCTGGAAACGTTTTAACCCCAAAACAATTCTCTGACTTGGCTACAGTTGAGTTAAGCCATAGAATAGAGCAAGGAAATATTGTTATTTTAGAATACTTTGAAACTTTCGAGGGAATTAACTCTAGAAAAAGGTTTGAAATTGAAATTGTTGGAAAATCTCTTGTGATAAGGTCTTATGCTGTAAATCCTTCTTTAAATTCAATAAATAATTATGCTGGATTCGGATTGGGAGAAATTGGAAATTCAAATGTGGCAAGAGCGATTCAAGTGCCTTATATGAAAACCTCCACTGTAAGTGTAGTAAATAATAATATATTTGTTTCTAATTATATTGACTGGACAAAGTCTTCATCAAATCAGAGACCTTTAAAAAATGGTCCTTCACTTAACGGAAATTCATTCTCAAATTCATTTTCATCTCAGTATGTTCCTGGACAAAATGGAGTTTATAGTTCCTTCAATGAAACTTCTTATATTACAGTAAGTCGTGATATTAAGGATACTTTTATGAACGTTAACAGGCAGAAATCTCCTTATCGTGATTCTCTCAATAATAAACTTTCAGTTCATATGGCTTTGATTAATCATCAGAGATATATTGATAACTCAAACCCTGCTGGGAGATTTTATCCTAATGCTCGAGAGATAATTAGAAAATTAAGTGATTATGGTGTTAGAGATTTGTTCTTTACGCTACACTCTTCCCAATCTCTAAATAATGGTCTTCTTTATCCAAATATCTGCCCCCCTTCTAGTTGGTATGGGAGTATTGCAGACTTGGTTACTTTGAGAGATACTGCCCTATCTCAAGGATACTATTTTGCACCGATACATGATAATAGGATGGATATGTTTCAAGGTTCTCCTTACTGGAATGGATATTGCGATTCAAATAGAATTCCTGTTTCTGTTCCTGGTGTTTTTCCTATCTCTCTAAATCAAGATGGGACGTGTAAAGTCAGTGGATGGCATAGCTCTTCTGTTGGCAACGGAGATTATTTTTATGTCATTCCTTCAGATAAACTTTTAGATTACGCAGTGCCTGAAATGCAGTGTATAAATAATTTTATAGATAGCAATGCTCACTATCTTGATGTTTCTTCAAAAGTATCATTTAATGAACTGATTGATTATTCTGAGTCAAATAGTCTTTCTAGGACAATTGGTCAGGGGATTCAAAATATTATTGAACTAAATGATTTTGTTTATCAGTCAATTCAAGGACCTATATCCGCCGAAGGAGGGGAACACGCTCTAGATACGATAGATACTCTTATTGCTGGAAAAGTTGATTCATTTAACAGAGAGATTTTTGGAAGAGAAGACGCCCCTATAATCCCAGATTTTGAATTAATTGTATCAAAGCCTTTAATGGTTGGAAGAGGTATGGGTTCTTATGAGAGATGGGTGATTGAGCCTGGAAATAGTGGCTGGATACAAAAACTAAATTTTTCGAAATTTATAAGAGATAAATCTGATAAATATAGGGCAACCACTATTGCATTTGGACATACTGGATTTTATGATGACCAATTTTTATGGTTGGATGCTAATTCAACTAATTTGAATGAATTTTATAATTATCTTGTAAAAGAATATTATATATTTTCTGAAATGCAGAGACTTTACCTTGAGAGTGAAGTAAATTCTATTGAATATTATAAAGATGGTGTTTTTAGGGACTTGAGTGGGATTTTAGTTTCGTTTGCAACTCAAGCTGAACAAAATACTTATTTCAAAGATAATACTAAATTAAAAATAACTTATAAAAATGGTCTGGAAGTTTTTATCAATAGGGATGCTGGTCAAGTATGGCAAATAACTGTTAATAATAAAATTTATTATCTTCCTCCTAATGCATGGTTTGCTACACATCCTTATTCTGGTTTGCTTGTTTATTCAGCATTAGTTGATTCTAACGGTAATCCTGACCCTCTTGGACACAGAGTAGATTATGCTAAAACTTCATCTTATACTATGGCTAATGGAAGAGGCATTCCAACATCTTTTGATAATGGAGCTATTCAAACCACTTATCTTAAAGTTGTAAAACCGGATGAATGGAATCTGCTTGAAGAAGAAGATGGGAGATTTAGAATATCGCTTGCGCCAAGTTGTGGAGATAATATATGCAATGGTGGTGAGACCTGCTCAACATGCTCAATAGATTGTCTGATTTGTAATGGCGAACCTTCTGGAAGACCTTATGGTCTTAATGTAACCTCATTAAGTTCAAGCTCATTAAAACTGAACTGGGTAGATAACAGCACTGGTGAAGATGGATTTAAAATAGGATATAAGAAGTCTTTTTCTCAAACTTGGAATACTGTTGAGGGAGCCAATAATTTACCTCCTGGGACAATTGAATTTACTCAAAATGGGCTTGAGGCAAATACTGCTTATGATTACAGAGTGGCTTCATTTAATGAGTTTGGAAATTCTGAATGGTCTGATATTGCATCAGGAACAACTAAAGGGTCGAGCAATAATATTGGAGGAAGTTCTGGAGGCGGTTCCGGAGGAGGCGGTGGGGGAGGTGGTGCAGGAGGAATTGTGCCTGGTTTTGTAACAAGGAATCAATGCGCTGATTTTATAGACAATGATTTTGATGGACTTATAGATTATCCCGAAGATACTGGGTGCACAAGCTCTAACGGAAATAGTGAAGAGGAATATGTTTATAGAACAGAAGACTCTAATGGTTATTCTGAAGATGGAGATTATTCTGAAGAGAAAGTTAGATTTAACCCCGTACTTCTATCTTTTATGATAATACTTGTTTTGGGAATAGTTTTTATTAGTTTTATAATTATAAGATTATTGAGAGCACACAATAGGTTTCGTCAAATGAGTAATCAAATTGGGTGATTGGTCGGGATTATTTTTTATTTTTTTATGGGGCTGATGTGAAATCTCCGCCAATTAATAAGAAAAATTATGGGGCTATTTTGAAATTAGGGTTGAGCAAAATACTTATAAACTATAAAATGATAACAAAAATATGACAAAAGGATTTTTGAAAAGACTTGCAACACTTGGCTTAGCGGGAGTAATTTATTTTTCTCCATTAGCTGTTAATGCCGTTAATATTTGGGCAAATAGCAAATTCCAAGACATAGGAGAAGGATACAAAGTTAGAGAAATTGGCAATCAAAGACAATTTTATATTGGTAACAGGATGGGATTAGCTCTTCTTGCAATAGATGAAAACGGAGACGGCACCTTTGATAAATTATACCAAAATATGCCATTTTCTGCATTTATGAGTGGTCCTGGATACAGATTAATGGAAACGGAAACAACCGCAACAGATAGAGAAAGATTTGAAAAAGCAAAAAATCTTCTAAGCCAAAAAAAATAAATTCTTTCTTTCAAAAATAGCCCAACCCTAAGAAAAATGAGATGAGTTGCGAAAGTCCCAACATCTTGGAACTTAAAGAGTTACACAAAAAACTCAAAGACTCTTATTTATCTACAATAACTCTGATGTCTACTGCTTTTCCTTCCTTGTTGTTTAATATATAAGGGTTTATGTCTAGCTCCTTTATGTTCTTGTATTTTTGAGGTATTTTTGATATAGAAACTAAGTCTTTTTTCAACAGGTCTGTGTTTAGGTTTATATTTCTAAAACCTTCGAATAACTTTCTTGATTTAAGTTCTTTAATCATCTCTTCTGCTTCACTTATTTCTATGGGACATTTTCTTATTGAAATATCATCTAACAATTCTGTAAATACTCCTCCCAAACCAAACAATATAACGTGACCGAAAACAGAATCTTTTTTCAGACCAATGATAAGTTGTTGGCCTTCTACAAACTTCTGGACAAGTATTCCTTTTAGTTTGAGTTTGTTTTTTTTCGCTGTTGAAATAAGGCTGTTAAAACTTGACTCTATCTCTTCACTTCTATGAACTATTGAGACTCCCCCAACATCTGTTTTATGAATTGCATCTGGAGAAATTATTTTCATTACCAATGGTGCAGATATTTTTAATTCTTTTATTGATGTGATTATCTGCGATTCTGGTATTGAAAGATACTTTCCAATAATATCTTGTGATTTTGTTATATCTAATATCTCCTCTTTCATAGATTATTTTAGTGTTTTTAGGTTAAATATATATTGGTTGCTTGGTGTTTGGAGATGGTCTTAAATGTGTTTGTTGTTTTTAACACCATAATTATTATAAACTAAAAAGGTGTGAAGAGGTTATGAGAATTGAGGATATGGGAAGAATCCCTTTAGCGAGTATATTTTGTCCAGAGACTTCAGTACATAGATTATTGAATCGTTTGAGTCATAGTGGAGTTGGAATTAACCCTGTTGATTGTGAACAAAGAGTTAGATATATCTTATTAGGAGAGAGTAAAGAGTCAGTTATACCATTACCAATTAATGTTTCGGATCATGCAAGAGTTGAAGGTTTTGTTTTACGAAATGGGACTCTTAGAATTGATTTATCTAATTATCTTGGAGCGCGGAATTCTGAGGAATATGGACTTGGTGTCAGATATAAAGTCTTATTTGATGGGCGTGATGCAGAAAGGGATCATTTTGATATATCTGTAAGAACTTTAAGGGATTTCTATAATCCTATGAATCTTTTTGGAAACCCTATAGGAACTGTATTATCAAACCCTCCTAGATCTCAATAATATTTATATACTTTCTTAAGTTTTTTGATTGATGGAAGATGATGAAGGTGAATCGAGGAGTAGGGGAGAAATCCTATTTAGCAGACTTTGTTTTGAAGATTTAAATAATGATAATCGGAGAAGAGATATAACTAAATTAGTTGATTCTATTGGAGAATTGGATGGAGAGGTTCCTAGATGTATAGTAACTTTTAAACCTCTTATAAATTTTAGGGATGAAATTTATGAGGCTCCCCTTTCCTGCCTTGTAAACCCAGAAGGAGTTTATGATGTCCTGAAATACACTATTTTTAGCGATGAACTAACATCATTTAGAGTTGAGCTTAAAGATGGACCTAGTTATGAAAATAGGGGTGGAGGCTCTGGTGTCTCTGGAATGATTAGTTGTCATAGGGTGAAGATACCTCCTAGAGTAGAATATAATATTAAAATTTGGGGATATGGAGAAGAACAGGAATTAGTGAATATGCTAAATGGTTTAGTTGCTAATGTAAGAGATTTTTATCGTCCGCTTGAACCTGAAAAAATTAAAGAAATTGTTGAGCGAGTATCTGGTGAACGAAAAATAACACCTGGAACAAGAAAGCGTAAGTGAATCAAGAAATCAATTACTTTATATCTAAAATAAGACTTGGTCTGTATTTTCTGCATTCTTCTGCTAAAAATCTTCTGTGACACCTTTCGGGAGATTCTTCTATACACAATATCGTCACGTCACTTTTGAGAGCTTTTTCTGCTAACTCTATGACTCTTTCTCTTGCTTCTTGCGTTTGGAGATACTCTTGATATTTTTCTATCAAACCTTCAAAAGATAAATTTTTTCTGTAAAAGTCTCTTACTAACATTGAAGGTGGTGCTAACTCTGGAATCCATGAATCGTAACTAATATTTTCTATTATTCTTTTATCTGGAGTTCTGCCGTTGGATAATGTGTGCCTTGACATCACAGAGATTCTTAATCCATCATTACCGTCTCTTGGAGTCAATATACACTTTGTTCTTAGCATTTTATCAGTTTAGGGAATAATTTATATATCTGCTAAATTTAATTTTTACATGACACTTTATATGTTCTTTGGCACTGAATGCGTACATTGTCATGAGATGATTCCTCTCGTTGAAAGACTTGAAAAAGAGATTAATGTAAAAGTTGAGAGGCTTGAGACATGGCATAACGCATCTAATGCTAAGAAATTGCAGGAGTTTGATAAGGGTCGTTGTGGTGGAGTTCCTTTTTTTTACAACGATAAAACTGGAAAGTTTATCTGTGGTGCTGCAGAATATTCTGATTTGAAAGACTGGGCTAAGGGATAGATAGGCTACTAAGTCAAACTAATTTTCTACAAAAACAATATTTATATATTGATTAAACTTTATCAACTCATGCGGGAGAATGATAGACCTGAAAGGAAGGTTCTTGTTCTGGCCACTGCGTCACTTTTTGCATTATTGGGTTATCTAAATAAAAATTATCCAACACCAAAAGAAAAAGAAAGCCCCCTGGTTCAGGTTGTTGTAAATGGAGACTTGAATGGTGATGGGTTTTCAGATATAATCAGACGCACAGGGGATAGATGGGAAGTTAGCTACTTTAGTGGTAAAAACTACTCTTTATTTATGGAGATTAGACCTGAAGATGAAAATAGAGCAGCGGAAATTTTTGCAGATTATATTATGAAAAGATAAAAAAATCGCTTGATTTATATAGTTGATTTAATAATTCTTATTGAGGGATGATGGAAAAAGTAATTGCTGAATTTGATGTTAATTACATTCAGATTCTTGATGAACATGGAAATTGTGATGAAAAAAACAAACCCAAATTATCTGATGATGTTTTGAAGGAGATGTATAGATTTCTTATCTTAACTAAGACATTTGATGATAAGGCCATTAAACTGCAAAGACAGGGAAGACTTGGAACTTATGCGTCCATGCGAGGACAGGAAGCTTGTCAAATAGGAAGTGTTTTTGCTTTAAGTAAGAACGACTGGATATTTCCTGCTTTTCGCGAGAATGGAGTTTATATGGCTAAGGGAGTTTCTGCTGAAATGCTTTATCGCTACTGGATGGGTGATGAAAGGGGAATGAAGATACCTTCTGGAATTAACATTCTTCCTGTTTCAATTACTGTTGGTGCTCATTTACCTCACGCAGTTGGTACTGGAATGGCATTTAATTATTTAAACCAAAAAAATGTTTCTGTTGTTTACTTTGGAGATGGAGCGACTTCGGAAGGGGATTTTCATACTGCTTTGAATTTTGCCGGAGTCTTTAAAGCGCCTTGTGTTTTTATATGTCAAAATAATCAGTGGGCAATATCTACTCCCGTTAGAGAACAGACAGCTTCGCAAACAATTGCTCAAAAGGCAATTGCTTATGGAATTCATGGAGTACAAGTAGATGGGAATGATGTTTTTGCAGTCTATAATGCAACAAAAGATGCTGTTGATAGGGCAAGACAAGGAAAAGGATCTACACTTATAGAGTGTTTTACTTATAGATTGGCTGACCATACAACATCTGATGAGGCTAAGAGATATAGAGATGAAAATGAATTGAAAGAGTGGTTTACTAAAGACCCAATAACTAGATTTGAGAATTATCTTGTTAATATGAAAATTATTAATCCTGTGTTGATTGGAAAAGTTAAGGCTGAATGCGAACAAGAGATTGAAATTGCGGTTAAGAAAGCTGAAAGTGCTAAGCCTCAAACACCTGTTGAAATGTTTGATTATCTTTATGAAAACTTGACTGATGAATTAAAAGAACAGCGTGATAAGTCTGCCCGTGAAAATAAAATTATAACTAAAACTATTTCTGGAGAAAATAGTGCAAAGAATGCTGGAGTTGTTGGAGAATTGGAGGAAGCTTAGACTTCGAATCTTAATCTCTCATATTCTTCTACAGAGATTCTTATTTGGTTCAGAATTTGTTTAAGCAAACCCTTTCCAATATCTTCATTTGCATGTACGGGTACAACTGTTCTTCTTCCATCTAAATGTTTAAAACGTATATGGCTACCTTTTCCTTGAATTGCAATAAACCCTAATCTTTCTAAAATTTTACAAAGCTTCTTTCCTGAAACTGGCACAAGCTTAGGCATATTAACTGTTGATAGTTTGATATTTTTTAAACTGTAATTTTTGTAAACCTATAAATTTCATTGGCTTTATACCTTCGTTATCTGTTTCCAAACATAACTCTATTGCTTCTTTTATTCTTTCTAGTAATTCTGGAATTGTTTTAGCTTGTGTATAACATCCTTGTATCTCGGGCACGCTTGCCACATAAATTCCGTCTTCGTCTTGCTCGATTATAACTGTGAACTCCATATTAAATAAAATAGAGAATACTATATAAAATTATGCCAGCTCTCTACTTATCCAGTCTTGAAAATCTTTAATCTGGTTTATTGAATCGGGTAGTTGTTGCTTTAACTGTTCAATCTTATTTGTAATAGATTCTGGATGATAATCTATATTTTGAATTGATTTCTCTATTTCTTCTATTAATTGTATGTTAAGGCAATCTGAAAAGAGCTTTGCTTTTTTTATTCTTCCTGCATCTGTGTCTAAGTGCAAGTCTACTGTTGCCCAGTCAAAACGCTCTGTTAACTGGTGTTGAAATTGCGGAGTTTCTCCAAAGCGCCAATCATTACTTTTTAATAATTGATAATAATTATTAAGTTCAGGTATCTCTTTTAGTGAATTGTGGTTTAGGATTTCCATATTTTTCTCTGAATTGTAAGTCTTAAAGAACTCATCAATTATGGCTTGCGTCAGAGATTCATGATTCAATTCTGAATTGAATTCAGTTATATTGGCAACTCTTGACCTTACTGAAGTTGTACCTTTTGCCAATAGTTTTTTTGGTGAGGGGGTTAGATATTCTGCTAATTTATCAAGGTTTACGTTTATTAACAAAGTTCCGTGGTGGAATGCCCTATCTGGATTTTCTTTGAAGGCACTTCCAGATATTTTTTTACCACCTACTAAAATGTCATTTCTGCCTGACTGAATTGCTTTTATTCCAAACCTTTCTAATGCGTTAATTATTATATCAAAATTTCTTTTTCGATCATAGTCTTTCCTTGAAGATAGAAATGTGAAATTCGTATTTCCTAAATCTTGAAAGACCGCTCCCCCACCACTTTGTCTTCTTACAAGATTAATATTATTTTGTTCTATTTTTTTCAAGTCGCATTCTGCCCATGGATTCTGATTTCTGCCTATTATTATACTTGGGTTGTTTCTCCATAGAAAAAGAATATTCTCGTCTGTAGACATGTCTTTGAAGATAAAGTCCTCTGTTGCTAAGTTAAAGAAAGGGTCGTTAGTTTCTGATATGAGGCAACGTGCTTTTGACATATATTTTTTAATTTATTGGATGTATTAAATCTTATGCTTAGAAAGTTAAAATGTAGTTTTTTGGAATATAACTCTTATACCTTATGTTTTATATATTGAAAGATATTAACTAATTTGGTGATGATAAATGGCTACTAAAAACATGGTTGAGGCGCTGAATGATGCTCTTCGTTTGGAGATGAAGCGTGATAAAAATATAATTATTATTGGTGAAGACGTTGGTGAAGATGGTGGAGTTTTTAGGGTTACTGATGGACTTGCTAATGAATACGGAAACGATAGAGTTATTGATTCTCCCCTTGCTGAATCTGGAATTGTTGGAACTTCTATTGGAATGGCTCTTGTAGGTTTGAAGCCTGTTTGCGAAATACAATTTGAAGGATTTATTTTTCCTGCAATTGACCAACTTGTAAATCATGCTTCAAGAATGAGAAATAGAAGCCGTGGGCGTTTTACTACTCCTATAATTGTTCGCTGTCCTATTGGCGGAGGAATAAAAGCTCTTGAGCATCATTCTGATTCTCCTGAAACTTATTTAATTCATACCCCTGGATTGAAAGTTGTAATGCCTTCGGGACCATATGATGCTAAGGGTCTGCTTATCTCTGCTCTTCGTGAAAAGGACCCTGTTATATTTTTTGAGCCAAAGAAAATTTATCGCGCAATAAAGGAAGAAGTTCCAGATGGAGACTATGCAATTCCTATTGGAAAAGCTAATGTAATAAAAGAAGGGAAAGATGTAACTTTGATAGCTTATGGTGCGTGGGTTAAGACTGCAAAAGAAGCTGTTGAAAGAATAAAAGATAGTGTTGATGTTGAGCTTATTGATTTACGAACTCTATCTCCTCTTGATACTGAAACTATAATTGATTCTGTTAAAAAAACAGGTAAGTGTGTTGTTGTTCAAGAAGCCCCTAAAACCTTAGGGTTGGCTTCAGAGATAATATCTAGAATAAATGAAAAAGCGCTTTATTCACTTGAGGCTCCAGTTGAAAGAGTTACTGGCTTTGATACAATAGTGCCTTTGAGATTGCATGAGGATTATTATTTGCCTTCTGTTGATAAGATTGTTTCTGCTATTGAGAGAGTTGTGAAGAATGCTAGGGGTGGATAAATTTGGATTTTGTATTTGAATTTAAAGATAAGACTGGAAGAAATATTTATCTTACTAAAAAGCAATGGGCTCATATTACATCTCCAATTTCACTTCATGCTTATATGACAAATTATCTAGAAGAAATGAAAGAAACTCTTCATAAACCAGATAAAATATTAAGTAGTGTTTATGACAAAAATAAAGTTAGTTATTATAGATTTTATAAAAATAGAAAAGAATACTTGAGAGTAATCGTTAATTATTTAAACGGGTATGGGTTTGTTATTACCTCATATTTTGTGAGGAATATTATATAATGGAAGGAAAAATGAATATATGTTATGATCAAGAAAATGATTATTTAGAGATTTTTATAGAAGGATCAAGCCCTACTTATGGAGAAGAAAAGGGTGAGGATATTACATTATTTAGAAGAAAAGATAATAATAAAGTTGTGGGTATAGGCATTCTTAACTTTAGAAAACGGGCTAAATCTCTTAATAGTATAAAACTAAATTTGCCGTTTAATATTAACTTTTCTGATTTGAAGGTTTAATAGGTTATTCTAAAAAGACCTTCTGTGTCTGCGCAGTCTGTTTCATAAGATTTACCATCTGAAGAGGGTAATTTCAGTTGTACACAATTTGTGTACAACTCAGTACCTGAAGCTTCTTTTTCTCTTATTTTAAGCATATTCCAATAATTTCTTGGGTTTTTCACTATCTGTCAGGGCTTCAACTACATCAATAACTGAAAAATGCCACTTTTCTTCATACCAGATTCTACGTATTTTCTTATTTTGAAATACTATGAGGGACTTATCTTCTTCATTCATTGTAAATTTAGTTTCTTGAAGTTTTTAATAATTTGTAGTCACCCACTAAAAAAAGTTTTTAAACCATCAATTATCCTGAAGATGATGCCATCAATGAGTCTTGAAGAACATGAACACAATTATGCACTTGTATGTTATTCCATAGATCTGAATCTTTTGAAAAGAAATGCTTTATGGTCCATAGATGGAAATATATCTACTGTTGGGGGTAGGATAATGCATCAAGGAGACATAGTTGTTTGGACTCATTTAAATGATCCTTGTGTTAATCTTAGAAGATTTACTGGAGATAAAGGCAATAATAATCACCTTCCGTATCTTGACCCCTTGAGAATCCAGAGAAAAAGAATTCCTGAAATAGCAGAAAATATAGCTATTTTTATTGATAAATCTGATGGTCTAATGAGACCTTGGGTCATGGGAACCATAGATGTCTTTCAAGATGAAATTCTATTTTATAGTTGCCAAGCTCCTAGACTTTCTGCGGCGTTGCTTGATGCAGCAAACCATCAAGGTCCCTTTGATTTATTCAATAGGTATATTCCATTCACAGGTTAGGTGAAAGGCATAATGAATGCTAACATTTATTATCGTTTAAGTTTTATCTATATGTAAAATATGGTGTTTGAATTTAGACTTCCAGACATTGGCGAGGGCATAGCCGAAGCAGAAATAGTTGAATGGCTTGTTTCTGAAGGAGATTCTGTAAAGTCTGACCAAACTATCATTAAAGTTGAAACAGATAAGGCTGTTGCTGACTTACCCTCTCCAGTTTCTGGGACAATATTGAAGATTAATTTTTCTAAAGGAGATACTGTTAATGTAGGTGCTGTGCTTTGTGTAATTGGAGATAAAGATGAGAATATAGATAATAAAAGAAATGTATTGATGAAAAATGAGAATAAAGTTATGAAAATTCAAGAGGATAATAAATCTAATATTAACAAAAATAATATTAACTTAAATGGAAAAGTGCTTGTTTCTCCTGTTGTCAGAAAGATTGCTCTTGAAAAAGGTTTTGACTTGACAACAGTTAAAGGGAGCGGAGTTAATGGGCAGATATTAATTTCTGATTTGCCTTCTGAATCTAAAATACCTGAAATTGTTGAATCTCCGAGGCCTAATGGAATTATTTCTCAAAAGAAATATGACCAGTATGGTTATGTTGAAAGAATTCCCATGAAGGGTGTGAGAAAGGTTATCGCTCAAAACATGATTAACTCATTATCTAGAACTGCACAGGTGACTGCAATGGAAGATATAGGCGTTACTAAATTGTGGGATTTAAGATTAAGGGAAAAAGAACATTTTGCAATTGAAGGAGTTAAACTGACATTTATGCCTTTTGTGATAAATGCTGTGATAAAAGCTCTTCAAAAATTCCCAAAGATGAATTCATCAATTGAAGGAGAGAATATTGTTTTGAAGAAATATTATAATATTGGAGTTGCTGTTCAGACTGATGTTGGTTTGATGGTGCCAGTTATTAAAATAGCTGAACGCAAAAGCATTTCTGAAATTGCCAAAGAGATTGAGAGTTTAGCTGAGAAGTGCAGAGATAGGACAATTGACACCATGGATTTGAAGGGAAGCACATTTACAATTACTAATTATGGAAGCATCGGGGGAACATATGCTACTCCAATAATAAATCCGGGAGAGTCTGCTATTTTGGGACTTGGAAAGATATTTGACAGAGCTGTTTTGGATAATTCTGGAAGTGTAAAGAATGTAAAGATATTGCCTATTTCTCTGACATTTGACCATCAGATAGTTGATGGTGCTGAAGCGACCCAGTTTATTATCTATCTAAAAGAATTACTTGAAAGTCCGGATGAAGAATTGTTGAAATAAAAAACACTTAATCGTTCAAAAGCCATTTCCATAAAGGTACGAACTTGATTTTACCTTTTAAATCAAACCATTCAACATGTTCTTCTGATTCGTGATTTGAGGTGATTATTAGGAGATTGGAACATTTTAGTTCTTTTGCCGCTTTTAATAGTGCCCTAATCTCGCGCTTCTTTGTTTCATTATCTTTTAAGTCATAGCAGACTTGCATTAATTCACTTACATTATTTCCTTCTTGTATTACAAAGTCTACTTCTTCTTGTTGAACATTTTTCCAATAAAACAATTTAATATGATTATTTAGCTCTTTCCTTTTTAACTCTTGGGCAACTATATTCTCGTATAGTTTTCCAATACTTTGGCTCGTTTTGAATGCCTTTGCATAAATAAAACCATTATCTATACAATAAGATTTTTTATTGAAATTTATCTGCTCTTTTACTTTGGCAGAAAACCTTTTTACACTAAAGAAGATAAATGATTCTTCTAAATAAGAAAGATATTTTTTAATTGTGTTGACACTCTGAATTTTAATCATTTTTGATAGATTGGTATATGAATATTCATTGCCACTGTTAGATATTAGATAATATGAAAGCTCATCTATACCTTGAGGGGATCTTATATTATGCCTTTTTACTATATCTTTATAGATTATAGAATCAAAAAGTGTTGATAAATATTCTTTATAATCTATATTCTTTGTTAGGGGCTCGGGATACCCTCCATGGATTAGATATAAGTCTAATTTTTCCTTAATCTGGTGCGAAGTTAGCTCTTTCTTTTCAATTTCGAGATACTCTTTGAAAGAAAATGGCAAGATATTTATCAGAAGATGTCTACCTGTCAGATGTGTTGCCAACTCTTTGCTTAATAAATTTGAGTTGCTACCAGTTATTATTAAATTTACTCCTTTTCTTTGCAACCTATTTGCAAATAATTCCCATTTTGGGAGATTCTGAATTTCGTCAAGAAGAATATGTTCTGGGTTATTGTAAACTGTATTCACTGCTTCTACAATAGAATCGTATTCTTCTGTTTCAATCAGATGTTCATCATCAAAATTAACATATCCAAATTTTTTTAGCTTATTAAGAAAATGCAGTGCAAAAAAAGACTTTCCTGCCCTTCTTGGACCTATAATTACTTTTATCAGAGAATTGCTTAATTTATCGGAGTTCAATTTTCGCTCTATATAGTTCTCTCTAAGTTTAACTTCAAGTTCTTGTTTTTGAGAGATAATTATATCTTTAATCATTGTTTTTGTGATGCACAAAAGTATTTAAATTTATGCATTATGATTATTGATTCAACATTACCCCGTTTCATTGACATTTGATCATCAGATAGTTAATGGTGCTGAAGCGACTGAATTTATTATCTATCTAAAAGGATTACTTGAAGAGTCCGAGCATTTGCTTGACAAATAATAGACACTCTTAAAAACCCTCAACACTATTGTATATGAAGGTGAATGATGACTAATATTCTAATTGGAGTTCATGCTGCCCTAGGGGAAATAGGCGTCTTGAGTTTTCTATGGTGTATTGTTGAACTTCTTAACCCTACTGATAAAAGAATTAAGAGGGCGATTATTGCTTCTGTTTTAGGAACGATATTTATATTTGCATCGTGGGTTGCTGGGGGATATTATTATGTTAACTTTTATGGTGAAAATGTAAAACCTGTAATCAAGGAAGGATTACAACCTTGGGCGCATTCAGTCGTTACTGAAACAAAAGAACATGTTTTTCTGTTTTTACCGTTTATTTCTTTGCTTGCTACAAGTCTTTTAGTGCGCCACAAGAAAAGGCTTATCAAAGAACATGTATTGAAAAAAGCGGTAATATCTCTATGTTGGCTTGTTGTGCTTATCGGGCTTGCGATGGCTGGAATGGGTTATATAATATCGAGTGCTTTTAGGAGTAGCATTGGAGGGTAAATGAATAATAAAAAAAATATTCCAGATACTGCAATGACCAGAGCAACTCTTCTAACTATGCTTTTTGTAACGTCCATTACTATAGTTGCAGAGATTTCTTCGTCTCTAAAAGATGGACTTAAGGCAATGACTGGACATCACTGGGTATCAAAAGGAGTTTTGTCTTTAGCATTGTTTGGATTTTTATTATGGGTACTCTCTGTTAAAGGAACATCTAGCGAGGAAGTTCGTAAAGAAGTTAGATTTACATTTTGGTTTACTATAATATTATCTTTTATATTGTTTGCGTTCTTTTTGTGGCATTATATCTATACATAATATGTAACTTGCTAGAATACTCTTTGAGCAATCAAAACGCTTAAGAATAACCTATTCTATCTATATTTGAAAGGAGGTAATCAGAATGTCTAAAACTTTCATGGTTTGGTCTTCAGTTGTGGTAGGTATCTTAATTGCACTTACAGAGGCTATGGCTTGGACAGGTAGTTTGAACTACTTGTGGGCTCTACTCGTAATAATCTGGGGATTCATGTGCAATTCTAAGAAATAATTGCACTCATATTTTGTTTTGTTTTTGTTTAATTTATGTTGAAGAAACTATTAAATATGATTGTCTCTTTATTTTGACATGGTGATGCAGTTAGACAATTTTTTTAGACCTGGGAGCGTCGCCATAATAGGGGCTTCACGAAACCCTTCGAAGATAGGGCACGTGATAGTTAAGAATATCATTGATGGGGGATTTAAAGGTCACATTTTTCCCGTAAATCCTGAAACTAAGGAGATTCTTGGGTATAGAAGTTATAAAACCGTAAACTCCATTCTGGAAGATGTTGACCTTGCAGTGATTTCTGTGCCTGCTGAATTTATCTTAAAGGTTATTGATGAGTGCCATAATAAAAAAATAAGAGATGTTTTAATTGTTACTGCTGGATTTGGAGAGATTGGAAATCATGAGCTTGAGAAAAAACTCAAAGAAAAATTGGATAAAAATAAGATGCGTTGCATAGGGGTTAATTGCCTTGGGATATTTGATGCCCATCACAAATTTGATACTTTGTTTTTGCCCCGTTATAGACTGACTAGACCTAAGGCGGGAGGAATTAGTTTTGTATGTCAAAGTGGTGCAATTGGTTCTGCAATACTTGATATTGCTGCATATAGCGGATATACTTTTTCTAAATTTATTAGTTATGGAAATGGTACCCAGATTGATGAATCTGATTTGATTGAATACTTAAGAGACGATCCAAATACTAAAGTAATATGTTTGTATGTTGAGGGGATAAAGAATGGTGATAAATTCTTTGAAACTTTGAAAGCCACTACAAAACATAAACCTGTTGTTGTTCTAAAGGGGGGTTTAACTGATGCAGGCATGAGAGCTACTATTTCTCATACTGGTTCGTTGGCTGGAAATAAAGATGTTTTCTTTGGGATTTTGAATCAGACTAATGCTATACGTGCTGATTCTCTTGAAGAAATGTTTCACATTGCAGCTATTTTTGAGAAAAAAATAGATTTTGAAAACAATCGTATTCAGGTAATTACTAATGGGGGTGGATATGGTATAGTTTCCACGGACGCTATAGCAAACTCGAAAAATCTAAGAATGTCGGAGTTAAGTTCTATATCCATTTCAGAAATAAGAAAGAAATCCCCTCATCATATGAATGTTGGTAATCCCCTTGACCTTCTTGGAGATGCGACTACTGAAAGATACAGAGAAGCATTGAATATATCACTTTTGGATAAAAATGTTGATGGAATTTTGCTCATTGTTCTTTACCAAACTCCCTTACTCACTACTGAAATTGTTGAAGTTATAACTGAAGCTCATCATAATTCTAAAAAGCCTATTATCGTCATTTCTACTGGTGGAGAATTTACAGAGTTACTTTCAAGGTCTTTAATGGAGCGAGGAATTCCAGTTTTTAATTTCCCAACTGAAACGATAACTGCTCTTGATAAGGTTATGAGTTATCAGTTGAGGCACAAACATATCAAGCCAATTGTTGTTAAGGAAGAAGTTGTTGAGAAGATTGTGAAAAAGACTAAGAAAGTTAATGTGAAAAAGAATAGAAAATAGATTATTAACTATCGAATACTTTAATATATTTAAAACCTGTATGTCTTGTGCCAGCCAATTCTCCCATCATGGCAAATATGTCCCCACTGGCTTGAGATCTTCCTCTAATCACTTCAATCTCATAAGTTCTTCTCCTTACTCCATCACCAAAATCACTTTGAGCATGTCGTGCTCTAATCTCTGCTCCATCAATTAATGAGGGATCTAATCTCATCGGGATTATTACTCTTTTCGTACGTGCTTCTAAATCTTTCTTCAATTCTTCTCTTTTAGATTCTAAAAGCACATCAAGAATACCTGGCTCCTTCACGTCTTTTTCTTGATTTATTGTTAAATAATCAATTACTGTAAAGACCTTACCATCTTCATGCTCAACAATCCCTGATACGAATGCTCTTCCACTAAAAACTGGATATTCAATATTCATCTTGGTTGAAAAATATAAGTGGAGAGTGACCCTATTTAGAGAGGTTTTATAAACTATAAATATCTCTAATTGTAT
>JBBSYC010000020.1:0-47441 GCA_038045445.1 Nanobdellota archaeon
AGTACACGAAATTATAGGGTTAGTACCCCATGCAAGAATATTAGGATACTACACACCGTTCTACATTCATGAAAGATTTAAAAACCCTTGAAAATGAAGATGATTGAAAACTTAGCAGGTACTGGCTGAAACAAACCCAGAAAAACTCCTGCACTGGTTATAATATAATTACAATGGCAAAAACAACCAAGAAGAAAGAAGAGTCTATAATATCAAAGGTAGCTCATGCTACGGAACATGTTGTTGAGGAAATTGGAGAGACTGTTGAGAATGTAGTTGAAAAGGTTGCTGAAGGTGTTGGAGAGATAGTTGAAGAATTGACTGAAAAAGATAAACCTGAGAAGAAAAAGGTAAAGAAGAAAAAAGATTCTGAAAACATTGATGAAGAAAAACCTAAGAAGAAAGAACTTTCTGAAGCACTTAAAGCAAAACTTAAGGCACTTGAGAGCAAATTTCAGGAAACTGAAAAAATAGATATTAAAGAAAAAGTAACTGGTGAAAAGTCTGAACCTACGAATACTCTCGTACCAATTGAAGATTATCTAAAATCGTCAATGCATTTAGGAACAAGAGTAATTACTCCGAACATGCGCAAGTATATCTATAAGAGACGTGCTGATGGTCTTGCAGTTTTCAATACTACCTTACTTGATAGCACAATAAAAGAGGCTGGAGAATTTATTTCAAAATATGCTCCTGAGGACATGATTGTTGTTTGCAAGAGAGAAGCTGGATGGCACGCGGTTAAACTATTTTCTGAAACACTTGGGATACGTTCTTTTACCAAAAAATATCCTGCGGGAATTTTGACTAACACAAACTTGAAGGACTTTTTTGAGACAAAACTTGTTTTGATATGTGATCCATGGCTTGATAAGAATGCATTGACTGATGCTAACAGAGTTGGAGTTCCTGTTTTGAGCGTTTGTGACAGTAACAATTATGCTTTTGGAATAACTAAAACAATAGCTGGAAATAATAAATCAGCTAAAAGTCTTGGAATGATTATGTACCTTCTTGCTAAAATATATATTGAAAATCGCAAGATGGATGTTCAGCTTCCTGCAATAGAACAGTTTATAGATGACTGGGCTAATTTAGTGCCACCTAAGTAAATCTTATCTTATTTTATTATATGATGAATGATATATCTACTAGAGTTAGTGGGTGGGTTGGTTTTACAAGGAAGAGATATATATTTTATTGAAGAAAATAATTTGTGTTTTGTTGTTAGAATTGTGGGGATATCTCGTTTTGTATCTCTTAGTGATTTGGTGAAGAAAGCAAGAGATTTAGGTTATTAATAATTGAATTATTTCTTTAATTTGTTTACTAAATCTTGCATAATTCTTCCAGTTGCATTACGATCTGCATCCAATTTTCTTTTAAATTCCATTGGTAATGGGAGAGTTATTTCTTTAGCGAGAGCATAATTCAACCATTGAGAATATCCTGTCTCTAGTTGCTCTAAACTTGGAAATGTTTCTATTATCACAAAAGTTCCCCCAGCAGGAACAACTAAAGCATAACTATCTTTTTCAGAGGATCTTCTTGGTTCAAATATTTCCATAAAACTAAGCTAAGAAGATCCCTTTTAAAATTATCTCCCACAAAGTTTATACAATGAAAATTAGATAATTTTCAAGCATAAATATTACATGAGGATAAGCGTAATGTTTATACAAAGTTAATAGGGGTTAATATGCATAAACCTTGCTTGAGAGCAAGGTTTATATACTACATTTTAGAACACCTCTTAAGATGAAACACGTTGTGAGTGTCTTACGTTTAGCGTCGGGGTTCATCTTCCGGCAACTGCATTGTAAGATATGAGGTATGCAATCGGTTAATTTAGTATTTCAACGAAACTTTTATTTTTTGGAGCGAGTGCGAAATTACTTTATAGAAAGGTAACAAAATCATAATAATAATTAATGCAATCTTGCCAGATGCATACGAGGTCAATCTGATTTTTAAAAATTCATAGAATTTTTACATACAGAAAACTTAGGTTTTCTGTCTCATTAAATTTCTTTAGAAATTTAAGAAATCCAGTTGATCCCGCTGGCGGTTGCGGCTATCTGGTTTGACTTAGACATGCAAGTGTTTCCGCAAGGAACGCGAACTGCTCAGTAACACGTAGATAACCTGCCCTATTGCCTGCGATAGCCTCGGGAAACTGAGGTTAAGAACGGATAGGCGCCGACTACTGGAATGTGTTGGCGCTCAAAATTTGCAATAGACTGGGGCTGCGGTGGATTAGGTTGTTGGCGGGGTAAAGGCCCACCAAGCCGATGATCCATACGGGCTTTTAGCGAAAGGGCCCGGAGAGGGAGTCTGAGACACTACTCCCAGCCCTACGGGGTGCAGCAGTCGGGTATTTTCTGCAATGTACGAAAGTATGACAGAGCGAGCCAGAGTGATTTTCTATAATTGAAAATCTTTTGTGACATGTAAATAGTGTTACGAATAAGGACCGGGCAAGACTGGTGCCAGTCGCCGCGGTAATCCCAGCGGTCCAAGTCGCAACCACAATTATTGGGTCTAAAACATCCGTAGCTTGCTTGATAAGTCTCTTGTGAAATCCGGCCTCTTAAGGGTCGAAGAGCAAGAGATACTGTCGGGCTAGAGACCGGGAGAGGTAAGAAGTACGGTCGGGGTACCGGTAAAATGGGTTGATCCCGTCTGGACTAACAACAGCGAAGGCATCTTACCAGCACGGATCTGACAGTAAGGGATGAAGGCTAGGGGCGCAAAAGGGATTAGATACCCCTGTAGTCCTAGCAGTAAACACTGCACACTAAACATTGGGGCCTCTTCGAGAGGTTTCAGTGCTGTAGCGAAGGCGTAGAGTGTGCTACCTGGGAAGTATAGTCGCAAGACCGAAACTTAAAGGAATAGGCGGGGGAGTACTACAACGAGTGACGCGTACGGTTAGACATAAAATCCTTTCAAGGATTTTAAATTAAGCCGTCGTACCCAAGAAATTTTAGAAAATTTCTGGGCCACAATTTCTACTGGTTTGCCTACGCAAACAATACGGGAAGAAATTGTTGGAAATTGAGCTAAATGCTGGAATATCCGAGAATCTCAAAGTACATAGTTTTAAAAATAATAAATTATGTGAAAATCTTATGAGTGCGGACAATCAGCAGGAAAGACGAGAAAATAGATATAAATTAAAATTAGAAGATTTAGTACCGATAGTTGGAATGAGAAAATATTTATTTAGAATTCCAGGTATATTTGAAGAGCCACCTAAATCAGGAAGAGAAATGGTAACAGAGAAGATTAATCTTTGTTTACTTTTGGCTTATAATGCAAGTATTCTATACACTATAGGTTACGTAAGATAATTTTCTCGAATCCTCAGAGACTACACGCTCAAAATAATTTTATAATTATTAAGATATAGTCCGATCTTGATAGCGATATCAAGCATTTGCTAGAAATAGCAAGTCACTGTTAATACAAAACTTTATATATTTAGATAGATATTGAATAATAATTAGATCGACCTGCCGGGAATCAAACTCGGATTTTAAACTTCGCAGGTTCATGTGTTAATCATTACACTACAGGCCCATCTAAGATTCTTTATTTTATTTGAGATTATAAATTTTGATTATATTTTAACAGTCGTAACATACATGTCAATTAGATTCTACACCGTGAACCTCACCAGAGCCGACAGCAGAATGAAGGTCAGTCTGAAGGGCTTACCTGACACGCTGAGAGGAGATGCATGGCCGACGTCAGCCTGTGTCGTGAGATGACCTGTTAAATCAGGTAACAGGCGAGACCCGTATGTATATTTGCAATTTTCAATATACAGACTGCCTTGGCAACAAGGAGGAAGGTGCGGGCTACGTTAGGTGAGTACGTCCCAAATGCTCTGGGCTACACGCGCGCGGCAATGCTGCACTCAAAGGGTCGCAACGCCGAAAGGCGACGCTAATCTCATAAACTGCAGCTTAGTTCAGATTGGGGGTTGCAACTCACCCCCATGACGCTGGAATTCGTAGTAATCGGGCGTTAGCAACACCCGGTGAATATGTCAATGCTCCTTGCACTCACCGAAATAAATGTGCTTGGCAGCTTTCAATTCTTGTTGGTTAAAGTCCAACAGTTATTTCTCAACCAATTAGTGCAGAGAAAATAATTTAGTCAACATCGCAGGCGTAATTTGGTAACAAATACGCTGGAGGGCGTGAGACAAAATTCAGCCAGTAATCCGTAAGGATTTTCAAGACGACGCTTACAACGGGTCGGTGGTAAGCGGAAGTCAATAGGAATTAAACTAGGATGAATGGAATAGAAATGAAAGTGACCCAAGGAGATCCTACTTATAGAAAAATATAAGAGGAAGTCAGCAGGATTCATAGTAGTTTTTCATTAATTTGGAAGATGAAGGAATTCTACCGAAATGTTAATGATATAAATCTTTATATAACCAAAACCTATTTTTTCTTGTAATGAATGACGAATTAAGATTATTTACGATTCATGACCGAGATAGAAATTATATATATAGAGATACTGTAGTTGCTACAGATCCAAGTAATGCTTTACAACAATATAGAGCAAAAATTGGAGAAATAAGGTTTGAAGATAACAGCAAATGGTCTGTTGAGGACTTATCTTCTTTTCTTCTACAACAAGGATATGTAGTCAACATACAAAGAAAATAATTAATATTTTGGGCTCGCAGTATACGGGAAATCCGTTCGTACTGTGGGGAACCAAGTAACTCAATAATGAGTGAAAAGGAAATGCCCGTCAAACCAACCGAGTTATGCATTGATGAGGCCCGTTAGGGACGAGTCTTTGTATGTCGAGGTAGGTTAAGTCGTCACAAGGTATCCGTAGGGGAACCTGCGGATGGATCACCTCCTAATTTATATTATATAAATGAATGAAGTTAAATTGAATACTTACTGACTGATTGCATACCAATGTGTTTTTTATTAATATGTTTAAGAAAAATAAAAAGTTAATTGCAGGAGTTGTATTCGGGGCTTGTGTCTTTAATTTCTTCCCATATTATAGAGTTAATGGATTTTCTATGTGTCCTACTCTTAATGATAAAGATTTAGCTTTTTGTGAAAGATTACCTTTTATTGATGAAAGAGTTGGATTGGATGATTTGGTAATTTTTACTCCTCCTGGAAATTCAAACTCCTGTTTTATAAAACGTGTTGTCGGAGTTCCTGGAGACCATTATGTTCATAATGGGGTAGAAGAAATAATCTCAGAAGGTTATTATTTTGTTATGGGAGATAATCGAGACATATCTTTCGATAGTAGAGACTTTGGTCCTGTTAGAATATCTGATAGAATATTTGGAATTTATTCTGGAGAGGATTCTAAATCATTTAGAATGATATCTCCAATTAGCCATAATGCAGTTAGAGCTGAAGATTTTGATTCCAAAGAATTTTGTCTTATTAGAAAAAACTAATTTCGAGGCTTAGAAAAATTTAAAAGCCGATTTTTTTAGATAAATATATGGTAAATAGACCTGTAAAATCTTCTCAAGATGGAGAATTCTATTCATGTATGATGTTTAGAGCTGAAAGTGGAATTTATAAAGTAGGCGGGCAAGGTTTGATGTTGTCTGGGATAACCCTCATGACTCTCCTGATAATTCTATAAGGAGCAGAATGATTAGTGAATGCATGGTTACTGGAGAACAAACAATCAGAGATTTTGGAGAGATTCCTACTAGAATAGTTGCAAATTGTAATAGTTGGAAATATCTTCCAGAATTATCTTCCGAACAACCAAGATTCTTAGTTTGGTCAAGGTCTTATATAGCTTCAAGATAGCTTTAAATAATTCTTTAAATTTATTTAGTCATGGAAAAGAGGAAACATGTTTTTTGGGAGCTTTGTCTTCTTTTAGGAAGTGTTTTTGTTTTTAGGACACTATGGATTATAATGGATAATATTCCGTTTTTCAACACAAATAGTAGCTTGTGGGGATTTTTTGTTATTGGAACGATTATGACTGCGATAGGCTTTTACAAAATAGTCCATTCTGATAGAGGATGGGCTTCTAAAGGACATTAGATTTTTATAAGATAATTGCTATTTATCAATTTCTAAGGTAAATGAAACTGAAATTTGAACAAGTTTGTGTCTTGACTACATCAAAATTCCGACAGTTAAATTCTTAATGTCGCGACAAAGACATATCCATTGTTCAATTAATTATGCCTTTAGACCTATATTGACATATATTCAAAACAACGTATTCTGCGCCTTCTTAGTCCTCAACTCGCGCAACTTAACAAGATGATTCTCAACTCTTTCAGAAGAAAATTCATGTCTCTCGACAAGTATCTCTTTAATTTTATCTTCATTAATCTTGGGGAACTCAACTTTATGTTTAGAAACATTAGGCTTCTTGAATATCTCGAATACCTCACGCCAATTAAATCCCAAATCACCATGCCTTTCAACAACACTTTCAAATATTTTTACAGGATAAACAAATTGTTTCACTAAAGCAAGTGCTTTTTTAGGTCCAATACCTTTTACTCCCCCGGGATTAAAATCGGTTCCAACAAGAATCGCCAAACAAATTAACTGATCTCCAGTTATGCCAAGCTGATTAATCACAGACTCAAATTCAATCATTTCAGGGGCTATGTAAATAAAACCTGAAACTGTCTTTCTCTTTCTAGATAAGGTCAGGTTTTGAATTAGTCTCGTACCTCCAACAACCAAAGCATCATAGTCTTGTGAGCCAACAGCATAAGCCTGTCCGCATTTTACAAGCTCAGCAGCCTGCATTTCACCTTCCCCTGGAGCCTGAACGACTGCGACGCCCATAGCCTCAAGCAATTCCTTGCTTTCTAAAATCATCTCATCATCAAGCCTAGAAAAACCTCTGGCGTATTTCCCCATAGAATCAACATCCCCTTCATCGTAAGCTTCCTCATACTTTTCAGCCATAGCCTCTTTTGAAGCTTGTCTTATTTCATGTGTCTTGCCCTTCAAAGAATGATACTCCCCATCAAAAACATAAATGAGATTTATGTCCTCTGCAAGCAAGGCAATGTTTCTATAGAATAGTCCGGATAAATGAGAGGTAACTCTACCCAACGAATCCATTAATGGAGTTCCATCAGGTTGCCTTATACTAGATAAGAACTGATAAATTGCATTGAAAGCGTCTACGGCGATGATTTTCCCCTTAAGCTCCTTAAAGGAAACCTCTTTGCGAGAAACAATATCTCCTATTTGAAGACCCATATAGATTCATGAAATCAAAGCTTAATAAAAATTAGGGTATTAAATAATTGGCCTTGAATAAAGCTGTCTACCTCTAGAAAGTATGTGTTCTACTGCCATGCGATAAACTCTCAAAACTTCCGAATCATCAATTACTCTTCCACCTTCTAATCCAATATCATAATCTCTTCTTTTTAGCAAAGAAAGTCTTTCTCTAGCAAGTTGAGGAGTCATATTTGATAAACGAAAATTTCTAACAGTATCATAGACCCAGTGTGAAGGATCCTGAAGTTGAGAGGATCCATCTACTCCTAAAGGTTCTTCCTCAAGACCAAAAAGTCTATGTTGAACAAATACGGGCATAAAAACAAAAAAACAACCTGCTTTTAAACTTTTCTATCCAATCTTATAAACTATCTATTGCTATAACATTCTAATCGATTATAAAATAAAGGAGATAATGGAGTTACGATAGCTAAAAAACTTGGAACAGGATTTAAATAAACTTGTCCGTGACTTTTATCCATTAATTCTCTGCAAAATTCTCTTTGTTCTGGAGTTCCATCCCTCATTCTATTAATAAACGAATCATCTCTGTAAACTTCTGCACGTGCATTTAACAAAGAACTAATTGTCCATAGAGTTACTCCAATAATCCTTCTTACTAATTTGCGCTCTTCTGGGCTTACATTATTTCTATTGCTCATTGTTATTGTTAGATTCTTGGGCTATAAAAAACTTTACAAAAAGACAATTTTTCAATATTTAGTAATTCTCAAGTGGGAAAAAATGTTTATATACTAAAAATCTATTGTTTACTTTAGAGTTTCGTAAAAACATTATGAAAAAAATACTCTATCTTGTCCTTGCATTTCTACTAGTCTTTCTCATGTTGTTTTATTTATCTTCTGCATTAACTGATACAATGACTGTTGAAACAAATATCTTTGCTAATAGTAATGGGAGCGGGAATTCTACAATACGAGTCGAAGTGCCAGATTACTTGTTTTTTGGAAACATTAGTAATTTTGGATTATCTGAAGAATTGAGAGTTTATGTTAATAATACTGGAAATGTTGACATAATAGTCACCCCTGATTTAATTAATAGAAGTGAAACAATATTTAGCAATCTTTATCTTAGAAAGTTTTTAACAAGCAATGGAACTGCAGTCAATTTCACCCGAATAGGGAATTTTAGTTTTAACATAAACAGACCTGCTTCTGGAAGGACATTTAATGATGAATATTTCTATATAAGGTTAGATTTAAGGAATAATACTCTGAATATAACAAATAATATAATCGGACACAGAACAAATGTTAAATTTTTTGCAGTTGCTAGATAAATACAGAATAATTCTGTTATGTTTAATTATTATTTTATTAAATCCCTATGTTTCTGCTTTTGAATTCGGAATTTATCCATCTGAGTTAAATTTTAATGGAAAACAAGGAGAGGAGATATGCAATAATGTTAAAATCTTTTCATCTCTGAATAAAATAAATATTGCTCTTGAAGATAAATGGGCTATAAATGTTAATGCCAGTAAAAATCTTAATGAATATTTGGTGGGCAGTGATAGCTTAAAAATTGTTATGGGTTATGAAAGAAATTTTATTTTAGATAATAAAAAGGAGATTAGTATATGTTTAAAATCCAAAAATTATGGAAAATTTAAAGGAGTTTTATTTTTTCAGGCTTTAGATAGTAGTCTTAATATAGGGATTTGGTTGAATGCAAATATATCCAAAAATAGTCTGGCGAGCAGAATAACTGGTTACAGTATTAAGGATTCAGAAAACTATGATTCTATGAAACTGTTTTTACCATTGACTGTTTTTAATCTTTTTTTATTACTCATGTTATTTTTTGTATATTCAAAAATAAAATATAAAACTAAGAAGCATTCTAAGGCTCATTAATTAGAAGCAATTGTTCTTCTTCTCTGAATTGGTGCTTTCTTATTTGCCATTGTATCTTTTGCAATGTGCTTTTGTGCTTTTGCCTGTGTTTCAGCTAGTTTTTCATTTGCAATGGCAGCTGATTTCTCTTTTTCACTTTCAACCTTCTTTTCTTCTTCAGTCTTAACTTCTTCAGCCTTAACTTCAGGAGCAGTTACTTTCTTTTCTGTTTTAACATGTTTGCGTCCATGCCTCTCGCGAGCGAATTTAACACGTTCAGGATCAGTAACAAAAGTCACTTTAACTATATCCCCAGATTTTGTTGCCTTAACGGTAACTCTTGCTGGAGGAGTTGCAGACCCCCTATACCATACTTCATTATTTAGGTAAGAGTCAATCTTTACTTTATTGAGGGCTCTATTTGGAACTTTCATGTGCTTAGCAATGAATTCTTTTATCGCCTTAATACTTTTTGCAGTCCGTTTATACGAAGGAACTTTAGTCCATTCCTTTCTAAGAGGAATAGTATATTCTCTTTCAAGCAAATTAGATTTCGTTTCAGCCATTTTAACCTAGATGTTTCTTTGTAGCACGTCTTGGCTTTATCTTTAATTTAGTTCTTCTCCAGTTTCTTCTTATCGCAGTCATAGCAGAAGGATGGACCTTTTTCCCTTTTCCGAACCTTCTAACAACTGCCCAAACAGGAGCCCACTTTGTCCTGCGAGTGTGTACGCCCAAAACAATCTTTTTATGATATTCTCCCATCTCACTCCTTAATACCCTCAAGTAATTTCTTCCCTTTTTCAGTAAGTATCCTTCCCTTTTTCTCACTCTCCGATTTAGTAAGAATTTGAGCAGATTCAGCCTGTTGTAAAATCAACCTCAAAATCTTACCACTCGATTTAGCAAATCTTGCAGGTTGTTTTCCTCTGTTCTTTCTGTTTCCATACCTAGATCTAAGTCTCTGAACTCCAACAATTCCTCTAAGATAAACTTGCCTCAAAACGCTAGCGGCTCGTTTATGCCAAAAATTATCATCCTCGATTGGTCTCTGCTTTCCATGCCCACTTTTAACAAAAAGAACCCATTCGGGGGCCTTAAATTCGTCGTATTCCTTTAACGCAGTAGCTAATAGAGAATTATATTTATCAGCACTGATAGATTTAACAGTATTCATGAAGTGTACTAAAAAAGACGCTTTATAAAACTTACTTCGTAAGTTTTATTTGGCCCATAACACAATTGTTACAATTAATCATAAAGTTTAGGGATATAATCTTCATCCTCTTCAGGAGTTGTTGTCCTACCCATTCTGTCGTGATTTAATATTTGTTCTTCAATTATTCTTCGCTGTTCTTCCTCCGGAACATCATCCCTACGAGGAGAAACCCTGTCTGGTTCATTAAGACTATCATCTCGACGGACTCTCATTGCAAGAGGAGAATAACCTCTTTTAGAAACCATAACTGCTAGAATTCCTCATAGATTATAAATCTTTTCCTAATCTCTATTTGACCTTTTCATCAATATAATTGTAAACCCTATAACTCTATAATTATACTTTCCAGGTAGTTCTTTAATTAATGTTTCAGCAATCTCCACTATTTTTTCTCTGCTTGAAACTGCACTCCTAAGCAACTGAACCTTAATCAATCTGCGAGTCTTAAATGCACTTGCCAAATGCTCAATACTAGTCTTAGTAAGTCCATTTTTTCCTATTTGAAAAGCCAATATGTTAGATTTCATTTTACAAGTTTAACGCCTCCAGCAGGCAGAGCAGAGAGTAATTGCTCCGTATTTAAATCTTTAATTTTTTTAATTGCAATAGTTTTATCAATTTTATCTGGATAGGCAAAAAAAATTGTTTCATCTTCATTTACGGATTCTTTTGGAACCGCTCTAACAACTCCATTTTGTTTAGTAATTACTAATTCTAATTTTATTTTAAAATCCTTAACTCTACCATTTACTATCCAAGTCCCATCTTTCATATTATCCTCTTTATTCAGTTGAGATAATTTAAACATATGAACGGAAGTTGACTCTTTGCCCTCCTTCCAGGCGCGAGAAAAACAACCAGTAAAAACCGCACATTCCAATAAATCTGATTTTGTTAAAGTTTCTAGTGAAGCAATAATCGCACAAAAAGGAGAGCCAGGAGATTTAGTATGCATAACGATAAGTTCTTTTTTCATAGATTTTAATTCATGCAATAATTTATCATTACTTTCAGCACTCTTACCCCCAACAACAAGTTTACCAGATTTAGTAAAAAACCATTTATATTTTTTGTAATCTATCATAATCATATATGGAGTTTCAATATAAAAAGGTATTTTATAGTAAATGACACTGAAAATTGAAAAGTTGTGCTTAAATATCTCTAATCTAAGTAATATTTAAAACAGGTTATTCAATCTGCAATGACTTATCAAACGGCACACAGGGAAATAGGAGTTCCAGAAATTAGGATGCCATATCCAACAAGAAATGGAACATTCGGAGAAATCATCTCAGAGCTTGACAGATCATTAACTTCATGTGGAAATACTATTCAGTGGAATATAGAAAAGAATGAAAATTCAAGGGCTGCATCCGGAAACACAATAGTTGTTTTTGATAAGGCCTTATATGTTATAGATAATCCAAAAAGAGTAAGATATAGTCACAGGTCTCTAGAATCAGCACTTCTAGATGATTCAGGTAACCCAAGATTAGATAAAGGAATAAGAAAGGTAATAACTCTAAGATCTGTGTTTCTTGATGGCAAAGGAATAACTGGGAAATCAAAAGAAGAATTAATTAGAGCACTGACTGGATTAGAAGATGGGTTAGATATGCTTGAAAGAATAGGTGATTCCTTGGGTGTAGAGACTTATGTTTTTGCACCCATGCCGTCGCGCAAAGGATTTAGTTATCATGTAGGAATACCGCTATTACTTATTTCAAATGAAAGATTAATAATAAATGCTGGGTGAAAGCATTCAGTAAACAAATACATCAAATCACAACAATGGTTAAAAACTCCAGTAAAGAAATTTCATCATGGTCAAGGGTCTGGCAGTCAAGCTGAAGTCTTATGATGAAACTGTTCCAAAAGTTCTTTCCATGATAAAACTGGAAGAGGAGCTAAAAAAACATAAGAATATTGTCATAAAAGTACATTTGGTTCCAGGGCATCCTGAAGATTCGACTAAGATAGAATTTCTCGAGCCCCTAGTGCAGTTTTGTGTAGCAAACAAATCCATGGGCTCCAGCATAATTCTTGCAGAAGGCTGTGATGGTGCAGAGACAAGAGATTTATTTGATGAATTAGGATTTACAAAACTTGCTGAAAAGTATAGCCTCGGACTTATAGACCTCAATGAATCCTCTTCTGTGGAGGTTCAAAATCCAGAGTTCCTAAGGTTTAGGTCAATATTCTATCCAGAACTATTACTAAATAGTTTTGTAATTACTGCAACTCCTGCAAGGCTCCATAACGAACTCGGGATATCCGCATCTCTCAACACAATGTTGGGAGCTTTTCCAGGCTACAGATATAGAGGTTTCTTTTCCAATGTGAAAAAGAAATTAAGAGGTCACCCTTTAAAGTATCAAGTTCACGATATATTGAAATGTAAAATGCCTGACTTAGCGGTCATTGATGCTGGGGAAAGAGGATTTTTGATAATGGGTAAACCTCTGGATATGGATAAACAAGTCTCAAAACTTTTAGGGTTAGACTGGAATACAATACCCCACATAAGGCTAGCAGATGAAAGTTTCTCTCAACCTCCAAGGGAAGAGAGCGTTGATAACTTAATAAAGAAGGAACAATAATATTAATAGCCGTTTATTAAATAAAACATGAAAAAATCAGTCAGATTAACAATTCAAGGTTCTATGCAACCAGTCTTTTTTAATCGCTTTGTAAAAGAGAAAGCAGAGGCTTTAGGGGTGAGGGGTTTTGTGAGAAATAAAGATGACGGAACAGTAGAGGTATTCCTTGAAGGAAATACAAACGAAGTTAATGAAATGATATTAACATGTAAGACAGGACCTCAGCACGCAATGATAAGAAGCACAAATGAAAAAGAAGAAAAATTTCAAGATTTTAGAGACTTTAGAATAATGGAATTCTAAAATAAAGAATCCCAACCACAGCAAACTGTGGGGTATTCTTTAAGCCTCAAACTGAGACCGTCGTAGCAAGCTACGGAGTATAAAACTCAGTTTGAGCAATCAGTATTCTTCGTCTTCCTCTTCGTCTTCTTCCTCTTTGTCTTCTTCAAGGTCTTCATCGAAGTCTTTTGCCATTCCAACATTTTATAAAAAGAGTATTTAAATTTTCCTGTTTGTCTGAAAATTTAAGCATCTTTGCATCAGTTAACTTTGTTTAATCCTTGGGTCAAAAAGTATATAATCCCAATCAAAACGCATATAAATCACATTTCCTACAGGAGTTCATGGGCAGAGAGGAATTAATAATTCAAGAACGTCTGAAAAAATTACACGCGCTAAGAGGAGCTGGAATTAATCCTTATCCACAAATTTTTGAAGTGAAAGATTATTCACAAGATTTACAGGGCACACACAAATCTCTAAAAAATGGGGCAAAGTCAAAAAAGAAAGTAATTGTTGCAGGTAGGTTGATGAGTATCAGAGATTTCGGCAAGATTGCTTTTGGAGTCTTACGCGATAAAAAAGGAACAATACAAATTGCACTACAAGCAGGAGAAACTCCAGATAAAACAAGAGATTTCTTCAAAAAATACATTGATTCTGGAGATATAGTTGGTATAGAAGGCACAATATGGAGAACAGAAAGGGGAGAATTATCGGTTGTTGCAAAGGACATTACTCTCTTAACAAAATCAATTCTTCCTTTGCCTGAAAAATGGTATGGTTTACAAGATAAGGAAGAAAGATACAGAAAACGCTATGTTGATTTAATCATAAATAATGATGTAAAAAATGTATTTTTAACACGTGAAAAAATAGTTTCTACCTTAAGAGACCTGTTGCGTGAAAAAGAATTTATTGAAGTTGAAACTCCCACATTACAATCCATGTATGGTGGAGCAAGTGCGACACCATTCAAAACCCACCTTAATGCGTTAGATATTGACCTATATCTATCAATCTCGCCAGAACTTTATTTAAAACGTTTAGTTGTTGGAGGTCTAGATAGAGTATTTACAATTTGTAAAAACTTTAGAAATGAAGGAATAGACCATCAACACAATCCAGAATTCACGATGATGGAATATTACTGCGCCTACAAAGATTACGAATTCCATATAGAATTCACCGAAGAGTTATTCAATAAGTTAAGAAAGGTTTTAGGAATAAAAGACTCAATCGAATACAGGGGGAATAAAATTAATCTAAAGACTCCATTTAAAAGAATTACATTTAGAGAACTTCTTCTAAAAGAATCTGGAATTGACATAGATAAAACAAATAGTTTTGAATCTCTAAAGAAAGCAATTGTAGAGAATAAAATAAAAGACATTAACTTAACAGAATGCCTCCATTATGGAGCACTCTTAGATGAATTATATAAAAGAGTAGCAAGACCCAAATTAATTCAACCTACTTTTCTCACTCATTATCCGGTCGAAATGATAGCTCTAGCAAAAAGAAATGAAAAAGACCCATCTAAAATAAATTCAGTTCAGTTAATTATAGATGGTGCAGAAGTGATGAAAGCTTATGATGAACTTAACGACCCCTTAGACCAAGAAGCTCGTCTCAAGGAACAGCAAGAATACCTTTCAAGTGGAGATGCTTCTGCAATGCCTCTTGATGAAGATTTTATCACTGCCCTAAAGCATGGGATGCCTCCAACGGCAGGGTATGGAATGGGGGTAGATAGATTAACTATGATTTTAACAGGTCAAGAATCTTTGCGCGATGTAATTCTTTTTCCATTTATGCGTCCAGAAAATAAAAAGGAAGAAAACAAGAGATAATGGAAAATGACATAGACTTAATCATAAAAAGCAAAATAAAATCAGCAGTGCCTGAATTAAGCGTTGCGGGTGAAGTTCCAGAAGCTCTCAATAAAAAAGTTCATAAAATTCTTCAAGAAGCATCAGAGCGTGCAAAAGCAAATGGGCGCAGAACATTGCAGGCAAGAGACTTATAGAGGACCTTGAATCCTTTTGTAAAGTTCTTTATATTCCTCTTCTGTCCAATTCATTGTTTACTATTGCAATTGTATGAGACGCAAAATATTCTTTTTTTCCTATTGAAACAGGAACTGCCATTTTCTTTAATCTCTTGTATTCTTTATCTGGTAGGCCCCTATGGTCTCCTAATATGAATACCGGGTTATCTTTTATTTCTATTTCTCTTATGTCTTCTCCATCAGGGTCTAAAACGAACACTTGTTTTCCCATTCCTATTTCTTCTTCAACTAAATCTGTAAAATTCTTCTTTTCTATCCAATATCCTGGAAAGACCTCATTTTTAATCCCGTACTTATATTTGTATAACATCTTCTTAATTACATCTTGGACATTTTTTTTGCTAAGGTATATCTTGTCTATTCCCGTTTTTCCTTCCATTACCGGTTTTAATTCTAAGTGTTTTACAGGGTCTGGTGGGCCTGCAAATATAAGGTGTAATTTTACATCTGACCTCATCTTGTGACTTAAGAAAAAAGAAGCTATTACTGAATGTATTGCAATATCTAATCTTCCAGATTTCATAAGGTCTTCTTTTATCTGGTGCCCTGCTGTGGGTGCAGTTCTTGAATAATAAATGAATTCTCTCATCAAACATTATCAATAACAAAGCTTTTAATCCTTTTTGATTTTCTCTGATGTGGAGAACTTAATAAACTTCTTGCTTAATTTATTTTCGGATAATGTAATTCTATTTTCACCTATTGCCGGATTTTTGAGTGAAGATATTCTCTTATTTATTGTAATTCTTGCAAGCGTGCAAGAAATTAGTATGAGTGTTTTTTTGATAGTTGCTCTTTTTGGACTTATAGGCATAATCATTCATGATAGTTTGTTATACTATTTTACAAATCTCAAATTCTTTAACAGATTTAGTGCTAAATTTAGTTCGTCAAATAATTCTCTTATTAAATTAATAAGGGGTTTTGATAAATCAAAATACCTTGTTCCATTAACATTTTCAAAGTTTATTTACGGTTTAAGAACTGCTGCGGTAATTTTATTTAGTAGAAACAGAAAATTTAAGCATTTTTTATTATATAATTCCATTGCAACCCTCATCTGGCTTATAGTGATGTTACCAATTGGGTGGTTGGCTGGACAAGGATTCTCATTCTTGCTTAAAACTGCAGCAAATATAGAAAAGATTTTGGCAATGATATTTATATTAATAGTGATAATCTGGGCAGTTGGTAGAATGTTCAAGCATGAAGCAAAGGTTCAAATATCAAATTCTAATTAAAAACAAACTCTGGTTTGGCGATTAAATCTTTTGAATTTATGTATTCATAACAACCTATGAATTTATTGTCTGAATAAACTACCACTTTGTCTCTGGAATTTATGCTTTTATCTGGCTCCTCTGCCAAGAATGATCTGAAAATAGGACTTCCGGTTAAAACTTTTTTTACGACGTCCTTTCTTATTTTGATTTTGGGCATGATGTTTGAGATTATTTCTCCGCTTACTATTGATTTTCTTAGCTCTTCGCTGTTTCCTTTTTTGTGTTCTTCTACTATTTTATCGAACTCATACATTGTTATTGAAGTTTTTTCGTTGAATATTCCTGCTTCTGTCCTGCGCAATTCTAACATGTGCGCACCACCTATTTTATCTCCTAAATCGCTAGATAATTTTCTTATATATGTTCCTGCTTGGACTTTTGTAATAAATAAAAAATTTTTACCTGACTTTTCTAATATTTCAAAATGCTTTACTTCCCTTTCTCTGAATGCTCTTTTAACACTTGACCTTACTGGGGGAAGTTGTGTTATTTTTCCCAAAAACTTATTTGATTCTTTTTGTAGCTCATCTTTTTCTAAATCTTTGTGCACACTTATTATTCCAACATATGTTTTGTCTTTGTGAATAAGGTAATCATTAAGTCTACAAGCTCTGTTTAGAGCTATTGGTAACACTCCAGACACTTGGGGGTCTAAGGTTCCTAAATGAGAAGTCTTGCTTAATCCTAAAGATTCTTTGACATATTGTGATACTTGGAAGCTTGTTGGCCCTGAAGGTTTGTCTATGTTTATTATCCCGAAGTCTAATAGTTCTTTAATTGATTTTCCTTTATCCATGAGGAAACTTAAAAAGTAAGGATTATTTAAAATAGTATGTCTAATAAATCAAAGGGGTCTAAGAATGAACGTGAACTGTTGCAATTACTTACAGACCATGGTTGGAAAGCTGCGCGAGTTGCTGGAAGCGGTATGAATGATAATACTTTTTGTGATTTGATTGCTGGAAAAATAAATTACAAACCTTATGCCATTGAAGCTAAATCTTCTAAGAGCCCGAGAATATACATAACAAAACAACAGATAGATGATTTCATGCAGTTTTCTTATTTGATGGGGTTAAATCCTGTTGTTGCTGTTCGCTTCAATAGAGAGGGCTGGTTATTTTTAGAACCCAAACAACTTGAGGATTCTGGGGTTAACTGGGTTGTCAATCTGAAGAATGCTAAAATCAATGGAAAAAGATTCGGGCAATTTTTTGAACAGGGAACTGAAGAAATTATTTAGATAAATTCTTACTAACATACTCATAAGCTGAATAGGCTGCTGTGCAACCTTCTGCTACGCCAGTTATTAATTGTTTGAAGGGCTTGTCCGCTACATCTCCTGCTGCAAATATTCCCTCTATGTTTGTTTCGCTAGTTTTATGATTTATTTCTATTTCGCCTTTCTGGTTTGTTTTTACTCCAAGATTCTTTGCGAGATCTGATAGAATTATGTGACCTATTGCTACAAAAACTCCCTGCAATTCAAGTTCTTTACTTCCATTGTACGGCTTGTCTAAGATTACTTTTTGTACAAATTGATTTCCTTTTACTTCGACAACATTTGTATTATTAATAATTTCTATCTTTTTGTTTTTAATAATGCGCTCGTAATTTATTGGTTCTGGTCTTATTTTATCTCCTCTATAAATTATGTAAACTTTTTTAGCATGTTCTGCTAAGACCATTGCATCTTTTGCTGCTGAATCGCTTCCTCCGATGACACAAACGGTTTTATTCTTAAATAAGGGTGCGTCGCATAAAGCGCAGTAAGCCACACCTTTATTTTCAAATTCTTTGCTTCCCGGAACATCTAACTTCCTCCACTTTGTTCCTGTTGCGAAAAGAATTGTCTTTCCATTGTAAATATTATCTTGTGTCTTTACAACAAACTGATTTCCTTGTTTTTTTACAGATTCTACTCTTTCTTCTTTGAGGGTTACTTTTTCGTATGATTGTGCATGTTCTTTTATTTTGTCCGCAATTTCTGTGCCGGTAAGCCGAATAAAACCAGGGTAATTTTCAACTACATTTGTTGTTGTTATTACTCCTCCTAATGGAAGCTCTGTTCCGTGAGAAGCCCCAAGACACAGAGTTTTAAGTCCAAGACGTGCGCCATACATTGCTGCGGCCATTCCCGCGCCTCCAGCTCCGATTATTATGAAGTCAAATTCTGAATCGCTTTTTTTCATTTAAATTTTTGGGAAGAGAGTTATATAAATTATGTGCTTCTTCTTTCTGGATAAACATTCAAGGCTCTTTGTTCTGCTTCACAGTCACTTATTAAAAAAATATATGCTAAACCTCTCCTTAAACCTCTGAAACCTATTTCTTCTTCAAATGTTCTTCCTGTTTTATCTATTTGACGAAATGCTTCCATCAATGAAGGTTCTTTAAGAATACAATCTCTTCTGATGCTTTTAATAATGTCTTTTGGAGATTCTGGAGTAAACTTTATTGCTCCTATAACTGCTTCGTGCTGGACAGTTAAATCTACTAAGTCAGTTCCAACGCTTACAATTTTTTTTCTACCTGATATTTCTGGTCCATGAATAAATGTCTCTCCATAGGGTCTTTGTGTCAAGATTATAACTCCCCCGGTCTTTGAATCTACAATAAATCTTAAGGGAAGATTCATTAAAGGAAAATTGTCTAATTCGCTATAGCCTTGTTCTGCCATGTAAAAGAAGTTTCTTGGAGTTTGTGGAGTTACAAACCTCTTGTCTGCCCACTGGTAAACTAACCTGTTTCCAGTTGAAAGGTCTTTCCAATTTTGTAATTTCATTGTATTAGGTTGCATTAATGTTGGTTTTTAAGCTTGTAAGGCTATATTATTATGTCACTACTTAGTAACGAAAGATTTATAAACACTAAATTTGGAGCATAAACATGAAAGGACATAAAATAACAGTTGAAAGAAGGGGCTATGCCTTAGAAGGAGTTTACAATGGTAGAGGATTCTCTGAAACTTGGAGAGAAGGAAATGTCAATGTGCCTTTAAGAGTTTTAAATGGATTGGAAATTCCCGAAAAATGTGCTAGACATTATTCGAGAGAAAATGGTTTTGAAGTTTATAAAATACTTTTGTATGGAGAAGAACAGAAGCCGGTCCTCGCGGAAATTAGAAGAAGCCATGATGGAAGTGTAGATATTAGTGTAAGGGGCTTTGGAAAAGAAAGAAGAAATTTAATGGGAAGACTCGTTGATTATCTTGACTTATCTCCTTCTGAGATTGATGAGATTGGAAAAGAAAGATTTGAGGAGATGTTTGGCAATTCTGCTTATGATCTCTCAAATCTTGTTGAGCTTTCGAGTCCTCTTAATGAGCCTACCTCAAAAACATGGGGTAGAATTCAAAAAGCTAGACTGTCCGTAGCCAATGGTGTTCTTCCTGAAGATGCTATGCACGAGGCGTTGGCCACTTGAAAATTATATAAACTCTTATTGTGATTCTATTGTATGAGGAAACCAAAAATTTTATTATTTGCTATAATAACTCTGGTTGTTGTTCTTTTTTTATTTTGGTTTTTTATTGATAAAGCAGATGATGAGAGTAAAGTATGCTTTGAAGATTCCTGTTTTAATGTAGAAGTTGTTGATTCTTCCGAAGAAAGAGAGAAGGGTTTGATGTTTAGGGAAAGTCTTGACAAAAATAAAGGTATGCTTTTTATTTTTGAACAAAGTGGAAACTATCCCTTCTGGATGAAGAATACTCTTATACCTCTTGATATGATTTGGATTGATGAGGAAAATAGAATTGTCTACATCAAAGATAATGCAATGCCGTGTAAAGAGAATCCTTGTGAAATTATTAACCCTAATGCCAATGCTAAATATGTTGTTGAGTTAAATTCTGGAACTGCAAATGAAATTGGAATTAATATCGGTGATGAGGCAATAATTAAAATATGAACCGGAAGGCTTCTCTTTTAATTGCTTCAATGATAACTTTTCTTATTGCTGGAAATTATCTTTTCTTTTCTGATGAAGGCATTGTTCGTGAAAGAGTGGAGATATTAAGAGTTCTTGATGGAGATACAGTTGAACTTGCGGATGGAAGAAAGATAAGACTTCTTAATATAAATACTCCTGAAAAAGGATTTCCTTACTCTGAACTTGCTAAAAACTACCTTATGAATTTTACAGAAACTGAACTTGAAACGCAAGGACTTGATAAATATGGCAGGACTTTGGGAAGACTTTATTTCAATGGAATTTACTTGAATCTTAATATCGTGAAAGAAGGAATGGCCCATACCTATTTAGTTGGTGATTCTGAGGAGAATATTTTTGAAGAGGCTGAAGATTATGCCAGAAAAAATGAATTAAATATATGGCAGAAGTCTGATTTTTATGGGTGTCTTGATGTAGAAATAAATAAATATGACGAATATCTTGATATTATGGATAATTGTAATGTTGATTTTACATCTTGGAGTATAAAAGATGAAAGTACAAAGAGCTACAAATTTGATAGTGATATTGGAACAAGTTTTAGGGTTTATTCTGCCGAGGGAAAAGACAGTGAAGTGGAGTTACATTGGGGGAGAGAAAATATATGGAATGATGACCATGATGAGATATTCATTCGCGATAACTTTGGTTTTCTTGCTTATTACGACTCTTACGGTTAATGTTTCTGCTATTAGATTGAATGAAATTGAATCAAATCCCGAAGGAGATGATGCAGGATTTGAATGGGTTGAACTTTACTCTGAAGATTTTATCTCTCTTGAGGGTTATGTGCTTGACCATGATGGAAGAGGGGGTGTTATAAACTTGAGTGGTAGCTTTCAAGGATTTTTTATTATAGATTTTTCCTCACAATGGCTTAGAAATTCAAATGAAACAGTTTATCTAAAATTTAATGGAGAGATAATTGATTCTACTAATTCATTTAGCGATAATAAAGTTGAAAAAACTCACAGTTTTTGCGATGGAGAGTGGAGATTTACAGAACCAACAAAAAATGAAGAGAATTCTTGTGGCAATTCTCACGGAAATATAAATAATTCAAATAAACGAGACTCTAAAAAAGAAGAAAAAAATAGAGAGCTTCCTAAAATTGAGAACTTATCTAGTGAAACAGCAAAAAAAGAACCCCTTAATGTGCCTCTAAAAAAGATATCTCTTAATAGCCAATCAGATAATGAAGAAATTGAAATAACTAGAACTTACAAGACTCGCATTGGAGTTATATATTTCTTTATAGGTTTTTGTGTATTGCTCGTTGTACTTATTGCAACTAGAAAACTATGAATTACATGGTTTAAGAACTATTTCTTCGTAATTGCAATCATTTATGCTTGCAGACATCTTATCACCAGAAACTATTTTTTCTGGATTTATATAAATTTTATCTGAACTTTTTAAGTCTGATAATGTGCAAGATTCACAAATGCTCTTTCCGCAAGAAAAGGATTTTCCGTTTACAGAGAGGTCTATTTTAGTTATTTCCTCATTTAGAGCAGTATTAAATCTTGCTTCTATTTTATCTTCTTTATTTATACATGCATCAACCATTCTTGATTTTTGATTTATACAATCTACTACTGGAGACAACTGTTTATCTAAATCTCCAGAGATATCTTTTACATATCCGAGGATTAAAAGTAAAGAACTGACACTCAATGCGGAGATTATTACTATTTGCACTATTGAGGCTAGGCCTTTTACACCGTGCATGCTGTTGCTCCCGCTTCCGCAGTGTTTATTTGAGTTAGTAGTTTGTCATTTAGAGTTATATCTACTAAAGGCCTTAGGGGGTCTTTCTCTAAATAAAAGATTAATGGGGAATCTGCACTTTCATATGTTTCTCCTCTTAGAGTTTCATCTTGCTTAACCTCTTGTGAATCTGTAAATAATGTGTTTATATTACATACTTCATCTATGCATAACGGTCCTGTTAATCCTTTGTCTGGAACACATCCATTTTCAAGAATATTATCTGTTTTTACGTCTTCTCCCTGTAATTCTATTCTCAACACTGGGTATTTACAGCTTTGAGTTTCTTGTATTTGTTTTCCTGTTATTTGAACTTCATCTGGTTTATTTTTTTCAAGAAGATTATCGATAAGATTTTTGTTATAAATACCATAGTTTGAGGTTGATAAAGTCCTCATAACTCCTGCATATATTGGCCTGTAATAACTGCTTTCTGAACATTCTAAGTCGCATGAATCTACTGCTCCTTCAAATTTTTCACATGAAGACACGCAGTTTTTTGAGCCTTGTGGGATTTTGGCTCCACCATACTCTTCCGCTAGATTTCCTAAGGCATGGCCCAATTCATGTATAAGAACTGAATCTTCATGGACTTTGTTTATGCTTATAACATTCCCGTATGCTGAACTTCTTATTTTGCGCTCGTCTTCTTTGATGACTACTATATAATCATGAGGACAGCTCTTTGCAAGAGACTGAACTTCTTTTGTGTTGCAAAGAATAGCTATTCCCTTATAGTATTCGCACTTTGGATTTGATTCCTCTATGACATATGTGTTAAAGTAATTTCTCTTGCTTTTATATGGCTCAATGTTAAGGAAAAATTCAGTATAGTGTTCAGCGTCTTCTTTTGATGAGATGAATAAAATATCTATTCTATCTTCCCCGTTATTCTCTATACTTTGACACTTTGTTACATCTTCTTGCGCTAAAAGGGGCTCTTGTTGAAGATTAAGATAACCAAAGATTACGATTATCCCAATTATAGGGAATATCGTAAAAAGGAAAGCTCTTGACTCCATTGCCATTTTATGAAATGTTTGCTTAAATAAATTGTGTAGGAAGATTTAAAATGACTTTCTCTCTTTTTTGTTCATGCCTGTATTAAAATCTAAGTTTATTCTTGAAATATTAGGAAGACCTGCCGAGCATCTTGAAAAATCTCTTTCCGAACTTGTTGATAAAATGGGTTCTGATAAAGGACTTTCTATAATCCATAAGGAGATTCATAAGCCCAAGAAAGTTGAAAAGGCAGATAATTTATGGACTACATTTGCAGATATAGATTTGAGCTTTGAGAGTCTACCTATCTTTTTCAACGCAATTATGACTTATCTTCCCGCACATATAGAAGTTTATGAGCCTGATTTGTTCAAGATTAATGCTTTTGAATTGAATGAGTTTGCTAATTTCGTTGTTAGCAGACTGCACAATTACGATGCTCTTGCTAAAAGAATGATGAGTGAAAGGGAGATATTGATAAACAAACTAGAATTTTTGAGAAATGGTGGAGACCCTAAAGTTGTCTTTGCTCCGCAAAATCAACAGTCTGAACAGCTTGAACAGGTTAACAAACCATCAGTGAATAAATCTGAAGGTGCTGTGGAAAATAAAAAGAAAAAGAAGATTAAGAAGAAATAACTTTAGAGCATTTATTTAAATTGAGAGTTAAGGTGTTTTCTTCATCAAAGAACTAATGGGTAAGTTTTTTGCCCTTGGGAGTTTTGTCTTTTTATATCTTAAATATAATATTACAATTATTACCAAGACAACTATCACTAAGGTGTAAAATATCCAGCTTGAACTTGTTGAATCTTCTTTTATTCTACACTCTCCCAGGCAACAAGAGCCATCAAGAGACTGGATTGGTTGTGTTGAACAAACTTCTGTTGCTGAGCAAAATTTGCCTGCTAATTCAGAACAGTAATATTCTGGTTTAGAGCTATTTGTAACTTCGCTTTCATTATTTGTAAAGAATATTTCAAAAGTTATATTACCTAAAATTTCACTTCCGCTTGCAATAAATATTGTATTAAACAGCTCTCCATTTAATTTTTTTAGATTTATTATTAAATTTGTTGAACTATTGGGAGCAATTTCTTCTATTGTTTCTGCGCTTAAATTGAACAGGTTCTTGTCATAAGTGAAATAAAGATTATTTGAATTTGAATTTCCCTTGTTAGTTATTGAGATATTGTAATATTTTTTTGTGTCTGATTTTAATGTTTCTCTAACGAGTCTGGGGTATGCTTCTATTAATGCTTTTGCAGAAGAGGTATTTGATTGTTTTATAAGACGTATTGGAACAATGTATTTTCCTATGCTTGCCAAATAGAATCCTGATTGAAGTGAGCTTGTTGCGAATCTTAATTCATTCATTCCAGGGTTTAATGTTGCTGTTCCTTCTGATGGAAAGTTAATATTTATTGTTGTTTGTTGATCTAGGTTTGATTTTATGGTCAGGTAAAAATCATTATCTGTAATTATAAATCCAGGACTTATTGAATAATCTGTAAGATTTCCAGTAACTTGGAATGTTTGATTGTAGTCTATTGTTTGAGGTTGTCCGTTTACTGTAGTTGAAATGCTGTTTATGAAAAGAGTATAATTGTTTGAGTTTGTTGGAACTTGTGCATAAAGATAATATTTGTCTAAAATTCTTTTTACGTCATAATCTACTGCTATTGCGACATGGGCTCTCTTAAAGATTATATCTGAAGGTCCTATTGGCTCGAGAATATTTCCTTGAATCTCTATAATCATTGTCTCTCCTGGCTGGTAAGCAGGAAGCATTGTCGTGCTTATTGAAGATGCTAAGGGAAATAGAAAGATGATAACTAAGGGAAAAAATATTGCTTTCATAATTCATTTGCTCATTTCTTTGAGCTTTGCCATTGTTTCTTCCATTTCTTTGTCTCTATTTTGTATTGGGGGTCTTCGTATTGGTGTTTGTTGTTGAGGGATTATCCTTTGTTGCATTCTTGGATTTGGAATTGCCCTATTGAATGGTGTGAATGGAGGTCTTCCACCAGGTCCTATGCCTCCTGGCTTTGAAGGGCCTTGAGAGCCCTTGTTTCTTGATTTGAACAATAACATTTTTATCTTGTTTCTCATTAATATTCCTGCAACTACTACTGCTGTTAGAATTATTAAAACAGTTATCCAGATTCCCCAACTGCTTCCGCCTTTAGAAGGTAATGCTCTACAACAGACATTAGTTGAATCTGAGCAAGATTCTGAGATTTGTTCCTCGAGATCATTACAAGAAGGATAACACAATCCTCCTGCTAATTCACACTCATCTGAGCTTGGCAATGCCTCGCAAGTTCCAAGACAACAAGAACCTTCAGTTGATGGAGAATTCGCTCCAGAGCAAGATTCTGTCGATGAACAAACTTTTCCATTTTGTTCTAAACAAGATTTTTTTTCAACAGATTCCGAACAGCATACTTTTGTTCCAGGGCATAGATAATTTTCAAGAGGACTTCCCCCTAAATCTTGACATGTAAATAGTGATGTGCATGATTTTCCTGCGGATTCACATGTCTGCGCCGAGCCTCCAGAGCCACCTCCAGAAGAGATTACTTTTTGCCATCCCGCATATAAAAGAAAACCAGTGTCTCTTAGATTATTATTGTTCCAACATCCTTCTGGAGTTGTTATTGTCTCAAAATAAGCCTTTGAGCCTGATTCTTCTGCAGAATTCTTTCCCTGTAATGCCAATATTGCAAGAGCAGAATCATAATATCTATTGTATGGTGTATTAGGAGCCTGCCAAAATTTGTTCTGTTGTTGTGACTGAACTAATTCAGAATATTGGTCTTGTCCATCTGTTAAGAGAAGAAGGAAACTACTTGGGATAAACTTCTTATTAGATTCTGATAATGCAAGAAGGTATGGTAAGTAATCATTTATTTTTTCTCCTGTCTTGTCAAGTACAATTGCTCCCCATAATGTTCCTTCATAGTCACAAGAGTTAGATGAAGATGAAAGACATTTTGAGTTTATACTTTCAATTGTAGTTCCAAGAGCGGATGTCGAATGAGCTAATGGAGAGACAAATATTGTTGAAGAGCCAGTCCTCTTATACAATGTAGATGTTGTGAAATCCTTATCACAAGATGTTGTGAAATTATAATCTATGCAATTGTTACTTACTTTCAACCAGAAACCTCCTTCAGAAAGTTCAAGGCATGAACCCGGATTTCCAGAAAGAGTCATGTCTTCATTTATGCTTATTGTATGCTGTTGATTATTATAAGAAACTGTGCACTGAGAACTCTCGTGATTATCTACATCTATCTCTAAATACCACGTCAGTTCTGAGGCGACTTGTTTTTTTGATTTAATCCAAGATTCTATAGAATCTGTATTCTTACCTACCCTATTGTAAGCAAGCATTACTTGAGAAGTATCCTTCATTGGATTCGAAGACTCTTGCCAGTGATTTCCTCCAACAGATTTACTTTCAATCACTGATAAAAGCTTTGAATTTGAGCCCAATGCAAGAACTCCGAAGACAGCTTCTTGCAATGAAATTGAATCTTGCGCCTTGCTTTCTACCTGATTCTGCAAACATTGATAGGCCTTGCTTACAAATCCTGAAGAACCTGCTTGAGATACAGAATTATTATTTGAGGAATTCTGCGCTAAAACAAAGGATAAAGATACAAATATTAAGAATATAATTGCGCTCTTTTTTTGCATTGCATAATAGGGGAGAAAGTGTTTATAAAGATTCTTAATAGAATTGCTTAAAGAGCAATGTTTAAAATTAAAGATATTCTATATCTTGCATGCATTTTGGAAAAAGAGGAATATTATTTGTAAGTGTCTTGCTTTTTGTAACCTTTGCAACTGCAAATTTGTTTCAAGAAGATTTTTCAGATGGAAATTTCTTCAGGACATTTTATAATTCTTCTGGATTTGTTCAGTTGAACATTTCCCAAGGTTTTTTTACAGGTAATTTTTCAAGTAGAATCTTCGATGCTACTTTTAATTCCACATGGCAAAACATTTCATGGATGACAGAATTTTGCTATGAATGTGAGCTTCCAAATAATGGAATCACCGAACAGGGAGAGTTTATTAGATTAGTTAATATGACTGGTAATATCTTGCTTGCACATATGAATGAGGGAGGAGGAAATATTATAGATTATTCTGGATATTCTAACAATGGAACTCCTGTTGAATTTGAGGGAAATGAATATAATTCTTCTGGAAAGTTCCAGACTGCACTTGATTTTGAAAACACTGGAGGAATAGGTCCTGGAGAATTTATTAACTTCAGTAACCCGGGACATTTTAATTCACTGACTAACCAAATTACTTTAGAGGTCTGGGTTAACCCTGAAAGCTTTGCTGGTTCTCCGACAATAATTGACAAAGAACCTTCTTTGTTGTCTATGTATTTTGTAACGACTCCAAATAGAATTCGCGTTAATCTTGGAACGAGTGGTGCTGGGGGTTCAATTATAAGCCCTGGAGGATATGCTGTAAATAATTGGTATCACATAGTTTTCACCTATAACGGAACTGCAATGACTCTTTATAGAAATGGTCTCAAAGATGGTAATTCTGTTTTCAAAACTGGAAATATCCTTACTAATAACAAGGCTTTAGTTGTTGGTTCTGGATGGAATGGAAATGACCCTAATGCCTTTCCTTTTGATGGAAAAATTGACGAAGTTGCAGTTTATAACAGATCTTTGAGCGCTCAAGAAATTCAAGACCGTTATCTTAGAGGGATATTAAAATTAAATTTAAGCGTTAGGGGGTGTGATGATTCGAGTTGCCTTGGAGAAAGTTATATTTCAATTGAAGGTAATTCTCCTCAAAACATGAGTTTGAGTGATAACAGATACTTTCAGTATAGGGCTAGTTTTACAACTGAAAATTTAAGTTACTCTCCAAACCTATATAACTTAACCATAAATTATCTCGGTGCAAATAATCCTCCTTCTATTAATTTGACTTATCCATTGAACAACTCCAATCATGGTATTATCCAGATGAACCTAAATTATACAGTATTTGATGATGATTTAGATAGTTGCTGGTATACTCTGAATGAAGGAGTATCTAACAATAGTGTGATATGTGGAATAAATGTAACTGGAATAAGCAGTTTAGAAGGATTTAACACTTGGGAGATATATGCAAATGATTCTGCTGGAACTGAAAGATTTAGCAGAGTTTCATTCTTTGTTGATACTCTGCCTCCTAATATCAGCATTATTTCTCCTACAAACAATTCATTGCTCACCAATAGAACTGTTTTGGTGAATTATAGTGTTAGCGATTTAGGTTCTGGAATAAATAAATGTTGGTGGACCAACTCTTCTGGTATGATTAACAATAGTGTTTCATGTGGAACTAATTTTTCCTTTGCGGGTAGTGAGGGAACTAATTTCATTCAAATCTATGCTAATGATACTTTAGGAAATTTGAAAAGTGTGGTACATACTTTTATGATAAATACTCAAGCCCCTTCCGTGACTATATTACATCCCTTGAATGGAGCAGTTATTGGAAACACTTCTAATATCTCGTTGAATTATAGTTCTTATGATACTAATTTACAAGCGTGCTGGTATGAAATAGAAGAGATATCTTCAAATTCTACGATAACTGGATGTCAGAACATTACTTTCAACCTTCCTGGGCAGGGAGTGTTTACGTTAAATGTTTATGCTAATGATACTACTGGAAATTTGGGTTATTCTTCTTCAACTTTTACTGTAAGTGTTGATGCTCCATCCATTAGCCCTGTAAGTCCTATCAATGGTTATTTTGGAGCAGTTGCATCAAGAGAAATTGATTTTATTTATACGCCTACTGATTTGGATTTACAGACATGCAGTTTATGGACTAATACTACAGGGGTATTTTCTCTAAATAAGACTAATCAAACAGTTGTTTCTGGACAACAAAACTCTTTTTCCTTGAATCTTACAAATGTTTTAGAGGGAGCTTATTCTTGGGCAGTTCAGTGCAATGATTCTTTGAGTCATGAATCTATTATAAGCAACCAGACCTTTTATATTGACAGAACTATTCCTTTAGTTGACTTGTATGAACCAACTGGAACGTATAGTAGCTTAACAAATATACCTTTAAGTTTGAACTATAGTGATTCAAGTCCGGTGAAATGTGTATATAATGTTACTTTTGCAGCGACTGGAAATCAAGTAATAGGGAATTCTGAACTTGTTGACTGCTCTCCAACTACATTTACATTAGACACCGAATCAAGTTACTTTTTATGGATGAGTGTAAATGACTCGGCTGGAAACATAAATATAAGTCGCAAGATTTTTACTATTTCTATTCCCCCTTCTAGCAGTTCATCTGGGGGTGGCTCTTCTAGTGGAGGAGGGGGCGGTGGAGGCAGTAGCTTTTCAGGATTATCTTCATATAATCTGCTTATTGAAAGTCTTGAAAAACTAAAAATTAACAGGGGCAAATCAGAGTCTATTGATTTTAAGGTAACTAATAAGGGAGTTAGGTTTGTAAATAATTGTTATTTCTTTTCTAATGGTGGCATTTATCAGTGGATATCTGGACAGAGTGTTTATTCCTTAAGTCCTGGGCAAACTGTAGATTATGTGTTTACAGTCAACTCCCCTATTGATGCTGAAATAGGAGAATATTTTGTCACACTTGGAGTGAAATGTCAGGAAATTAATTCCAGTTTTACATATCAAGTCGAAGTTGTCGGGGGAGAATTTGAATTAAACATAAGAGAATCTAGACGCGTTGGTACTAAATTAAATATACTTTACTCTTTAGAAAATTTTGCAGAAGATACAAAGAATCTTGAAGTCTTCTATAAGCTTCTTGATTCGGATGGTTCACTAATAGTTGAAGGAGAGTTTGATTCTTTAACAATTCTTTCGGAAGAAGTAATCGAAAAATCAGGAGACTTTGAGTTGCCTAAAAATTCAATAGGAGATTACACCTTGATTATGTATGCATCTGATGGATTAGATAATTCCCAGAAAGAACATAACGTAAAATTAACTATTGGAGGTATTTCTGGTTTTGCAATTTCCGAAAATAATTTGAGAACGGTCACATGGTTTGGAATTGTAATTGTTCTGTGTTTTGGACTATTCATAGTGTTTAAAGGAATAATGAGACAAATAGCCCTAAGAAAAGTTAAGAATGATCAGAATAGGCAGTTTATCACTATTGATTTAAAGAATTGAAATTTCTTAATTTTCTTGCTACTTCAACTAATGGATTTTTTTCTTTTGGAGTTTCAGAAATTAGTTTTAGGTCTTTGTAAAAACTATCATTGCTATAATTTGGAGGAAGTATTTTCTTCTTTTGCTTAAAATGCCAATCAAGTTGAGACTTGACATAACCCTCTTTTAATGGAGGGTCATTCTTTTTATTCCAGTCTCTAACTTTTTGGGAGATGTAATCATCGGGATAAGTTAGAGACTTAAGGAAAGTTATCAGAATAAATAATCCTCTTTTTCTGCCTTCTTGTAAACCCTTTAGAAGTATTTTTATTGCTTGAGGAAACATCTCTTCGGTGACTCCTGTGAAATCAGAAACAAATTCTTCTGATATTCTTTTTATCTTTCCTTCAGATTCTGACTCTTTTTGTTTAAACATCTTCAGAGCCTCTTCTAACAATTCTTTTGCCTCTTTTCCATCCCCTTTTTTATAGAATTGTTTTATTATTATTATTTTCATCGGATTTGCGTCTTTTGGAGTAAAATTAAGTAAATCTGATTTGTCCAAAACTATGCTTGATAAGGCTGTTTTTTCATGAAGAGAGTAAGGCATTCTAAAGAGGTGTCTTGGTGCTACAAGAACGAGGTCAAGAGATGCTATCTTGTCGCTTGCAAAATCCTCTTTAAAAGAACTTGAAATCAAATCGCTCTTTGATTCTTTTGTAAAAACATTTTTAGTTGGAGAAGTACTATTTGAGCCGAGGGAATCATATTCTGATTCTTTGTTCATATCTAATTTTATCTTGCAATCAGTACAAAAGAAATAGTCTTCCTCTTTTATAACATTCATAACTCCAGAACATAATTCATTAGTACACTTTATTTTCTTCTTTGTTATTTTATAATTTGGTCTTTCGTAGGGAGTATTACATTTTTCGCAAACAAAATAAACAAAATTACTTTTCTGAACAGTCTTATTGCACTTAGGACATTGCACAGATACGAGGTCTTTCTCGGAGAGGTTCATTCTCTCCTGAACTGCTTGAAAATTTATTCCCAAATCTTTTATTCTTTCTGTGTATTTTGGTTTTATCTTTGCCATGAGATACTGCACTATTGCTCTTGGCCACTCTGGAAACATCTTTTTTGTTTCCCCCTTATCAAAATTTTCTGGAAAACAGGAACCTGGAACTATTAAATGAAATCCTTTTGAACCAGAATATTTCACCGAATAATTATTTATTCCATGTCTTTCTAACTCTTCTACTAAAAGAATTGCTGCAATTTTGGAATAATCTAGAAATGGGGAGTCTATATCAATGAGCAAATCCCATGACTTTCTTAAGCCACTTAACTCTGACTGAGTCATGTCTGAGTTTATTGCCAATGGGTCGTTCCATATCTCTTCAGAGGCATGAAATGATGTAGCTCCTTTATTGACTAAACCCATTATATCTGAATTGTACTGGAGAGTATCTGGTCTTTTTCCGAATGCCTCAAAATATCTTGGAACTACTTCTCTGTCTTTTGCGAAAGAGAGCAGGGCTTCCTGAACTTTAGGGTTTGAGTAATACAATCGAGTGATTGACCTTATACGTTTTTCTTTTTCTGAGATTTCTTCTTTATTTGGGTTTTGGTTTTCAGACATAATTATTTTTTGATGTCTTGATTTATATGGATTATTATGCTGGATTTTTGAGAAAACGGAAGATATATATACCTTTGATTTTTTTTAGTTTATGATTAAGCTGGTGATTGGGGTTGTGGTTGCTGTTGCCCTCGTGAGTGCGTTTGTTTTTTTCTCAAATGATTCTCCTGATTTAGCTCCCTTACCTACTGTTCCGACAGGATGCATTCCAAGTAATCCTTTATTAACTGTTTCTCAACAAGGGTCTAGTCAATCTGGGTCTGCTGGTTCTGCTTTATTTTATACTTTTGATGTAACTAATAGAGATGGTATCCTTTGTTCCTCTTCGAGCTTTGATTTAATCGCGACTATACCTCAAGGTTGGTCTGGAGGATTTTCGGTCAATCCAGTTACTCTTCCGATTGGAGTTCCTACTCAAATGATTTACTTGTTAATTTCGGATTTAAATGCACCTCGAGGGTTCTACTCTTTTGGGTTAACCATTAGGAATAGAAATCAACCAAGTTATTCTTGGACTTATTCAAATTTAACTTACATCGTTACTTAAATATTTATCAAAATATTAATTTTGAGTCAAAACGAGGGTGTTTTTTGAGGGTTAATATTTATTCCGAAACTTACAATCAAAAAATGAAAAGAGTAAAAATAAATAAAAAATATATTTATCCAGCATTATTTGTAACATTAGTAGCTGTTGCTAGGGGTTCTGAAATTGTTAACTCAAGGGAAGGAAATGCTTTTAAAGATTTAATAATTAAATCAGATTTTAGCTTAAATTGAAAGGAGGGTTTATGAATAAATTAATTTTTATAGGAATTTTTGCATTGTTGTCTTTAGGAGTTTTTGTAATTGCACAAGTTCTCACTGGTGAAGGTGTTGTAGTTAATGCATATAACTGCACTGAAACAGATGGGGGTCTCAACTACCTTGTTGCTGGAAGTATGAATGGTTTCTTTTGGTGGAATTCGACAAATGGCTCTCAGAGTTTTACCGGAACAGTCTCAGATGTGTGCATAAGCAACACTACTTTGATTGAGTCAGTTTGTGGCTCTTCAATATCCTCAAGTTATAGTGGTCTCGCTGGCGCACTTAATGTTGACTGTGCAATTAACACGGGAAACAATACAAATTATACGGGGCTTTGCGGACAAAGTCGTTGTTATTGAACAGAGTTTTATTTTTTTTATTTCTTTACTTTTAATCACCATAATACTTAAAAGCGAAATGCCTTCTTCATTCCATGCGATTAAAACTTGAGGACCCTCGAATCTTTGCTCATCTGATAGGCATTATATCAGAGTTAGTTAAAGAGGTCAGGATAAAAGTTACTAAGGAGGGCGTTAATCTGACTGCTCTTGACCCTGCCAATGTTGCAATGGCTTATTTTAGCATCCCATCTGACCTTTTCTCTGAATTTGTTGTGGAAAAAGAAGAAGTTCTTGGAGTGAACCTTGAAAATCTCAATGCTATAATGAGAAGATGCAAAATGGGAAGCTCTTTGATTATTGAAAGGGAAGAGAGTTCCCTTAAATTGATAATAAATGATAAAATAAAGAGAGAGTTTTCTCTTGCTTTAATAGATGTAGAGGGTGATGATAAGCAAATGCCTGCTTGGGAGTTTAAGAGTGTTATTAAAATGGATGCACAGTCTTTCGTTGATGCGATAGAGGATTGTGCCGTTGTTGCAGATGCATGCACATTCATAGCACAACCAGACAAGTTCATAATAGAGTCTAGCAATTTACATTCCGCAAAAACGGAGTTTTCAAGTGATGAGGCTCAAATATTCTCTGATACAAGTTCTGCAAGGTTTTCACTTGAATATCTTGGAAAATTTGTGAAGGGTGCTAAAATAGCAAATAGGGTTGAAATTAATTTTTCAGACAATCATCCTATGAGACTTAACTTTCCATCTGGAAAAGTTATGTTATCTTTTGTTCTGGCTCCAAGAGTTGAGCAAGATAATTGATACCTCTAAATATTTAGAATAATTGAGTTACAGTTTGTTACTAGATTTCTAATAATTGTCTATAAACATAGGATATAAAAATAAACATTCATCTGTTAATATGAGGTATGATGAATAATAAAGGGCAAGTTACTATTTTTGTAATTGTTGCCTTGGTCCTTGTAGTGGTTGTTTTTGCGATAATAATGCTTAATAGGGGAAAAGTTTCTTTAAGAGAACAGGATTTTGATAATCCTGAAAAATATATCGGCTCATGCATAAAAGATAGAGCTAACATTATAATAGAAGAAATGCTTTCTGGAGGGGGTTTTCCAGATTCTAATGATACTGTGTTTTACAATGGAGAACAGATAACTTACTTATGTAGAAATATAAACAATTTTGACCCTTGCATAAATCAATACCCCCTTTATGTTTCTCAAGTAGAAAAAGAATTCAATGAAAATATTGAGGATGATGCCGAACAGTGCTTCTCAATGCTTAAACAAGAATTTATTGATAGAAATTATAAACTATCTGATTCTGGAGATGTTGATTTGAAGGCAAAATTTAAGCCAGGAATTGTTGAAATAACTTTAGACGTTGACTTTGCGTTAAGCAAGTCTGACGTTTCAAAAAAGTTTAGCAAGTTTGATACTTTTGTTCCAAGCAAGATACAAAGCATTGGCTTTGTTGTAAATGAGATAATCTCTCAGGAAGCCAAATGGTGTTACTTTAGTAATGATGGCTTCATGGTTCTTTATCCAGAATATGACATTAGAGTTTATATGATGGAAGATACTACAAAAATTTATACTATTAAAAACAAAAAGACTGGTGAGACTCTAAAAATGGCTACTAGGGGGTGTGCATTGCCTGCGGGATTAATATGATTAAAATTATTTGTTTATTCGAGATAAGTTTGCTCATTATTGGAGGAATAGCTTTTGCTTACTTGATGAGTGAGACCAATAATCTTGAATATTTGTCTACTAAAGATGAATCAAGATTTGTTAAATTTGTTAGAAAAAATGTTCTTGAATTTTTATCTAAGGGACTTGTTTCTGCTCAATCAGTGTCTTTGCAGACCTGTTTTGTTGATAGGTCTGGAGCTTATTGTCAAGAATATCCTTCGGAAATTTGCAATTCAAGATGTGATGGACAATGCTTTCCTGGGAGAAGAAACGAATTTTCGCAGTGTCAAATGGGAACTTGTTATGACACTTCTTTGGGAACTTGCGGGTCTGGAACTCCAAGAAGTTTATGTGAATCTAATAAGGGGGTTTGGTATGAATCCCAACCAGTTCAATGCAATAGGGGTTGCTGTTTAATTAGTCCTGACAACTCTGGGGGAGCTAGCCAAGCTAGATTCACAACAAGTCAAGAATGCAATTATCTAAGCCAAACTGTTGGGGCACAAACTTTATGGAATTCTCAGATAACTAACGAAGTTCAATGTTTATCTACTGCGAGAACCCAAAGGGAAGGCGCTTGCGTCTTAGAATTTCTACCTGACTTAAATAAATATAACTGCGAATTTATTACTGAAACGAGATGCCTATCTTCCGGGGGAACATTTTATGATAATCAACTTTGCACAAATCCTGAGCTTGATACTAAATGTGAAATTACTCAAAATACTGGGTGCTTTGAAAATAAAGATGGAGTTTATTTTGTAGACTCGTGTGGAAATCCTGCAAATATTTATGACTCTTCTAAATTAAACACTTTAACTTATTGGTCTTCTGTTGTTCCCCTGTCTCAAAGCTGTTCTCTTGGAACTGGTTCTAATTCTTTGGCTAATCAACAAAGATGTGGTAATTGTGATTATATCTTTGGAAATACTTGTGGAAGCCCTCAACCTAATGTGGATAAAAGCCCCATATATGGAAATTATGTTTGTAAGGATTTAAGTTGTTTAGATAAAAATGGAAAAGTGCGACAGCATGGTGAAAGCTGGTGTGTATTCGATGGAAGAATAGGACTTGATGGTTCTAACAGAAGCAATGAAGAAAGGGCTGTAGATGTTCCTGGAAGCAGACATTATAGAGAGTTGTGTTATGAAGGAGAGGTAAGACTTGAGCCTTGCGCCGAATATAGAAATGGAATCTGCGTTGAAAACGATGTTAGAGAAGGATTCACAAATGCTCAATGCCGAGTTAATACTGGGAGCTTATGCATTAGATATAATGAAAATGAAGAGAGTCTGCAAGAGTGTTCTAAAAGTCCCGACTGTTTTTTGAAGCATGTTAAATTAGACAAATTTGAATTTGATGTTTGCGCTTCTAAATATCCTGTTGGCTTTGAGATAAGCGATGAACCAAATTCTGCAGAACAAACTATTTGTAGCGTTGCGACGCAGACTTGCACATATTACGAGAAAAAAGGAATTGATGGAAAATGGTCTTGTAAAGTTAATTGTGAATGTAAAGATGCAAAATTCGCTGAAACAATGAATAATTTATGTATGAGTCTTGGTGATTGTGGGAGTCATGTAAACCTTGCAGGAGAAATTGGAAAGGGATATTCTACTTCTGGAAACAAGAAACCTAAGATATCTGATTCTTATATAAATGGACTCAAAAAATATATTACTCCTGTGCCAAATCAAAGAGTCTCTGGATTTGCTCAAGAAAATATTGCAAGCATGCTTAATTTAGATTTTAACTTAGAAGCCAATGAAATTGCAGGTAAACTTTCTCAATTTGGTCTTGGTGTTGCAGGTTTAATTTCTTTTACCGGTGTTGGTGCTCCATTGGCTACTGGATTCTCTGCTGGAAATATTGGTTTGCCTCTTTCAAGTCATACTTTTCTTTCCGGACTCGCTACAGGAGTTGCCTCTGTGGGGGTTGGAGCTGGAGTAGGATATATCATTGGAACAATATTTGGTCTTGAAGGAGATGCTCTTACTGCCGCAGTGGTCATAGGAGCTGTTGCGGGTGTTGCTTACGGAATGCATTTAATTTATGCAGCGCAGACACTTAACCCAGTAATAATAATTATAGTTGTTGTAATAACTCTTATACTTAATATTCTTGGAATAGGAAAATATCGCGAGAGAAAAGTTGAATTTTCTTGTCTTCCATGGCAACCACCTTCTGGAGGAGACAACTGTGCAAAATGTGGAGAGTTAGGTATTGAATGCACTTCTTATAAGTGTAAAAGCCTTGGAAAAACATGTGAACTATTAAATCCTGAAACTGAAAATGAGGCTTGTGTGAATATTGCACCCGATGATGCATCTGCTCCGGAAATAAGATTTAATTCTACTTCTCTTGCTTCTGGATTTTCTTACGAAGAGTTTCAAAATGGGGTAAAGATAAAAAATAATTCAAATTCTGATGGGTGCATACAGGAATATTCTGCGATTGCATTTGGAATATTATTGAATGAACCAGGGCAGTGTAAAATATCTTCTACAAGACCCGAAAATGGATATGATGAGATGGAAGACACTTTCTTTGATAGTAGTGGAAATGCTTACACTCTAAATCATAGAGAAAATACTGCTATTCAAGACCTTGACACCCTTGGAATTTCTGGTTCAGACCCTGAAAGAAGAGGCAATTATGATTTATACGTTTTGTGTCAGGATAAAAGCGGGAATAGTATTGATAGCTCTTATAATTTAAGATTTTGTGTTTCTCCTGCCAATGATTTACAGCCTCCTCAAATTACTAAATTTGTTCCAGAATCTCCCGGACTCGCAGGACTAAATTCTCAATCTTTTAATTTACAACTCTATACGAATGAGCCGTCTACTTGTAGGTTTAGCTATTCGGATGTGAACTATGAATCTATGGAGAATGAGGCAATTTGCGAAAATGATATAGAACAATCTACTATTCATGGGTGGCTTTGTAGAACAGTTTTGAATGTGACTGGAGATGAGAATAATTATTACTTTAGGTGTGCTGACCAGCCTTGGCTCGGAACAGATTATACTTCAAATTCTTTGACTTTATCTGAAGGAAGAAACCCTGCATCTGAAAGCAGAATATTTATTGTTAGAAGAACTACTAATCCTTTAACAATTTCTTCTATAATCCCCGATGATGAAAATATTGTTTCTGGAATAGAACCAGTATCTGTAAATCTTGAAATTTCTACTAGCGGTGGCATTGAAAATGGAAAAGCATCATGTAAATATTCTTTCAATGGAGAAGATTACATTGATTTTCGCCACACTAGCCTAAGTAATCACAGACAGACATTTACTAGCCTGTTTGGAGGAAATTATGACATAAGATTAAAATGCACTGATAAGGCTGGAAATATTGCTGAAGGAAACTCCAGATTTACAATTTCAGTTGATAATAATGGACCAATTATAACTAGAGCATATAATGCGGGAAATAATATGGCAATAATTACGAATGAAGATTCGGTTTGTGAATCTTCTACTTCTTCATGCTCTTTTGAGTTTGGAACTCAAAATAGATTGAATGGTGCAACAAAAATACATACGATGCAGTACGGTGCTGGATTAAATTATTTCGTTAAATGTAGAGATACTCTTGAAAATATTGGTTCATGTTTGAGTTTAACTGGTGGGTATTAGCAAGAAAAGGATTATAAAGAAAAATTTCTCTATACTTTAGATGAAAAGAGAGGTAGTTTTTAGTCGGAAGGGGCAAGTTACTATTTTTGTTATACTTGCCATAGTTTTTGTTGGAGCAATTATAATTATATTTGCATTTCCACAAGTCAATGTATTTTCTTCAGATATTAATCCAAGTGCTTATCTTAGAAGTTGCATTGCTCCTGAAATAAACAATATTAAAGATGTTTTAAGCGACCAAGGAGGATACTCTACTCCATATAATTATTTGACTTATAAAGATATTCGTCTACAATACTTGTGTTACACTTCTGAATTTTATATTCCTTGCATTGTTCAGCAACCTCTATTGCTTAGACATTTACAAGAAGAAATGAAAGATTATATTGAACCAAGAGCAAAGCAATGCTTTGAAAACTTAAAAGATCAATATGAAAAAAGAGGATATGAGATAAAATCTAGTTCAAGCCAGATAAATGTAAGCATTGCTCCTGAAAAGATAGTTGTTGAGTTCATTGCTCCTATTACCCTATCTAGAGAGGCAACCCAGACTTTCCAGAAGTTCTCTGTTGCTGTTGATTCGAAATGGTATAGTTTAATAAATGTTGCAACAAATATAATACAATATGAATCTGTTTTTGGGGATTCTGAGACAAGTTTATATATTTCATATTATCCAGACCTTAGAGTTGAAAAGATAAGGCGTGATGATGGTTCAACAATTTATCAACTTAAAGATGTTATTTCAGAAGATAAATTTTCGTTTGCCACAAGAAGTCTTGTCTGGCCAAGAGGTTTAATATGATTAGAAAATATTTTGTTTTGGGATTGTTTGCATTATCTGTTTTAGGTGCTTTAGTTTTGGCTCAGTCTGGAAGTCCTAATGACCCTAATGTAGGAAAACAACTTGCAACGGTATGTTGTGAACAAACGGTTACTGGAGCATTTTGTCAGAATGTTCCATCTACCGAATGCAAACAAGGAAGCAGACAAGTTCCAACTAGTTGCGAGTCTACTAGTTATTGTAAGGCTGGGACTTGCTATGATTCTACTGAAGGAACTTGTTTGGATAATACTCCTCAATTGGTTTGCAACAACAATGGAGGAGTTTGGAGTGAAGAAACTCCTCCCCAATGTTCTCTTGGTTGTTGTATTCTAGGAGACCAGGCAGCATTTGTTTCTTTGGTCAGATGCAAGAGATTGAGCTCTTATTTGGGACTCGAAACTAACTATGACACAAGCACAGCCAATGAAATTTCATGTATAGAAAAAGTTCAACAACAAGAAGTTGGAGCATGTGTTTATGAGTTTGAATTTGAGAGAACATGTAAATTTGGGACAAGGTCTGAATGTAACACTCAAACAGGAAACGCATCACTTGTTGGAGGAACATTTTACGCAGGAAAACTGTGTTCTGCCGAAGAGCTTGGAACAATATGCGGACCTACTACAAAGACCACTTGTGTCTCTGGAAAAGATGGGGTTTATTTCGTAGACTCGTGTGGGAATCCCGCAAATATTTATGATTCTTCTAAGGTAAATGATAAATTGTATTGGAGCAATATAATATCGAGGGAAAATTCATGTAATCCTTCTGCAACTAACGCACTAAGCTCTTCATGTGGAAATTGTGATTACTTGCAGGGAAGCATTTGTAGAGGAGAGAAAGATGCTGGTAAAAGTCCTACATATGGAGACTTTATATGTGCTGATTTAAATTGTAAAAAAACGCAGAATAAAAAAGACTACAAACATGGAGAAAGCTGGTGTGTCTATGAAGATTATGGAAGCTTTGGAAAAAGTGATAATTCTGTAGGGAGTAGATTCTATAAACATGTATGCATTAATGGAGAAGAAGTCTTGGAACAATGTGAGGATTTTAGGGCGGAAGAATGTATTTCTGATACAGTGAATGGATTTTCTCAAGCTGCGTGTAAAGTAAATAGATGGCAAGATTGCCTTAATCAGGAAGATCAACTAAAATGTGAAAATGAGGACTTGAGAGATTGTAATTGGAAAGAGGGAATCTTTTTGCAAGCCTTAGCAAATCAAACCAATGGGCAACAGTCTACGGGAACATGCTTTCCAGAGAACAAACCAGGTTTTGATTTTTGGAGCGATACTGAAACTTCTGAAATATGTTCTGTAGCAAGTGAAACTTGTGTTGTTAAATTTGAGAAGGGATTATTTGGTGGAGAAAAATGCGTTGGAAACTGTCAATGTTTAGAGCCTAATTGGGAAAAGGAAAAGGCAGAAATTTGTAAAATGGTTGGTGACTGCGGTCCATCATTAAACTGGATAGGAAATAAAGGATATGATAAAGGTTACAAGATAACTATAGGTTCAGATAAATAAGGGTTATAAATACTAAAATGATTGTTCTATAATGGTTTCGTACTATCTTCTTTTAACTCTAGCGATTAGTTTTTTTGTTTCAATATTATTGACGCCTTTGTGGATAAAAAAGGTGAGGTCGATAGGTCTTGTGTGGGATGACATGAACAAGATAAAAAGCGATAAAATTGCAGGCTCTGGAGGAATTATTGTTTTACTTGCTTTTCTTCTAAGCTCTCTAAGTTATGTTGCATATAGAACGTTTTTGCTTGATAACCAAAATGGATTCCTTCTAGAAATATTTGCTATTCTCATAATGGTTACTTTTATGGGATTTGTGGGATTTATAGATGATTTATTTGGGTGGAGAAAGGGAGGACTCTCGATGAAAACAAGAATACTTCTCGCAATATTTGGGGCAATTCCTTTGATTGCAATAAATGCCGGAAGGAGCTCTATGAGTTTTCCATTTGTTGGAGTAATAGATTTGGGATTATTATATCCTCTTTTACTAATACCTTTAGGGGTTGTTGCTACGACAACTACTTTTAATATGCTCGCGGGATTTAATGGTCTTGAAGCTGGGCAGGGAGTAATTTTATTGTCTTCTCTCGCTTTAGTTTCTTATTTAACTGGGAGTCCATGGCTTTCTGTTATCTGCATGTGTATGGTTTTCGCTTTAATTGGATTCCTTAAATATAATTGGATACCTTCAAAAGTATTTCCAGGAGATTCTATGACTTATGCAATAGGTATTTTGATATCTGCTGTTGCAATAGTAGGAAATTTCGAAAAGATAGCTTTATTCTTTTATATTCCTTATATAATAGAGGTCGTATTGAAATCAAGAGGAAAACTAAAGAAGCCTTCTTTTGGAAAACCATTAAGTGATGGGTCTTTGGGTAATTTGCATGATAAGATGTACAGTCTGAATCATGTTTCTATTTTTATATTAAATAAACTTGGAATTAAATCTACTGAAAAAAGAGCAGTTGCGCTTATATTATCCTTCCAAGTAATTATTATATTGATTGGGCTTGTTATTTTTAAAAGCAGTATTTTTAACGCCTAAAACATAAATTTAAAAGGCTGAAATTTATGGTTTTGTTAATGAACTCTATCAAATGGGTATTGGTTTTTGGCATTGTAGCTTTGCTTGTTATTTCGCCAGTTTTAGCTGGAAGTAAAGATGTCTTTGGAGATTTGATTTCAAAAAATAGCAAGAATGATATTGATAAAGTACTCTTTATGGGTTCTTCTTTGAAGGCTCCAGAAATTTCTTCTGAAACTAAGGAAAATGCTGTTAGAGAAGTATTGGATAAATTTGAATCTATGAAAACTGTTCCAATAATTGTTTGGGTTAAAGATGGAGAGAGTGTTGAAGATGTTGTTAATAGTCTTGAAGAATTTGAAGTAAAATATATCTATAATGAGTTTAATGGTTTTTCTGGAAGAGCCACAGAAAAGTCTGTAAATGATATGATTAAAGATGACAAGATAGATTATTTTGCATTTGATAATATTGTTGTTGCCAATTTATTACAAAGCAGGCCTCTAATTGGGGCGAGCGCAGTTCATTCTAATTATAGCCTCACTGGAGAAGGAGTCGGAGTCTGCCATTTAGATACGGGAGTTAATTATAACCACCCTAGTCTTGCTGGAGCATATTCTGGAGGATATGACTTTGTTAATAATGATAGTGACCCATTTGATGATAATGGTCATGGAACTTCCACTGCGGGAATAATTGCTTCTAACCATACTCTTTTCAGAGGAATTTCTCCAGGAGTTGATTTGCTCGCAGTTAAGGTTCTTGGTGCAGATGGACAGGGATACTTTAGTGATGTTATCGCTGGGATAAACTGGTGCATAACAAATAGAAATACTTACAAAATATCTTCATTATCTATGAGTTTGGGAACTGTTCAGACATATAATCCTCAAACATCTCCTGGATATGCTGAACCTGCACTTCAAACGGCTTTCAATTTACATATTGTTCCTGTTGCATCTACTGGAAACATGGGTTCAGTTACTGGAATTTCTTATCCTGCTGTTTCTCCTTATGTTATATCTGTTGCTTCGTCATATAACTCCAACTTGGGAACTCTTACTTTTAATTCAAACAATTTTAGTTGCACAGATACAAACATTGTTCCTGATATGATTTCATGCTTTAGCAATAGGGCTTCTTTCACAGACATTATCGCTCCAGGGAGTAGTATAGCCACTACTTCAATATCTGGGACTATTGCACCTAGAGCAGGAACTTCTATGTCTGTGCCTCACATTGTAGGCACAATAGCTCTTATGAAACAAAGGAATTTTCAAATGACTGTGCCTCAAGTTGAGGATATTTTAAAATTCACTGGAAGGAATATTTATGATTCTGCGACTGGAATTAATTTCTCAAGGGTTAATGCTCTTGATGCAGTAAATTATGTTCCTCACATGATAAGAAATGGAAGCTTTGTTCCTGGAGGCTCTGTAAACCTTTACATAAATGATGCAAGAAATCCTGGGGCAGTTTATTTTGTTTTCTTGTCTTTTGGAAGGACTTTTGGAATTCCTCTCGCTAATGGGCTTGTGTTTCCTCTTGACCTTGATGGATTGCTTACATTTTCTTTGACATATCCTAACCCACTTGTTACGAATAATATAGGATTTTTAGACAGTAATGGAAGAGCTGTTGCAACAGTCAATGTTCCTAATATTCCAGGAATAGAAAATATTACAATCTACTCTGCGTTTCTTAGCGCTAATTCTACAGATATAACCTCTATGTCTAATTCAGTTAGAGTTTAATTGTTTGTTGATTTTACTCGTAAATTTAGAATTCTTTGAATATTATTATTAAGTGATTGAGGCATTTATAGACCAAAAAAGATTAAATTAGAGCACAGTCAATGACTTTGAAAATTGAACAGTTGCGTCTTGATAATAATCTGTTATTTGATATTTGTGTAAGGGGCAAGTTTATTCCATTTTTCCACTAATCTCCATGATTATCTGGATGTTAATCAAATATTTTCTTAAACCAATCTATTATTTCATTAAATATTGTTCTTTCTGAATCAAATTCTCTTACCACTTCTCCAACATGTTGTGCTTCTTCTCCAGAGTTTAATGGTTCTGGAGGAGGATTTGAACTTCCTCCGCTTTCTGGAGGTGTTGAGGGTGAAGATGGGGCGGGGGAAGGGCTAGCACTAGAAGAGCCACCAGAAGAAGAACTTGGAATTAAATTAATTGGAACGCCTAAATTTCTTAGATAAGATAATCCTTCTTTTGTGACTTGATTATATGCTTGGTCTATGCAAGCTATATTTACAAGAGTTGTACTATTCTCTTCTAAAACTACTTTGCATTCATGGACAATTTCGGAGCCAGAAGGACATAATATTCTCATTGAGAAAAAAGAGTTTGTTGGAGAAATTCCGGAAGCAATTCTGCATTCTGTTTCTTCACTTGTATTAAACCTTAAAATAAAATCTCTTATACTACGGTCGAATCCAGTTCCTGAAATTGGGGAAATTGTAGATTCTATAATTGAAGGGTTTATAGAATCTATTATTCCATATAAGTCTAGATTGCTTGTTTGACTATTTTCTGCGAAACCATCTGAACATGCTACGCTGTATGAATGCTGTCCTTGACTTTGTTCACTTAATGTGCAAATACCCAATCCTAAATCTACAGAACATGTGTTTGAAGAAGGCATTAGATTAAAAGAAACATCATTTGGAGACCATCTGCATGATATTGATGGAAGAGTTACTCTTGAAGTAGGCTCTGGAGCAAGAAAGGAGATAGAGGGCGTAGTATCTACTATTATGAATCCTGTTCTGCTCTGGCTTCCTGAAATTTCTATGAAATACGGGGCTGAAAGTCCACTTCCAGACTGACCTGAACCAAGAGATGAATTACCTCCAGAATTATTAGAACCTCTGTTTAAACTTCCTCCACTATTTCCATCACCTATGCGAGGACCTCCTCCCGATTTTCTTCTATCTCCTGAATTCTGGGAACTTCCGTCAGTGTTTCTTATTTTGCTGAATGATGGAAAGTTTGGACTTCCACTTGAAGTTATTTTTGACTCTTTATCTCCTTCAAGTTTATACTCTATGTATAAATGAGATTTATCTATTTCTTCCTGTGTTACTCCGAGATTGCATTGAACTTCAACTATAAATCTCTCTCCAGGAGCCACAGTGTTTATTCCTGAACAACCTTCTTCACAATCAAGATTTGCAAAACCACAACCTTCTATTTCAATAGGGTCTAGACCATTGTTCCTTATTATTGTACTAAAAAGAATTTTGTCTCCTAATAGACCTAGTTCGCTTTCAGATGCAGAGAATAGAATTTTTTTGTTATTTATATCTGTTATAATATAGACTGCAATTAGAAGTAACACCATAAAAGACGATAAAATAATCAATCTTTTCTTTACCTCTTTCTTCATCAGATTATCTTTGTAAAAAAGATATTTAAATTTATAGTATAGACATTTAGGATATAGATAACTGCGTAGTTTAATGACCTACATTTCGCAGTTCTCTATCTGTATAACTGCACTAGAATGTAATATGGGCATGCAGTTATCCATAATTGAGTTACATTTTGTTCCTAAATCTCTAACCTCAAAAATCTTCAATTTTTGATGGCCATCAAGAATGCTTTCTTTTGCATTCTTGAGGTAAGACAATTTGGAAAAACGAGTAAGGCTATCAACCAAATTGTCCATATCAAAAAATCTATGCACTCCTACATACTTTACATGAGATACTTCGAATTAGATTTGGGGTGATAGGGGTTTTTTAGGTCTTGATGAATTTGGTACATCACAAAACTTGATGAGTTTTACCTCGCACTAAAGTGTGGAGTTTGCTAGTAGTTTTGTGATTACAGTTGAACATCTCCAAGAAACTACTAACTCCAATATCAAAGATTGGAGATTTCAACTAGTATTAAGAACCTTGCATTTCCCTGAGATCTATTAACTTTAGGTTTTCTTCTTCGATTTTTTTGCTAAATGACTTTGCAAAAATAATATACTTTTCTTTTCTTTTGCCGTTATTCCACTCGAAATGTCTTGCTTTTTCTTTAAGAGATTTAAATATCTCGCTTGGATTTACATTATCTTTCCATTTACATTCAATGAATGTTGCTTCCTTATGCTTATCATTTAAGGCTATTAAATCAATCTCTTTATCTTTAAACCACCATCTTCCCATTTTATCTGCATCAATTAAATCATTTCTTACAATATATTGAAATACTATATTCTCAAATATTCTCCCCAAGTATTCTGAATAGTTATCTTTTATTCTATTTATTTTAAATGAACCTGTTTCTATGCTACTTAAATTAGAATAAATAAATTTAAACCAGAATGACAAGAAATTGTCTTTTATGAAATATCTCCCATTTCTTGATTTAAGGTTTTTAGTTAGGGGGATTTCTCTTTTAATCATGTCAACTTCTAGAAGGTTCTTGAGGTATGGGCTTAAATCTGTTCTTTTAAATTTTGTATATTGTTTTATTTCATTTAGTTTATTTTTTCCGTTTGCTATTGCTTCTAGTATTACTTTGTAAGTACTTGGATTTTCAAATTCGTATCTAGTTATAAAGTCAATTTCATCTCTGAGAAATCTTATTTCTCCTTTAAGCTGTTCTTCAAGCCATTTCCAAAAGTTTTCTCTATCATTAATCTTTATTATGTAATAAGGGATTCCATCTGAAAAACCATATATTTCAATTAGCTCTTGCAATGATTTTCCTGGAAAGAACTCTTTCATGTCAAAGAAGTTTATGGGTTTTAATTTAAAAGATGCTGTTCTTCTTCCATATAAGGGGCTTTGATAGCTCAACACTTTTGAAGTGATTATAGAGATTGATGAGCCTAGCAAAATTAGTTTTAATTTTGTTTTGTTTAGTTTTGTATCTACTAAACTCTGAAATATGCTGATAATAGATGGATTTTCCTTTATTAAATTCTGGAATTCATCTATTATTATTACATCCGCTTTGTCTTTAAAATAATCTATTAGAGCCTCAAAATCTTGTTTTATATTGTTTGCATTTGAGTTGTATTCTACACAGGTATTGTGGAATCTTTCTGCATTCTTTTCTGTTGTTGCCAAATAATATAATCTTTTTTTATGTTTTGTTGTTTCTAATATAAGTTCAGTTTTTCCAACTCTTCTTCTACCGTAGATAATTAAAAACTCAAATTTATTACTGTCTAAGATTACTTTTATTTCTTTTTGCTCGTTTTTTCTGTCTTTGAAGTCCATTTTGTATAATTAGGATTAGTATAATTAGAATTATACTATTTAAATCTTTGGATTTTACATTTGAAAGTTTTAGAATGGGCTTATATGAGAGTGACCCTATTTAGAGAGGTTTTATAAACTATAAATATCTCTAATTGTATT
>JBBSYC010000021.1:0-18186 GCA_038045445.1 Nanobdellota archaeon
AATTAGAGATATTTATAGTTTATAAAACCTCTCTAAATAGGGTCACTCTCATATTACGCTACCCCTAAACGTTTAAGCCATGATAGTTTACGCAGAAACATAGCAAGGCGTAATCCCCATATTAGTTTGGATGATAAAATGCTGAGAATATTGGAGCATGAAGGAGTTGTAGTTAGTGATCAGGGGTATGGCTTAGTAACTGAACCCTCTAAAATAAAGTCCGATATTCTTAGAGTGGTTGTAGATTATTTAATAAATCACTCTCCAAATGAAAGTTAGTATGTTTTATAGACATTAGGATAATTGAGTTACATTTTGTTCCTAAATCGCTAACCTCAAAAATCTTCAATTTTTGATGGCCATCAAGAATGCAAAATAGAGCATTCTTGAGGTAAGACAATTTGGAAAAACGAGTAACACTATCCACCAAATTGTTCATACCTAAGTTTTCTTCAGTAAAGAATTACCCAATAAACTTTTTCTTAAGCTTTGAAAAAGTACTTTCATGTTTTCTATTAAACCTTAATGCAAGCCATATTAAGACAATAAGCAATATAAATAGAAGCAAGAATCTCCAGCTGTCACTGAAATTTCTCCAGTTTTTAACTACGCCGTAAAATACGGACCAAATTCCTGATGCCATAAGTGCACTGCCTACTGGTTCTGTCTTGAGCATGAAGAAACCTGTTATGAAAACAATTACTCCTATGATTACAGATATTATGAAAATTCTGTTCGAATGGATGTCTAAGGCTTTTTCATAATCTATTCTGCATCCATCACAATATCCTCCTGTTGGGCAACTGTTTGAATCATATTCGTAAACGAACTCTCCTTTTGATGCCCAACACTGTTCGGCTTTGTTTTGCAAATCAGGAATATTTGGACACTGTATTGGGTCTTTGTAAATCGCTGGTCCGGAGCGCATCGTACAAAAGTCATCATATTCGGGAGTTGGATAAAATGTTTCCAAACCTTGGAACAAAGCCAAGGCATATACAATAAATATTCCAAGCCCCAAAATAAAATTCTTGAATTTCATTATAATTAATATCAATGGAGATATATAAATATTAGCAGAATCAAAACCCTTAAAAGCCCATTTGGTGCTTTGATTATATGAAATCATATGAAGAAATGCTTGATGATGCTTACAAGAAGATTAAGGTAGTAACTACATCAAGCGATAGATTTGAAGTTCCTAAAGTTCAAGGGAAGGTTCAAGGAAAAAATACTTTCGTGACAAATATAAATGAAATAGCCTCTTACATAAGAAGGCCTGTTGAAAACTTGGCAAAATTTCTCCAAAAGGAACTTGCAGTTTATGGTTTTCTTGAAAAAGATAGGCTTGTTTTGAAGACATTGCTTAATTCTTCAAAAGTCAATGAGAAAATAGAACTTTATATCAAGGAGTTTGTCATATGTAATGAATGTAAAAAACCAGACACTGAAGTTATATCTGAAAAAGGGATAAAATTCAAACATTGTCTTGCTTGTGGTGCTAAGTCTCCTGTGAGATATAATTTGTGATTTAGTTAGAAATAGATATCCTCTTGCCCCTTAAATCCATTAAATGTTTTTGATCAAAAAAACCTTGCAGTTGGTTTTTTGGATGATCAAAGTGTTCTATCAAGACACACTTTGACATCAACTCAGTCCATAAAGTCTAAGGTGTCCAAATAGTGTCCAACAACAATTCTTTTAAACAGAACATATTTATCTCCAAAATGACAACTGACATTAATACTGGAGAACAAATACCAATTTGTAAAGAACACAATTGGTTATATATGAAGACACTAAAACATGAAGATGGAAGAGAAATGTATGTGCTTTATTGTTCAAAGTGTTGGCAAAAGACAGCACATATACCTGATTTTTCTGAAGAAGAGTTTGTAAAAATGGCATTTGATAAATATGATAATTCTAATATGAGAAGAAGTAAGAAAAGCAAATAGTTTTATAAAGTTCGGGCACCTCATAGATTTATGAAAATAATAAAGACTTATGATAAAACTGTTGGGAAGACTGAATATTACAAATACAGAGCCCCTTTACCTAAAGCAGTTGCAGAAGAATCTGGATTGCTTGACAAAGAACTTAAAATAACTACAAAAGATGGGAAAATTCTAATTGAAGAATACAAAAAAGATAAAGAATAAATTTATATCCCCTATTAATTGCTAAATTTATGGCTTTTATAACAAAGTACGAAACAGACTTAACAAAAGAGCAAATGTTATATTCTCTTAAAAACATCCCTCAAAATCTTAGCATCCCTAAGATTCATAACTTCTCTATAGGAAATTTTTTTGTAAGTAATAAAGATGAAGGTTATATTTATGGAAAAATTGCAGTAAAAAGAAGTTTTGATGACTTTTTGTTTAGTATTGATGATGAATTTGAGATTGATAAAAAACCAAATGAGGCTTATTTATATGATGAGGTTACATTCATTATATTCCCTGACTTAAAAATTATAAGTTTTGCCTCTAAAGATAAAGCTAAATTATTTGGAATTGAGATTTTAAGGAAGGTTTTATTTGGAGATTCTGGTAAGATTGGATTTGTTTTATTTAATCCTCAGAAAGTTTTAGAAGCAAAGCAGAAGGGTAAATTTCAGAATGTATGGTTTAATGGAGTGAGATTTGATGGTAAAATACAATATGCAGGGCAATTTGGTAGCGAAATTGATGATGACACTGAATTTGATAATAATCCAGAGGATAGGGTAGGGATAGGAGTTGAAATGACTTGTAGTTTTGGACATACCCTAAAAGTTGCAGTTTATTTAGAAGGAACCCTGCTCTGTAAGACTAAGATGAAGGACTTTAAAGATTCATTAATCCTTAGTAAAGAGATTATAAAGAATTTTCTTCCATATTCTAACTACCAAGAAAGGATACCAGATAAAATGACAGACCAATTAAAACCACTTACAGACTGGATACAATCTTAATTTCTTTTATATTCTGTAAGCCACTTCATAATAAAGAAAAGCAAAAACTCTCCTTGTTCTGTTCCATTAAAGTTTTTTATTTGAATTTTATTTCCTTTAAAAGATATTTGTGCATTTGATTTCAGGAACTTAACATGCTCCTTATTTGAATTATCTACTTCTTTAACATCTACAGTTATAACTTTATTATTATTTTCTATAACTAATGGATTTGAGATTATTTCATAAATTTCATTATACTCATTGGTAATTGAATTCAAGCTCTTAAACTTTCTAATAGGATAAAATGAAATATATTTATTTTCAAATATTATATTCTGTTTTTCTTGATTTAATCTATCAATCTTTACACGATAATTAAGCTTAGAATCTTCTATTTCAAATTGCATCTCTTCTTTTGATTTAGTAAAACCATCACCAATCTTTTTATTTTTATTTACTAAAGAAGAATATATGTCTTCTATTGAATCTTTATTATACTTTGAAGTGATAAGGCGAGAATATTTTATCTGAACTTCAGGATTCTTCCAATACCACTTTAAGAAACTGAACCATTTACTCATAACCTTAAATGATTTTCTTAGAAAGTTTGTATCGTCTATATATCCCCAAAAAGTGTAAATGGAGCTTATAATTTCAATCATTTAATCTCAGCCTCTTTTTTTACATCTGAAAAAACAATATTATAACAATAAGTAGATGTTTTTGTGCCCATATTCTTTGCTTTAGATTCTATTATTTTATAAAGCTTATCTGAAACAGTTATTTTTATTTGTTTTTGCATGGTACTTAATTAAGTTCTTTTAACTCACTAATAAGTACATGTTTAAGGACTTATAAATATATCTTCGGGCACCGATATATTTATAAGCTTCGGGCACCTAAGTTTTCTATGGAACAACAAATAAAATTAAAACAATATAATAAAGAACTATTTGAGAAAACGGTAATTAAGCTTCAACCTAATGATAATTCTTTAGAAGAAGAAAAAGACAAGTTCATCTCAAATATGCATGATTTCATAGATAGATTAAACTTTGAAACAAACCAATTCTTAGGCAGACCTAAAGCCAATTTCAAAGACATAATTAAAGGACTACTCTTAATGTCTTATCATGGCTTCTCTTATAGAAGAACTCAATCAGATTTAAAGAAAATGCATGAAGAAGGACTACTTTCATTCATTCCTTCAAAGAGTGTTTTGAACCTTTATGCTAATGATGAGAATACTAAGAACCTTGTAAGTAGATTAATACAAGCTTCAGCTTTATTTTTTGCAGATGAAGAGAATACCCTTATTGTAGATAGCACTTGGTTAGGGCTTAGAATGTATTCTGGAGGTTATAGAAAAGTCTATGACAAGACTTCTACAAGTTTGCAGAAATGTAGGAAGTTACATATTGCTTGTACAAAAAATAGTAAGATAATTGCTTATGCCCAAACAAGTGCTGGAACTGTTCACGACTCTCCAGTCTTTGAAGAATTGATAAGGAAGCCAGTAGAAAATGGATTTACTATAACTAGCGTTCTAGCTGATGCTGGATATTCAAGTAAGAACAATTATCTTATTTGTAAAGAATTAGGAATTACAGAAGCTTACATTGACTTCAAATCAAATGTTACTGGCAAGAGAGCCAAAAGCGATTTGTGGAAAGATAAATTAAAACTATTCAAAGAACAGAAGGAAGTTTGGAAAGATGCTTATAGATACAGAGCCTTAGTTGAGCAAGTCTTTAGTGTAATTAAAAGAAAACATCTTAACTATCTTAGGTCAAGGAATGAAACTGCCCAAGATGTAGAATTATTGTTGAAATGTCTTGTTTACAACATAACTGTTATTGGGAGGTATACATAAGAATTAAAAGAAGGTTAAAATAATAAAGAATATGGAAAAGAAAAATTTGAATAAACACTTACATAAAGCAAATACTGCTAAAAATGATGATTTTTATACACAATTATCAGATATTGAAAAAGAGTTAGGACATTATAAAGAACATTTTAAAGATAAAATTATTTTTTGTAATTGTGATGACCCTGAAGAAAGTAATTTTTTCAAATATTTTTGCTTAAATTTTGAATTTCTTGGATTAAAGAAATTAATCGCAACACATTTTGAAGCAGAGAAGCCATCTTATAAATTAGAAATTGTAAAAGATGTAAATAAGGATGGACAGATAAATTGTTTAGACACTACTAAAGTAAAATTAAAACAAAATGGAGATTTTAGAAGCCCAGAATGTATAGAAATTGTAAAAGAAGCGGATATTATTATATCTAATCCACCCTTCTCTTTATTTAGGGAATATGTTGCTCAATTAATGAAATATAATAAAAAGTTTTTAATTATAGGAAACCAAAATGCTCTTACAAATAAAGAAGTTTTTGAACTAATTAAAAAAAACAAAATTTGGTTGGGAATAGATAATGGTGGAACGAAGTGGTTTAAAGTTCCCAAACATTATGATATTCCAACTGAATCAAGAAAGAAGATAGAAAATGGAGAAAAATTCTTTAGTTTAGGAACTATTGTCTGGCTTACTAACTTAGATAATAAAAGAAGGCATGAAAGTATAATTCTTTACAAAAATTATTCTCCTGAAGAATATCCAAATTATAAAAATTACAAAGCAATAAACGTTGATAAAGTTAGCGATATTCCTATGGATTACAAAGGAGTTATGGGTGTTCCATTAACTTTTTTAGATAAATATAATCCCGAACAATTTGAAATAATAGGACAAACACATAGTGGTGATAAATCCCCAGAAGTTGAATCTCTAAGAAGAGACAAAGAACATAGACATAGAGGAATTGTTGAAGGAGAACATAAAGAAAAATATGTTCGTATTCTAATAAAAAATAAGAAACTTTAAATAAATGGTTTTAAGCATTATTCTATGAAGATAGAGCTTAAACAAATATCAATTAAAGATGTTTTTGAAGGATATAAAAATGATGATGAAGAAGGAGTTGTTGGCTTTAAAGGAAAATTAAACATTCGTCCAAAATATCAAAGAGAATTTGTATACAAAGATAAACAAAGAGATGCTGTAATTGAAACAATAAAAAAGAATTTTCCTCTAAATGTAATGTATTGGGTTAAAAACGAAGATGGAACTTTTGAAGTAATGGATGGACAGCAGAGAACAATAAGTTTTTGTGAGTATGTGGCTGGAAAGTTCTCATTAAACTATCAATACTTTCATAATCTTGAAGAGAACGAAAAAAAGCAAATTCTCAATTATAAATTAATGATTTATTTCTGCGAAGGAGCTGACAAAGAAAAGTTAGATTGGTTTAAAACTATTAATATAGCGGGAGAAAAATTATACGACCAAGAATTAAGAAATGCCATCTATACTGGAACTTGGTTATCTGATGCAAAAAGACATTTTAGTAAATCTAATTGCCCAGCTTATAATATAGCAAGTGATTATATGAAAGGTTCTCCAATCAGACAAGATTATTTAGAAACTGCAATTGGTTGGATTAGTGAGGAAAAGATAGAAGGATATATGGCTAAGAATCAGCATAAGCCAAATGCAAATGAATTATGGTTGTATTTTCAAAGTGTAGTTAATTGGATAAAAGCAGTATTTCCTAAATATCGTAAGGAAATGAAGGGTGTTGATTTTGGGATTTTATATAATGAATTTAATGATAAGGAATTGGATTTTAAAAAGATAGAAAAGGAGATAACAAAACTTATGCAGGATGAAGATGTTACTAAGAAATCTGGTATTTACTCCTATGTTTTAACGAGAAACGAGAGATATCTAAGTATTCGTGCTTTTACAGATAATCAAAAGAGAGAAGCATACGAAAGGCAAGAAGGTATTTGTTCTAAGTGCAAGAAACATTTTGAAATAGAAGGAATGGAAGCAGACCACATAAAACCTTGGCATGAAGGTGGACAAACTATAGCAAAGAACTGCCAGATGCTTTGTAAGCAAGATAATAGGCTTAAATCTGGGATATAATAATTTTATTTTATAGACACTTTATGGACAGTTTAGAAACTTACTGGACACAACGTTCGTTTATGGACTGAGTTTTTGACATCAAAACATTTAAAACGGCTACAAAATTATCTCAATTGGAGGTAATCATGGCTAAAGAAAAGATAGAGTTCTACGATGTAAAGACTAAAGACAAGTTTAGTACGGATAGTTATAAACTCGTAGAGAGAAGTGGAAGGTTTTTTGTTGTTGCAAAGTCACCTGCTGGAACGCACGAATGCTGGAAAGTAGTTGGCAAGGACCAAGCAGCAAAGCTAAAATAATTCCGCAAGCTTTAATTTTTTTGATTTTGGTAGAATGTGGGTAAAGTTCCACAGGTCTTCCAGGACGGTAGTTGCAATATGCGATGAAAATCTTCTTGGGAAGACTTTTCGTGATGGAATTAGAAGACTTCAAATAACTGAGTCTTTCTTTAAAGGAGAAATAATGTTGAGAGAAGAAGTTGCTGGGATAATGAAGTCTGAATCTCTTAATGGCTCTAGTTTTAATATAGTGGGGAGAGAGTCAGTTAATTTGGCACTCTCTGTTGGAATCATAGAAAAAGACTCTTGGTATGAAGTAGAAAAGATTCCTTTTGTGATAACTTGTTAATTAGATAAGTTTTAAAACCTTAAATTGCCAGAGATTTTAATGAGTAATGAAGAAGACCAGGAGTTTGGAGATTTTGAAGAAATTCTTGATGAATCCTCCAATGAAGATGAAGAAGTTCCCCAGGAACAGGAAGGATTTGTAAGAGCTCGATGGCCTAAAAATGGAGAGATAATTGGGACTATAATCCAGAGATATGGAGGCAATAGAATGGAAATCTTAACAACTGATGGTAAGACAAGAAACTGTAGAGTCCCTGGAAAATATAAGAGACAACTCTGGCTGAGACCTAAAGATATTGTTCTTGTTAAATTATGGGAGTTTGATAAAGAAAAGGGAGATGTAATCTACAAGTATAAGATTAACGAAGTTACTCAACTTAGGAAAAAAGGTTTGCTAAATGCATTGGCAACAGAATTTTGACATGATTTCCATAGAATTAACTAGAATTAAGGATGTTCTAAATAATAAGAGTAAACTTGAGTCTAAATTAAATGCAAAAATAAAAATTAGTGGAAAAAATATTACTATAAATGCCGACCCGTTTAATGAATTTGAAGCTCAAAGGGTCTTTGATGCCATTAATCTGGGGTTTTCTGTAAAAAAGGCACTAAAAGTGCTTGATGAGGATATTGGTTTTATAAAAATAAACATAAGAGATTATGCAAATACTAAGAATCATGCGGTGGTGAGAAGCAGATTAATAGGAACAAATGGAAAAACTAGAAAAACTATTGAGGAAATAACTAAATGCGACGTATCAATTCATGACAACTCCGTCGGGATAATTGGTCCAGCAGAGATAACGGAGAGCGCACTCGTTGCGGTAACAAATATAATCAAGGGAACGAAGCAAGCAAACGCTTATCGTTACCTTGAAAAAATAAACTCTCAAAGAAAACAAAAATAAAAAATAAAATAAAATTAAGACTAAAGTTATCTACGCTTGGATTTCTTCCCGGAAGACTTCTTTGCAGATTTCTTAGCCTTTTTCTTCATCACTTTAAAACACCTCTTTAAATTATATTGAGTTACACTCGTATTTAAAAGTTTGCCAAATTTTAAAATTTTTGAATTTATTTTTTTTGCCTTAAATTTAAATCGACGACAAAGTTTATTTGATAAAATACCATTTTATTTTTTTGTTTAGATTATGTCGACAGTGCCTCCCTAAACCACATCTTTAGAAAATAGATATTTTCTAATCCATTCAACTTTTCAAGTTGAAGTTTTTAAGATGTGGTCGGCACTTCGATCATCCAAAAATCGAGCACCAATCAAACCACACCTTAAAAGGTGTGGTGGTGCATCGATTTTTTGATTTTTCTAAAATATACTTCTAAACCTTAATTTTTATCAAAACTAAGATTTAAATAACATTAAATTGCTTTCATTATTATGTCCCGATAGCTCAGCAGGTAGAGCACACGGCTGTTAACCGTGGGGTCGGAGGTTCGAGTCCTCTTCGGGACGTATTTGGTTAAACTCCTTCTCATAAGTTACCTTTGATACTCCATTTGTTTTTGTGAATTTTATAACATGGTCGACAAAGCCCTCTATTTTTGTTTCATGGCTTACTATAAGTAACTGTTTTACATTTAATTCTCTAAGCATGTCTCTCATTTTATCAAGTTGTTGCTCTGAAAATCCCTCTGTTGGCTCGTCTAAGATAACTACATCATGAGTCTTTATTTTGCTCAATATGGAATTAATTAGCTGATTTAATGCAAGCCTATAAGCAAGAGCTACTGCTGTTCTTTCACCTCCTGAAAGAAATTCATAGTCTAATTCGAATTCATTATGTACTATTACTGGAGAAAAAGATTCGTCAAGATAAACCTCAAAAGAATCTGTTGTAAGCATGGAGAACCATTTGTTGAAAATTTTTGTGAATTCCTTTCTTAGAGCTATAAGAAGATTCTTTTCAGTAAACTTTGTAAGATTCGTAAAATTATTTGAAAGCCATGACTCTATATCTAGCATTTTTACTAACTTCTTCCTAGATTCCTCTCCTTTTTTTATTTCTTCAGTAAATTTTAACATTTCTCGGTCAGTTAATTCTATCTCTTTCATTATTTCTGCAAATTCTATTTTCTTTTTGTGCTCTGTGCTGACAAGATTTGTAAACTCTTCATTTTTTAACCTGAGGAGATTCTCGAACTTATTATACTCAAAAAAATATTTTTTTAAGGACTCTATATGCTCGTTTATCAGTGAGATGTCTTTCTCGAAGGATTCTTTCAGCTTTAGCAACTCCTCTTTTTTCTTTAGATGCTTCTGCATATTTTCTTGTTTTGCGTTATATATTTCTATTGTTATTTTTTCTTGGTTTAAAAGACCCAAACTTTCTTTTTGTTTGATTAACTCTGAATCTACTCTATTTATCTCTGACAGAAGAATAGATTTATTGCTCTCTATATTCTTTATTGTGGATTCCGCAGCACTTATTATGTTGTGCTTGTGAGCTTCTGGCACATCTTGTAAACAGCTCGGGCAGTGATCCATCTGAAATATCTTGTTTTTTTTGCTCATTTCCTGCTGTTTTATCATTTCAAGTGAACTTTTCTTTGAACTTAGCTCAAAGTAATCTTTCTCGAGAATTTCCAATCTTTTTTTTATTAAGGAAGTCTGCTCTGTTATCCTGTCTAGGTCAGTGGTATATTTCTGAGGTATAAATCCCTCTAACAATTCATCTACTTCCTTTAAATCTTTTACAAACCTCTGTGCCTGTTCTTGTTTATTCCTGACAACTATTTCTGACTTTTCTATCTCTTTTTTAAAATTTTCACGTTCAGCTACTAGTTTTTTAAGAGATTCTACTTCTTTTTCATAGATTTCTTTTTGAGAGCTTAATTTATTTATTTCATCTTCTTTTAGTAGTGCCTTTGACTTTAGAATTTTTATGAACTTTGTACTTGATTCGAGCTCGTTTTTTCTTGAGTCTATTATTTCTGATTCTATCTGTAAAGACTTGGATTCGTCCCTTATCATTGTGACTATCCTCTGAATGTTGTCTTGTATTCTCTTGTATTTGTCTATTCCGAATACATGCCTGAGAACATCAAGCCTAACTTCGGTGTCTTCAAGGATAATCTGCTTCATCTGTTCCTGAGGCGTATAGATAGTGTACTTGTAAACAAGATTGTTTTTTCTTACGAATTCTAAAGGGTAATTTAGAAGCTCCAGGATTTTGTATTTGACTTCTGTTAATGAAGATTCAAATCTTGCTCCATTTACTGTTAGAGCTGCAAAGTCCTGATTTATAGATTTTGCACTCCTCTTTAGGGCTCTATCTATTATCACTGAATTGCCATCTATATCCATCTCTAGGGTAACTTCTCCATATTCTTCCCCGTTTGATAAAAGAGAGGAACCTCTTTGTCCTGGTTGGAGTCCGAATAAGGCGTATTCTATCGCTAAAAGGATGGATGTTTTTCCAGAACCAACATCTCCTGCTAAGAGTACTGCTCCCTCTGGAAAGACTATCTCTTCATCTTTGTAGCTTCTTATATTTTTTAGTCTAATTTTTTTGAAAATCATTGGAATAGTATTTTTCTTGAGTCTCCGAAAAGCCTGTCTTCAAAGATTCTTGCAGTTTCATCTTCTTTTTTTTCCATATCTAGAATTGAAAAGAGAATATTAATGTGTTTGTTCAACTCATGTGGATTTTTCTCGCAAAAACTTCCTATTATCTCTTTCTCGAAATCTTCGGTATGAGGAGTTATATCAACTTCCATTATTGGAAAGAAAAGTTTGGTTGTGTTCTTTAAAAAACACCATACCCCCTGATTTCTTGAAAATTCTTCAATCTTGTTGAGGTTTATATCTGTTATCTTTCCTTTTTCTAATACTCCCTTTAATTTTAATATAAGAATTTTATCTTTTAGGTTTTGTTTTTTAAGCTCTTCTAATATTGTTTCTGTACCAGTTAATGAGTCCTTTACTTCAATATCTAACACAAGAACATCTTTTAGCTTGATGTTGTTTCTTTTTATGCCCTTATTTGTATCCACGATGTAAAATGCTCCATACTTTAAATCTTCTAATTCACTTGCATTGTTCGGATATATAGGACCTCCATAAACTGCGTTTTCTTTTTCATATACTAGATGAAGATGTCCTAATGCGAGATAATCTACTTTGGGCAAACTCTCTCTTTCTACTGATGGAATATCTAAATTTGGAAGTGCATCTTTCATTGTAGTGTGGAGCATTAATATCTTGAAAAGACCTGGAGAATCTTGTAGTTTTATTTTAGGCAAATCGTACACTTCTAGCCCTGTTTTCTTTCCAGGATACCCGTATATTGCAACATTTTTGTAAATTGTTGGCTCTAAAATTATCGAGCCATCCTTGTCTTGTGCTTTATGAACATTTATTCCGAAACCTGACTTCTCAAGAACGTCTAAGAAACTTTTTCCAGAGATTGAATAATCATGGCTTCCAGCTATAAAGAATACTGGTATGTTCAATTCCTTCAATTTTCTGAACTCATTAAAGGTGTCTTTTATTGTTTCTATTGGAGGATATGGGGAGTCAAATAAGTCTCCTGCAATTAATATAAATTCAACTTTCTCTTTTTTGCATGTTTCTAATGCTGTTTTAAAACTTTCAAAGTTTAATTGCTGAAGCTCGGGGTAACGCCAGCCACCAAGATGACAGTCGGCTAGATGGGCAAATTTCATAAATTTTGATTATATGCATACTTTATAGGGATTGTTGTAGTTAACTTAACTTTTATATTATCAAAAAATCGATGCACCATCACACCTTAAAGGGTGTGGTTTAAATGGTGCTCGATTTTTGGATGCTCAAAGTGTTCTATCAAGATACACTTTGACATAATCTTACAAGACATCTTGCCCTTTTTGGAGGTCTTTTTTCTAGACAGTTAATAACTAAACCTTTAGTTCCTAAACTAATGAAAGGCACTCTAATTGGAGGCCTTTCATGATATGTTGGAATCCATATGATTGCCTCTCTGCCTGTTGGTTGAAGAATTTGAGCTAACTTTTCTGGAGATTCTTCATCACCCGTTAAACCAACTAAGAGTTTGTTTTTTCTTATCTGATCCGGAGTTAGGGGGTTATTGTCAAGGGGGTAATCTAAAACTCTAACTCCTTGAGAATCTCTGTATTCTGAAGGATTTATGGTCAGGGGATTATCTGAAACAAAGATTTTTCTTTTCGCATATCTTATTGAGGTATCTCCTGCAAAGGCATGAGTGTTAAACATATTAGCTATATATTTTGCATCCGGGTTAGATTGATTTGAACATGCCCATTCAATAATAGCTATTTGTTCTCCTAGTGTGGCTATCTCTCCCTCATCTCCACGATAAAATGAATCATTCCATGATGCGAGAGAATACGCTAATCCCTTTATACTTACTATTCTTTCAAGAGGCAATTGAATAACCATGGGGTTAAGCCAAAAAAGGAGTGTTTTAAAAGCTATCTCTTTTTTGAATTTGGAGTTTGTTTAAGTTCTAAAACTTCAAGCTTCTCAAAAAAGAGATTTTTTGATGCGACTATTTTTGATTTTGAGTTTAACTTTTCAAGAAGCTTGTTTATTCTGTCTCTTGGAGTTAAAGATGAAAAAAGCAACAAAATAATTCCATTTTCTTTAAGGTGAGATTTTGCCTGTCTTAAGAATTTTAATATAAACTCATCTCCTTTCTTTCCTCCAGAAGTTGCAAGACTGCTTTCTTTATCTTCTCTTGAATCATGAGGAAGATAAGGGGGATTACATATAATTAAATCAAATTTTCCTTTTACTTTGCTGAAGATATTTGATTGAATCGTTTTGATACTTTTATTATTTGATTTTATTTCTTTTACTGCATCTTTGTTTAGATCTACTGCTGTGACTGAAGATGCTCCCGATTTTAACGCTTTTATTGCCAATATCCCTGAACCTGTTCCGATGTCAATGACTTTTTTGTTTTTTGAATACTTTGAAATTAATTTTTCTAAAAGAAAAGAATCTTCTGCTGGTTGATAGACTAGGCTCATAGCTTTAACAAATCTAAAAGACCATCTTTAAAGACAATTACTGAGATTAAAGAAAGAAGTAATAAGATTAGGATTATTACCATGACGGTAATTTTTCCCTTACTTGTGGGGTTGCTTTTTTGAGAAGGTAATGGCTTTAGAGGGCTTGGTTTACTTGGTTGAATGGATTGACTGTTATAGGTAGGGGGTTTTGGCATTTCCTGTTGAGTTGTATTTTGAGCGATTGCTTGTGGATTTAGGCTTAAAACATAATTTAATGCTTCTCTTACATCGTCGAGTGCGTATCCCGAATTAATCAAAGACTGGGCAACCCTTGAAGGATTACCTCCGTGCTCTATTGCATTCTTTAGCATACCTACAATATCTTCTCTCATCATAACTTTATTGACTCTCCGTTAGAGAGCAAATGAACATTATAACCTTTTTTGTAACCCATGCCTTCTGCGACATGCATTCCTTCTATAGTTTTTGCATGATCTCCATGAGAGGGTATTACTGTTTCTGGATTTGTAAGTTTAATTAATTCTATTAAATCTTCTTTAGCTCCATGACCTGAAACATGAACATTTTCAAATATTCTTGGATTAAAATCATTCAGTTTCTTTAAAAGTTCTGCTTTGCTTGCAATTGTCTCTGGAGCAGGAATCGTTTTTGAGCAGAAGACTATATTATCTTCTGATTGTATTTTAAATGGTAGCTGGTTTCTTGCCATTCTATCAAGAACTGAACCTTTCTCTCCTTGGTGTCCTGTGCATACAACAAGATATTTGCTTCTATCTGCGTTTACCTGCCTAAGAGTCTTTTCTACCTGTTTCTTGTAGGTCGCCATTATTATCTTGTTCCTGAATGGAACTTGCTTTATTACTTCCCCTGCCGAAACATATTTTGCAAGACTTCTTCCAATGAATACTATTTTTCTATCTAATTTCAATCCAAAGTCTACTATTGATTTAAGCCTTGCAATGTGAGATGCAAATGTTGTGACAATCATTCCAGACTTATTATCTTCTAAACTGTTGAATGTATCTCTTACCATCTCTCTTGCAACTTGTTCTGAAGGAGTTTTTTTGTCTGCATGTGCATATAAACAGTTTACAACTAAGGCTTTTACACCTTCTTTTGATATTTCCTTAAGGCGCTTATAATTTGGTTTATCTCCTAAAACTGGGGTATTATCTAGTTTGTAGTCGTTTGCGTATAGGACTACTCCGTCTGGAGTATGCACCGCTACTAAAGCGCACTGTAATGTTGAATGGGTCATGTTGATGAATTCTACTTTATATTTCTTCTTTCCGTGAATCATCACTTTTCCATTAGGATTTACTGTGTGCATTCTATTATTACCTTGAAGACCTCTTTCAGGAAGAAGCTTTTTCAAAACCTCTATTGTATAGGGAGTTCCGTATATTCCAGCTTTGTATCTGTGTGACAAATACTGAACGGCCCCTACATGGTCTAGATGCGCATGTGAAATTGCAATTGACCTCACTTTTTCTCTTAGATTATTTTTATCAAGATAATGGTCGTCTGGAAGCGCCCCTATAGCTCTCATTCCCTGCTCTGTTGGGACTTTCTCTCTTTCACTTACACCTACTAGAGCTGGTATGAAAAGACCAGCATCGCAAAGAGTTACATCTTCATCACATTCAACTGCAGTCATGTTCTTGCCAACTTCACTAAAACCCCCAACTGCATGAATTTTTAACATAGCCCTAATATTGATTATAAGTTTATAATGCTTTGTGATTTATTCAAAGATATCCCCTTTCTTTCGCCTTATCTCTGTTAAGCTTATATGCCACTCCATCTAGAGTCATTGAAGGAGTCAAAAAATCGATGCACCACCACACGCTTTAATGTGTGGTTTGATTGGTACTCGATTTTTGGATGATCGAAGTGCCGACCACATCTTAAAAGGTGTGGTTTTAGGGAGGCACTGTCGACATAATGACTTTTTCATCGTCAAGTTCTCCTATTGCGCTTAAGAATTCTTTTGCAATACATTTTTCTAGCCCTTCTGAATTTGCTATTTCTCTTAATGTTCTTGGCCTACAAGAATTAGAATCTACAAAACTTTTGACTATCTCTCTCCTTATTTCCAAATCTTCCATATTATGTTGTTAAAAGACATTCTCCTTTTATATATTAATCTTGTAATAAGCTATATATATTACTTCACACGAAATATTTCATGGAACATCACATCAATGTGTTATATGGCGCAGTCGTTCTTCTTTTAGTTGTGCAACTTGTTTCATTCACATTTGTTAGTTCACAATCTGCCAAACTTATTTCATTACAAAAAGATTTTGAGGAAAAGATATCTGGCTCTATAAGTGGTTTAAGGCAGGAGAATCAGTATCAGATAACTGAAATTGTAAGAAGCATATCTAAACAAAGAGATGATTTTGAGACTCAAATAGAGCTTTTGAAAACTACTCAACTTGACCTTTCTTCAGTAATAGAAGAAGCAATAAAGAAAGTAGTTACTGTGACTACGGATATATCTGCAGGCACTGGTTTTGCAGTTGCGGATGGAAGTTATATTTTGACAAACAACCATGTTATTGACCAGAGTAACGTTGTTCAGGTGCAGACTTACAGTGGAGAAGTTTATGTTGCCGAGATTGTTGGTTCTGACCCGGTGGCAGACCTCTCAGTGTTGAGAATTTCCGGGAATATTGAGAGTCTTACCCTCGCTGATTCAGATTTGGTCTCAATAGGTCAGAAGGCAATAGCAATAGGAAACCCTCTTGGTCTTTCTTTTACAGTAACTGAAGGAATAGTTTCTGCAGTGAAGAGAGAGGGTCCTAATGGATTACAGTCATATATACAGACGGATGTTACTTTAAATCCTGGAAACTCTGGAGGTCCTTTGTTGAATAAGGATGGAGAAGTAATAGGAATGGCTAATTTCAAGGTTGGGGGAGCAGAGGGATTGGGTTTTGCTTTGGAAAGTAATCTTCTAAAAATAAAAACTAATGAGATAACCGGTTCTCAAATATTATAATGTTAAAGCTAAGACCTTCGGCGAGAAATGATAGAAGATATATTCTGATTAGAGGTTCTAGGAGTTATGTTGAAAAGGCAATACTTGAATTCATAGGCGTTCTTGGATGGGCAGAGGCTTCTCCTGTTTTTGTTTATGAAGTTTCTGATAGAGTTATTGTGGCGATAAATAGGAAATCTCTTTCAAAGGTTAGAACTGCGCTTGCAATGGTGAAGGATATTGAGATACTTAGAGTTTCAGGAACTTTGAAAGGATTGGAAAAATAAGTTTTCTAATTGGCTTGTGTTATCACTTATAGGTAACTTTAAAAACTCAAATTATATTGATTTTTTATGGTTAAAGGACTATTAAAGAGAATAGGAATGGGTTTTGCATTAGGTGTGGCTCTTGCTGGATGCTCCAAACCTGAAGTCAATTTTTCGGAACAGGTTAGACCTAATTTCTCAAGAGAAGGAACAAATGCCTGCGGACTTGCTGTTGCTGATTTTGATGGGGATGGTGTTAAAGATATTGCTCTGGGGGACCTTGATGGAGTCTCTCTGTATAAGGGAAACAAAAAAGACTTGTCATTTAATTATTTGGGCAGGCTCGAGGGTGTTGTTAATTCAAGACTTGAGGGGGGAGCCTCTGGACTAGCGACTGCTGATTTTAATGGAGACGGAGATGTTGACTTGTTAGTGGGAGATACTAATGGATTAAGAATATTTTATAATGATGGGGGAAAATTTTCTGAAGGACCTCATATTGTAAGTGAAGATAGATTTCCGTTGAATCATAATGGAAAGAAAGGTGCTTGCGGATTAGAGGTTGTTGGCTCCAAAGGTAAATTTGAAGTGATTTATGGGGGAATAAATTGTGGAACTGGAATCTATTTGTTAGAGGGAAACAGATTAATTTTGAAAAAACTTTTTAAAGATGTTGCAAATTCTCGTGGTGAAAAAGATGGTTGTTCGGGCGTTGCCTCTATTGATATTTATGGAGATGGTAATAGAGTAATATTAACTACCAGTAGATTTGGATTGAAATGTTTAAATTTAGATGGAAGTGAAATAACTACAAGTGGACTTCCAAGAAATTTTGGATTAAGAGGACATTCTGCTGGAATGGCTGTTGCTGATTTTAATGGGGATGGCTTAGAAGATGTTATACTTGCTGGAGACAATGCAACAATTTATCAACCAGAAATATTCTTTAACAATGCAAATGGAGAATTCTTAAGACCTGTAGATGTAACTTTGAGGGGTAATAACTGAACCAATTATTAACTTATTCTTCGGTTCCTGCTGTTTTTTGTATGACTAAGGCTTCAATTTGTTCTTTACAACTGTAATCTACGAATAATTTGCATGTAGTTGTGCATTTAATTGTTTTCGCTAATTCAATACAATTAGTTTCAAATGAAGGATTTCTAACAGATGCTGAATCTAAGGAACATATAACTCTTTGTGTAGAAGATATGGCTCTGCTGTTGGATTCACATTTTTCTCGAGCAGATAGAGCTACTGAATTTGGGTCTGGTGCTGGTAGGCTCGTACGACATGAGAGTGACCTCTCTTAAGGAGGCTAATAACGTTTAGTAATAATAGCCTCCCA
>JBBSYC010000022.1:0-48837 GCA_038045445.1 Nanobdellota archaeon
TGAGTACACGAAATTATAGGGTTAGTACCCCATGCAAGAATATTAGGATACTACAGTGTTAAAAAGTTAGTAAGGAGCTGGAAAAGCCGTAGCAGTTATTGTGTCTCCCAACGCCCCAGTTAAAGAATCTGAAGGAATTGTAAGATTAAAGTCTATGCGTAAACTATCTTGAGAATTTTCGTAATGAAAAAATGTACAGAAAAGAGTGGAGGTTGTGTTAACATTATAAAACAAGTTTAAAGGAAGACCATCAGTTCCACCAGTTGAATTACGACAGCTACCCGATTCAGCATTCGAAACATTCCATTTATATGAAGGTCCAGTCCCACTAATCATCTGTGCAGCGGTTTTTGTCCCACTTAAATTCAAAGTAAGATTGGTATTACCATTATTTTGAATTCTCAACCCCCCAGCATTTTGAAGAGTCCAATTACCATTAGTAACATTATTTGTCTCAAAGGTATTTAATCCTGCAGAAGAAGAGCCCAAGTTTACTCTTCCAGAACCCCAATTTATTTGAGAAGTTGTAAAAGTTACAGTAGCATCCGATTCGACAGTCAAATTTGCCTCTCCAAGAGAAGTAGCATAACCAGAAAGAGTACCGAACAAAGTTCTAGCAGACAAATAAAAAAGACCTAAAGAAAAGAGAGAAGTAAAAACTAAAATAACCGACAACATAATAAAAAAAATTGAACTCCTATTTCTCATAATCTATTAATAATTAAGCGGTTTTTAATAATTCCTTTAAAATTAAGCATTCCAATATAATTAGCAAAGTTTAAAAACAACCATTAGAAAAACAATACATGAACAAAGGAAGAAAAACAACCGGTGGAAAGTACCACAGAAATAGAAAAAAAAGACTTCATGAATATAAATCCCAAGAGAATAAAACCTCTCTGGGAGAGACAAAAAGCAAAATAACAAGAACCAAAGGAGGTCATAAGAGAGTTATTTTGTTAAAATCAAACAAAGCAAATCTTGTAAGTGGCAAAAAGACAGAACAAGTAGAGATAAAAAACGTACTTCAAACCCCTCAAGATATCTTCTTAGCAAGACAAAACAGATTAATTAAAGGAGCAGTAATTGAGACCTCAAAGGGAAAAGCGAAAATCACAAACAGACCGTCAAGAGAAGGCGTAATAAATGCAATTCTTATAGAATAGACTTTAAAAACAAAGGTTTATAAACTAAGTCCTTCGCAACAGTATATAAACTTTTCGTCCAATGAATTTTGTAAAAAGATGTCCAGAATGCAATAGTATAAATCTTACACATGATGACCAAAAAGGAGAAATCATCTGTGGCGATTGTGGTCTTATTGTAGAGGATAAAATGGTGGACACGGGTCAAGATGTAGGTGGCCAATTTGACAAGTCAGAAAAGAAAGGAAGGGGCGGAGCACCAATATCAAGGCAGAAATTTGATCAAGGCCTAACAACAAATATAGGTGAAATATCAGATATATACAAGTTAGAAGCTGGCCAAACAAGAAAATTCTTAAGACTAAAGAAATGGCAAGAAAGAGTTTCAACATCAATCGAAAGAAATCTTAGACTTGCAATGGCCGAATTAAGAAGAGTATCTTCATTTCTAACCTTGCCTTCAGTAGTCCGAGACGAAGCATCAAGAGTATACCAATTTGTTCTTCAAAGGGGCCTTGTAAGAGGCAGAAGCATGGAATCAGTCATAGCAGCTTGTATATACGCTGCTTGTAGGTCTTATAATATCCCAAGAACATTAGATGAAATAGCAAACGCATCAGATGTTGCAAGAAAAGAAATAGGAAGAACATATAGATTTGTAATAAGAAAATTAGGAATAAAAGTAAAACCCTCATCTCCAAAAGACTATATCTCAAGATTCTCATCCATTTTACACCTAAGTCCGCATGCACAAAACGAAGCAATAAAAATATTGAAAAAGGCAGATATTTCAGAATTAACTTCTGGAAGAGGTCCAGCAGGAATAGCAGCAGCAGCATTATACGTTTCAGCCCTAATTAACGATGAAAAAAAGACACAAAGAGAAGTTGCAGATGTTGCAGGAATAACAGAAGTCACAATAAGAAACAGGTACAAGGAATTAATAGACCGTTTAGGAATAGAAGATAAGCTCAAATTAAAAGAAGTTGAAAACAAAGCAGCAAAACAAATTTCTCAAATTAAATAATTTAGTTGCTACTCAAAAAAATAACAAAACAGCCAAAGAGATTATAAACGTTGATAGATTTCCAAATCTATGAGAAAAAGATTATTGAGCCTATTATTTGGAGCAACTACAATGCTACCAAGTTGCACAACAACACCTTATCTAAAAAATGAAGCGGCTCTGCATGTAGTGCAAGGAGAAAATCTTACAAATTATGATAGCAAGCACAGAGGCTATGTATTAAAACACAACGGCTTAGACTTATTGATAGAAGAATCTCCTTTAGCAACACAAGACGAGTGGAATTTCTTGGGTAAACCCTTAAATGATGTTGAAGATACATGGAGAGTCTTTGATAATACTGCAGGAAAATGGAGTCTGCAAATAGAGGCAGTTTACACATTACCAGCTTACAAAATTAAAGAGACAATAGAAGTAAAAGAAGGAGGAAATATAGTAAAAAAAGAGATTGAAAGAAATGCTAGAGAAATTGAATATGTAAGTAGAAGAGCAAAAAGAACAGGAGAAAAAACAGAGGAAACAGAAGATGTAAGAGTAATAACTCATAATGATTGGGAATATAGCATCCCCAGAGTATGGTTAGACACAGATAATAATCCAAATACTCCAGAAGTAGAGCATTTAAAGCCATATGTTAAAAATAAAGATGGAACAATAGTGAGATTACTAATTCCCCATATAGGCTCAAAAGTAAAGATAAATGAAAGAGATGGAAGAATTGCTGTTGCTAGTGATGAAATACACTTCTTGAATAAAGTGAGGTTAGAAGACTATATGTTAAGAGGCCTAAGTGTTGTACCCGGTACAAAGCCTAAAGATGAAGCTATAGCTAAATAATTTATCTGACAATTACTTCACCATTAGAGTTAATAAAATCTCTCAAGTTAATTCCCTTGATTATTTGGTCTAGTGTAATTTTATTCATTAGATTATAAGCATCTGTTCCAAATATTTCATTAACTTCTCCCTCCGCATCCGGATTATCAAGAATTATTCCATTATGCTCTATCCTTCCAATAGTAATGCTTTTTTCAACCAAAAATCTTCCTTCAAGAATTATTTCATTATTAAAAATAAGAAAACGAGTTGGTTTACCATTTAGAGTCAAATGATTTCTTACACTTGGTCTATATCCTACTTCCAAACCGATAATTCGGTCTTCAGAGCTTGAAGATTCAGAATTAGAAGTTGTTTCAGTCTGCGTCTTAACAACAAGAGTTGTAGAACCAGATATCACCGTCTTATCAATTGAATTAATAAATGCCTTTTCAAAAGCACGAGCCTTCCAGAATAATATCTCTGCTTTGTAATAATCAAAAGCAGGTTTTAGACCATCAAGTTCAGTAACTAAAGAACCAACATTAGTTTTATCAGCTTTATCGACTTTTGGTTTTATCTCATTCAATTTATCATCCAAGTCTTCAGATGAAACGAATTTTTCATTACCCTTCAAATATCCTTTCTGTATCTGCTCTACTTCGCTCAAAGTCTTATCTTGTAATCCTACATTAATATCGGTTATAGTCTTATCAAGACTATTCTTGTCAAGCCAACAGGTTAATCTCTCGCTTCCACAATTTCCAACCTTTACAAAACGAGAAGGTTCTGTCTTGCTTCCAGGATTAGAAGTAGCACAAACTCTTACGATGCCTCTATTGTATATTGCAGGATTAAGTGCCTCTTCACCAACACTTTGTAAATTAGGATTAAGCAAAGCAGAAGGATTTACACTTCCAGATATACATCCAATCTCTGTAGTTATATCTGTTCTAGTTAATTCATCAGAGACTATAGAATCTCTAACATAATTTATAGCAAAACTCGAGGATACTTGTTTGAATCCACATTCTTCTTTATCATTTATTCTAACACATAATTGTCTATATCCTTTTGGAGCAGTAAAGTCCTTACTTTCAGTAGCATACTGTCCACGAGTAGCAAACCCGTTAGCAACAACAAGTATAGGATTAGTCGCGTACTGTGAACTCAAAGGTGGGTCTTTCAAATAAACACTATATGAAACTCCTCTTTCCTTTCCTGCAAATATATGATAAAACACCTTATACTGTGAAGTAGCTGGAATAGTCGCATCTGTATAATCTATAGCACTATACCAAGCATGGAACTGTGGAGGTGATTCCGGTTCAATCAAAGTCTCAAAACTATTAGGAACTTTAGCAGAAACAAAAGCCCTACATATTTCTGTTCCAGCCTCCTCAACACTTCTCACCTTAAATGCATCAAAAGAATTAACTGCATAACTTTGAGTAAAGTAATTTACAGAATCTTGAGCATTCTGCCATGAACTTTGAACAGTCAGGTATTCTCCTCCACCCCTAACCTGTCCTTGTCCACCATTATAAACTGACTCAACAAGTTTAGGCAACAATGTCTTAGCTAGAGGAGCAGCCTGTCTCCAGAAAAATTCACACATATAAACAGAAGTAACCTGGTCACATATTCCAACATATTTACCAGTTTCGATAGCTTCTTGTAAGCATGCTTGATGAGATTTCAAAACAGATAAGTATCCATCGATTCCTGCCTTTATTCCAGTTAGACAAACAGGAATAACAACACCTTCTTTATAATTCGGTAAACAAAGCAAAGCCGAACCCACGATACCAGATTGAATTACATCCGAAACATAATATTCTCCTCCAAAATTACATCTTGAAGCAGGACATATTACGGGGTCGCAAACATTGAATAATATCTTACACTCCTCGGGACTCATATAATCTTGACACTGGCTTCCAGGAAGTAAAGAAGCAGACCTTCCAACCTCAATAATATTTCCCTCTATGGTAACTGTACCCTTACCATAATTTTCTGAAGCCACTTTAAGTGCAGATATGGCTCTTGAAACAATTCTTCTAGAATCATCTTCAGTTAATCCAGGGAAATTAGAGAATGATTGTCCCGTATAAATATCAAATCTAATACATTCATCATCTCCATAATTAGGAGAATGGAATCCAATACTTCCATCAGCCATTACATTACATACAAAGAATGAAGAAGGTCTCCCATTTTCTTCAAAAGACTTCGTTCTTCCAAGTATAGGCAAAGCCTGTGAAGTTGCAGCATAAAATCCCCTATTCGAATCAAAAGGTACTATAGCCGGATATCCTTTGTAAGGTTCAGTTTCAAAGTATCTAACTTTGCTCTGTCCCGGAGCAAACTTATTATTATAACTTCTAGAATCCCTTACTTCAAATCTTGAAAATTTATTTTTAACATCAGTAGCTTCTGTAGGACCAGAACTGCCAACAGCTCCAGAAGAAACAGCGAAACTATTCCCATTTTGACTTAAAGGATAAACCTTATCAGGAACCATCTTCCCACCAGTCTCCTCTTTTAAAACAAAAAGATATGGCTTAGAGTTATAATAAACAACTTGTGCATTTTTACCTTCCAATCCAACCAAACCAAAATCATCAGCATCCATTCTACCACCATAATATTCTCCAACAATAGACTTTTCATTTTCTGCAACAAAAACAGGAGCATTTCCTAAATTAGTTCCAGCAGATGCACTCTGCAAGTTCTTTATATCTGAGTCATACTTCAATCTCTCACTTATTGAATATCCAATAGTATCTAATTGTGCAACGGCAACATCGTTACCAACCTGACTACCACCATTATCCATAGCCTTACAATTAAAGTAAATATCCCTCAATTGAGTATATGAGTAAGAATCAACATTATATCCAGTAGGAAATAAAGAACCAACATTAGTATAACTTGTAGAAGCACCCAAACTCTTAGAGCCAAGAGGTTTACTACCACAATCAGTCTTTATTCTCTGAATTAACGCTTCCTTAGCTTCCTTTTCCTTAAAACTTGTTCCAGAAAATGTCCCATCACGATTTTTATATTTATTTCTATCTTCTATTTCTTTAGTGACATTATTTGTCTCGCCTATAGCTTGAATACGAGCATTAACATCTTTTCCAATATCAACAGCATTATCATTATAACATTGAGTCAAAGAATCATATCTTTCAGAATTGACTATGTCCTGACAACGTTTAGTCCAGCCATTCTCTCCAGTCATAACACTTCTGCGAGCAAGTGCCTCACCGCTTAATCCAGTAAAAAAATTCTTAACTGTAAGAACACCAGCAGTAGCAAAACAAGCAGCCTTCAATCCAGTTACGGTGTCTCCCAGTTTATTTGAAATAGACTCCCAAGTCTTTATAGTTTCATTCAAATTGTTTATTCTCTTCTGCGCCTTTTCAGGAGTAAGTTCAATAGCTCTTTTTTCTATTCCAACACCAACGGTAAAGTTAGTCACAGTTCCGCTTCTCGTAACAGGAGAAATCCTGAGTTTAACATAATCCTCAAAATCAATAGAATTTACTCTAAGAGAAACACCACAAGGAGTAACAACTGTAGGAGAATTCAGTCTAACAGTTCCACTGAAAGGATTAATGCCTCTTGAATTAGAGTTACAAGTAGTTTCAATTTGAACACTTTCAGAGTCAATGACTTTCAAAACAGTAAGCTTACCAGGAGAAAATTCTTTAGTCTCTCCATAATTAACTTCTTGTTCAGCTCCAGTTCCCCAAGAAATTCTCGCATTAGACTTCTTACCCCCGGGAGTAATATCAATCAACTTTATCAAATGATCTCCATTATCTGTCCGAACACTCGTTATCCCAAGAGAACTATCTTTAATATATAATTCATTCAAATAACGAGTAAATTTATCTCTATTTTTACCATCTAAATAAGAATTAAGATATTTTTCTATTAATCTATCAGCAGTAATTTTTTTATCATATTTATATGCGAGTTCGGTAGCCGCACTTAAAGCAACTTCCCCATATTCTTCTCCAATGCCTTGTTGATTTCTCAAATTACCATAATCATCAGCTAAAGATTCATAATACCCAGTAGCATTAGAAATATATTCTTCATACTCTGCAAAAGTAGCTTCATGAAGAATAACCTTTGATACAGGTCTCAAGTAATCATAAGATACTGGCTTCTCAATACCTTCAAGAAGATAAGATTTTTCATCAATTATCTTAGCTATTTTATATTCTTTAGATTTATCAACCATAAATTTTGAATCAACCCTATAAACACTATCTCCAGCAACAAATTTATTCGGAGTAATAGTCAAGGGATTAATTTTTTGAGAACCGCAATTTAACTCTACAGAATCTTTACTAATTTCTCCAACAACACATTTATTATTCAAAAATCTGCTTCCCTTATACAAATCAAGAATATCCTCATCAACTTGCACTCGAGCAATATAAGATGGAGATACAAAATCACTATAACTAAATTGTAATGCAGTCTGACAATAACTTCCAGGTAAATAAACAGAATTAGGCTGTGGTCTATTCTTCTGTAAAACTAATTCAGAATACTTAACATCTCCAGAATAAAGTTCAACTCTCAAAGAATCATTTGACTCCGTATCTTTAACCCTAACCGACATCTTCCCACCAAACAAAATCTGCCTATTCTTAGCAACTTCCCACTCATCATCATTTGTTTCTTTCAAAAGAAGTTCAGTAGCTCCAATACCAACAGCATTTCCAGAATAATAATCTATGCTTGCACTTAAAGTAAAGTTAAAGAATTCAGGAACAGTATTTTCATCAGGATTTCTCTTTAAAACTACAACAACATAACCTATATTGCTTTCTAAAGGAGTCCCTAGCAACGAATTCGTAGTCCTTAAAGCAGCATTAGCAGGATGAAATCCAACACCTGCAACATATTCAGGATATCTTCCATTGAATCTAATATTACGTATCTGTTTAATATCAATAGCAGGATTAACTTGCAACAAATCAAGCTGACAAAATACCGGAACATTCTGTTCTGCAAGCAAATCACTTCTCACAACAGCAGGCTGACATCCAATAGGAGAAACCTGAACAAGAATATCTTGGTTAGCATAACATTCTTCCCTATTAGATATAACAGGCCAATAAGTATTTGCGTTAGAACCATAATAACTTGAAAAGCTACTTCCATAATTGACAAAACTTGCAGTTCCTGTTCTGCTTCCAGAAAAACTATTACCAGAACCAACTACTTGTGCACTTGCAAAAAAAGTAAGAACAAAAATAAAAACAATAGGTAAAATAAATTTCTTCATACGAATTCAACCTCCAATCCAAGAAGACTAAACGCTTCATAATTATATTGTAACTGTTCTAATGAGTTAGGTGTAGGAAGCTCACTAACATCTATAGCTATATCTCCATTTTCGAGATCACTTGCCAATATATAATAATCTTCTAATTTTCCCCCTCCACGAAGAGCGTAATCTATCTTAGTAGATGGAATTTCTATATCCACGCACTCTTCTTTCGTACTCCCAAAGAATCCTGCAACTCCACCCCTACTAACTGTAAAACACTCAGTCTTTCTAGTAGCAGGAATTACAACATTTGAATTGCCATAAACAAAAGCTTCTATTTTGTAAAGTCCTTCTTTCAATTGAACAATAGAAGACTCAGGAAGTATTGCGCTTACCGAAGAACCATCATCTCCGACAAAATGAACAATAGCTGTAGAATTCTTAACAACCTGTCCTCCAAGTCTAACCTGAACATTAACAGAATGTTCTTTCTCAAGAACAATTTCTGCGAAGCTTTCAGAATTAGAAGAAAACAGAACTTTGGAGTCAGCATACCCAGAAGCACTTGCAACTAATTCTCCATTAACACAAGCAGGAATATCAGATTTAAGAACGGCTCCTTCAGAAGATAAAGTAGTCTGTCCCAAATTACATACACTATCAAAACACCTGTAAGATACATTTGCAGAAATAGGGTTCAAGTAAGTGTCATAAGTATTTACAACAATTTCATTTTCTGCAAACGAGCAAACATCAACATCTTCAGTCTCAGGAACAAATTCTCCAGTATCAGTCGAGGTAACAAGATTATTATCTATATCGACTACCATAGGGAACTGGAAAGCATCCACCCCATTCCCAACTTGAACAAGAACAGGGAATCTTAAATCATAAACAAAATGGTAAGGAACGTAACAAAAGCCCATTATCCCAAGGCCTTCTTGCGTTCCTACGGGCTCTGCAACCATAATGGCCTGAGTAGCTGGAGTAACTTCTATTTTACTTGGAAATGCCTCTGGTAAATAAATCAAATTAACTGGTTCATCTATTCCAATATTTTGAGTAAAGTATCTTTCTTTAGAAGAACCCTCAGAAAATCCTATTGAAGCAATATTCGCACTCAATCCTTCTTGTATTTCAGAAACAACTTCATTAGTATTCCATATTTTAGGACTGCATTGAATCTCAACACCATCAACAGGAGCATATGATTGTAAAACGTCTAAAGCATAATTCTCGAAAAACAGAGAACTCCTCTCCCCATTATATATAGAAACAGCATCAGTGTAAAGTTTCAAAATTCTACTATCAACAACTACATCATGAGTGGTCTTTCTTGCAGAATCATCTTCAAGAGAAACAGTTAATGGTGCATTTAAAGAAACAGATACAGCACCCTCATCAATAGAAACATCTGCATTAGCCCCTCCTTTTTCAATAATAAATCCTTGTGCATAAAAATCAGAGAAATCACAATCATTTATTCTAGATTCTATAAATAAAGCAAGCTCATTCTCCATATCACTGACAGTAGGAATATTTTCAATAATTAAATTATTTCCAGAAATACCGTACCAATAAGGTATCTTGAATCCCAAAAAGTTAAGATGTGAAGAAAAAGGACTAAAATCACTTGCATAACTTAACTCTCCAATATCTATTCTGCCTCCTTGAGATTGTAAAATACTTAACCCATTAGAGGTTTCTTGAGAGATGCACTCACTATATCTAGAATAGACAGGTTCAAGAGAGGGATGAATATCCGATCCAAATAAACTCCCTCTAAAAGCAAAAGCAAGAACTATGGCTCCAATAATAAATATTGCAACAATTACAAAAACAGTGACCTGACCCCTATTATCTATTTTAATCATTTTTTATCTCCTTTGTTAACTTTATCCTTAACAAGTTCGATAAGAGCAGAATTAATATCTTTATCTATACTATCTTTAAATTTCTCCCATAACTTTTCGTCCTCAATTAAAAGCAGATACTTTTTCACGTAGAATTTCCTCTTTGTAAAATTTTCATATCAAAACCTCAAACAAAATAAATAAAAAGCAAGTATATAAAGATTATTAGTAAGTCAGTAAGTTAGTAACTTACTTAGTAAGTGAGAAACCATAAAATCTAGCTAATAAAAAATCCAAAAACAAGATTAACCTAATACGGAGACCTAACTTTCAAACCATCAATCTTCTCAAAATCTTTTAAATTTCTCGTTAATAATTCAGATTTATTAATAATTGCAGTTGCAGCGATAATAGAATCAGGCATATCTGTTCCATAAATTCTTGATAAATCCCCTGCTTTAAGAGCAACGATATTGTCGACAGGTATTTTATTTAATCCATTAAGCATGTTAATCACAAGAGATCTGACATTATTATCAGAACAACTTTTACCTTTAATTAATTCCGTTTCAGTAATAGCGGAGAAAAGAACGTTTTGAGGATTAAAAGATAATTTATTAAAAAACTCTAAAGCGGGAGGGTAACTACGAAGATGATCTATAAAAATACTTGAATCGATAACTACCAATTCAATTTTTTCTCTCTCTTTTTCCACTCAGACCTCACCCTCTTTTGATATTCTTCACCCGTTTCTTTTATACCTTTCCACGCACCAGCAGCAGCCATAATTGGATTTATATCAGATTTAGTTATTGTAATTTTATCGCCCTCTATCAAAATAGTCACTTCATCTCCTTCCTTAAGCCCAGCTACTCTTCTTACATCCTTAGGTAGAGTTATTTGATAATTCCTTGTTATCTTTGATATGCCCATATTATTACTAAAGTTATTTAGCTATTTTTACTAGAATAATCTAGTATTTAAAACTTCCTAAAAGAAAAATGAACCTAAATCAAAAAATCGATGCACCACCACGCCTTAAAAACTTCAATTCGTTTAGTGAGAATTGAATGGATTAGAAAATAGAAATTTTCTAAAGGTGTGGTTTGATTGGTGCTCGATTTTTGGATGCAAGAAACTTCTTCCAGAAGAGAAGTTTCTGCACAGAAGTTTGTCTTTGTAAACAAACTTCTTGTGATCGAAGTGCCGACCACATCTTAAAAACTTCAATTCGTTGAGTGAGAATTGAAGGGTTAGAGAATCCAAATTCTCTAAAGATGTGGTTTCATCAAAATTCTAAGAATTTTGAATGTGCTCAAAAACATAAGTTTTTGACATAGGGAGGCACTGTCGACATAAAGAAGTTTTCAAAGACTCACAAATCGCTAATCTTCTTCACTTTCTCCCCATCAAAAATAATTTTATTTGAATAATTACTCCTTAAAATAGAAAGAATATCTTTTTCTACCTTTCCAGATATAAAAAACCCTAAAAAGTAAGGATTTTTAAGCAAGTCATTTTCCTTCCTTCCAACTATTTCAGGTGCCTTATCTTGCAAATAACAACCCAAAGCATCTTCTTCAGATCCAGGATATTTTAAAAAATGTTTTTTGAGAACGCGCCTAATTATCTTAAACAACACCTTCTCATTAGAATAATTTTCTATAAATTCAAATAACTCTTTTTCAATCTTCCAATATTCTAAAAATTTTCTAACTTCTCCCTTATAATCTTTATTATAATATTTATTTATTGTTGCCCGAGTAATTTCATTTGTATTTGCAAGTCTCTCCAAATATTCCCTATCCTTTAAGTACCAATAATCTACTATATTTCTAACTGCTTGAAAATTTACAGAATTATTGTAATATTCAAGTTCTTTAAGAAATTTGATATCAAAAATAAGATTGTATTTCCAATAATAAGAACTAAAATAAACAAAACCAAGACTGTAATAGATACAATTATCTAATCTAAGTAATTTTTCTATATAAGGGGCTTTTCGAAGAGACTGATGAACATTAGGTAGTTTAAGTTTTCCGTCAGTTAACACTTTATGAAATACTTTTTTATCATGAATCGCATGAACAATAATAGGACTCCCATGAACATTGACGAAAGAAGCCATAAGTTTCTTTCGCTCATTCATCTGTTTCTCAACAGAAGGCTCTTGATTCTTGAAAGGATTTGACACCATCAATTCATAAAGATAATTCCAATTTATTAATTTATTTAAAAATAATGGCTCCAGGCAGAATCGAACTGCCGACTCCTCCACGTCAAAGAGGCGTCTTGGACCACTAGACTATGGAGCCGATTTAAATGGCAAATTAATATCTCTATAAAAAACTATTGGCAAACCTTTTAAACAAAATCATCCTTAATATTTCATGTTTAGTAAAAAGAAAAAGGGAGAAGACCATAAATTTTGTCCATCTTGTGGCACAAAACTCTCCTTAAAAGACACTTACTGCATAAGATGTGGATATTCTTTCCAAGCAAGAGTAGAAAAAAATAAAGGTTCAAAAAAGAAAAACTTTCTAATAGTTGTAATCTTACTTGTAATAGCTTACTTTGGATTGAGATATACAAACAACCAAACAATAATTCCTACATCATTCGCAGACGCAATCAGGACATTTTTACCTTAAGTAACAAAGTTTAAAAACCAACATTTCTGAGGTCTTACAGCATACTCTCGAGCCACCTGGCCGGCAAGAGACTAGCTATTTGTGCCAAGCACATTAATCTGCCAGAATAGAAACAAATGAAATTGCCTGAAAAAACAAACAGATATTGCCCTTACTGTCGTAAGCAAACTTCTCAAAAAGTAGCTGTTGCTAAACAAAGGTCCCGTTCTTCAACACATCCCCTATCAAGAGGTTCAGACTTTAGAGTAAAATCAAGAGGATTCAAATCAGGATTCGGAAACCAGGGGCGTTACTCAAGACCTCCTCCAAAGAATCAGAAGATGAAAACAAAACAGACAAAAAGACTTACAGTAATGTACACATGTACAGTATGCAATAAGTCAAAAGGAATTCAAAAAGGAATAAGAGTATCTAAAATCCAGATAGGAGAGAAAATATCTAAGTAACATGGCAGAAAAAACTAAAAAGATAATAAGAAAAAAATTCTTCGATGTATCTGTTCCACTGACAGCTTCAAAAGTGAAACTCTATGCCACAGATGAAAGTGAACTAAATGGAAAAATAATCAAAATAGATATGACCAAGAATCTTAAAGGTAAAAATGTAGAGTTAAACGCGAAGGTAATATTAAAAGATGGAAAGACAGAAAGCGAAATAATAAGCATGATTCTTTTGCCAAGCTTCATAAGAAGAACAATGAGAAGAGGAATAGACTATGTCGAGGACTCATTCAAAACATCTTGCAAAGATGCAGAACTCCTAATTAAGCCATTTATGATAACTAGAAACCATGTATCTAGAAAAATTAGAAAAGAAATAAGAAATAGTGCAAGAAAATTCTTGGAAAGTCGGGCAAGAATAAAAACTTCAATAGAACTATTCTCTGAAATAATGACTAATAAACTACAAAAAGCAGTCTCTCTTAAAGTAAAGAAAATATATCCTCTGGCATTTTGTGAAATTCGCTGGATAGAAATAATTGGTCCCCCGATAAAAACCAAAGAGACTCAAGAGATAAAAGAGCAAGAAGCAGACAACACAGAATAAAATGCAAACAAAAGCCTTTTAAGATATCATTTTCTAGAAGTTTTACCGCCTCTGTAGCTCAATGGTTAGAGCAATAGTTTTGTAAACTATAGGTTGGGGGTTCAATTCCCTCCAGAGGCTTTGAGATTTTTCTAAATCCCAGTAGGGGATGTGAACCGTCTAGTCTTGTATGGAAAAACCATGCAAAGAGAGGCGAGATCAATAATAAAGTGTAAAGGGTGCGGCTGCATAATTGCAGTCACAGTTTGCCCAGTTTGTCACGACAATAATTCTTCATATTTAATTAAATGTAAGAGAGAAGGGGGTTTAGCACTTCCCTGCATACGCTTCAGCCCGAAGCAGCAGCTGCTACGAGAGCTGTGGGTGGCTTGCAGGTTTAGGACTAAATTGAATTCTGTTATTACGCAGGAGGGCGTTAGAGTGTAATTTTGTCTTCTTTTTTGGATTGGAATAGAAATCTAGTCTTAGAAAAGAAAGCGAAAAAACATGAGCGTAAATGAACGAAATGAACGCTAAAACTACTTCTAAAAGATCAGAGCAGGAAAAGCTTCTGCTTGTGCGGAGAGGTGCGTAATACAATGTTTAGGGACGCATATACTTACAAGAGAAAGAAGGAAAAACCGAACAGTTTGAGAGATCAACCAACAATAAGTTTTAGGTGTGATCTTGATGGCGAAACTCTAGGCTACTTGAAAAGTCTGAAGCGTGGAAAAGCTCGCTCTCAATTTATCAATCAGGCCATAATCATGAAACATTTTCATGACAAGTATCACAAAGGCTTTCTTTTGCAAATGATGCAGCATAACTTTTACCAATGCAAGCATTTGCTGCGACAAATTGGATCTGCTTTTAGTGAACTGCAAAACAGGGAAGCGAATTCTAAGGGACTAAACACAAAGGAGCAAGCACCCTATGCCAAAAAATGAGGCCGTGCGAAATTTGCGGAGAAATAAGCGTGATCTGCAACAAGATAGAAGGCCAACCAAGAAACACAGCTCGCCTGTTTCTCTGCCAGAGTTGCAGAAAGATAAAACCTCTGTTGGAAGTGCCGAAGTTCAGACAGCGAGTAAAGAATTTCACGACGCAGGAGATCGAACACATCCCGTACAACAGAATGACGCAGATCGTAATAATGAAGGAGCTACGAGTTTTATGGAAACTTACCAAAAATTGAAGTGTGTTTATTGTGGCTACGAGCTAGCTAGTAAAGCAAAAAGGCCTAAGTGTTACAAATGTGGTCGTCGTAGATTCAATAAAATTTCTGAATTCAGTGTTATTAAAAATTACAATTTGAAAGGGGGTGTGAACATGGCTAAAGAAACTGAAGCTAAAAAGTCTGAAGAGGAAAAGAAAGAAGTTCAGACAGAAGAAGCGGACGAACTAGATACTTTGTTTGATTAACAATGAACTACAAAGAATTCGCTGCTCAATTCAGAGCAGAGAAAAAAGGTACAGGCGTAAAAGCAGATATAACGACGATAAACAAGGCATGGAAAGAATTTCAGGAGAAAGAAAAAAGTGCTGTTGAAGAAAAGATTGAAGTTGTGCCACAAGCAACTGAAATATTGCAACAACAACCTGTTACGGCTCAATCAGAAGAAAAAACAGTAGAAGTTAAGCCTGAAGAAAACTTAGACAGAGAGAAAATGTATACTGCTGTTGCTGATAGTGTGCATCAAGCTCTCGCAGGAATTGTAAGCTTATCTACAAACAAAGAAGTGCAGATAAACGAAAAACAGATTGAAAAGTTAAACACTTCAGGAGTTTTGCTTTTGAAAAAATACGACGTGAACGGCAAGCTCTTGGAATATAGCCCTGAAATTGCATACTGCTTGACACTTGCAGATATCGGGACACAAGTTTACTTAGAGTTGAGAAAGAAAAAGACCGTGCAGCAAAAACAAGAAGTAAAGCTTCCAGAGCCTGCAACCAACTCAAAGCAAGACGTGAACAGTTTTAACAAGCTCATTGAGAAAGCATGAAAGAAGAGTTTAAAGAAAAAGTCTTAGAAACTATTGAGCAGATTCTGGGAAATTTGGGTGGTGAAATGCTTTACTTAGTTATTAGGCCTATTGTAAGTCTTGCAAAACCAGAGCTTGAAAGAATACTAGAAGAGAAACCTGAAGAAGTTTACAGGTGGCTTGCAAATGTAAAAGAAAAAATCAACGAAGCACTAGCTATTTACGACGGTGGAAAGTGAAACAAGACTGTTATTCAAGTGTAAGATTAAAGACTTCAAGAAATGTTATCAAGCGTATCTTAACGTCTTTGGAAAAGATGCGACTTTAGCGGAGATATTCAAGGAATTTGAAAACAATAGTTTGCAAATGCGGAAATAGAATAGCGGTTCATGAAAGAAACATCAAAGCCCTCAAATGCTCAAAATGCAGCCTAAGCTTTGTTAATATTTTTTGTGGGCGGCGTGGCGAAGCATTGAGGGGGAAAGAAGAGATTGTAGAGAGAGGATTGCATGAAAATTGAATCAAACCTAAGAATATTCATAACTGGAAAAACACAGAGCGGAAAGAGTTACCTAGCAAAGCACATCTTGCAGCAATTCAATAACAGAGTTATTTACGATATCAAAAGAGAGTATTCTGCTCTCGGTTTGGTTGTTAGAACTTTCAAGGAATTTGACAAAGCAATAAAAGGCGGCTGCAATAAGGTGGTTTATCAGCCAGAGGATCTAAGCCAAGAACATTTTAATGAAGTCTGTGGATACATTTATAGCAATCTAAAGAACATCATGTTTTGCGTCGATGAAGTGCATAATTTCTGTACAAAATCCTTTATTCCTTTTGAATTTAAGAAATTAATTACTATTACACAAGGAGATCCTTACCGTATTGGTGTTATTTCAATCACGCAGAGGCCTGCAAACACGCATAACGATGTAATTAGCAATTCAAGCCTATATATCGCCTTTAAACTCAACCTAAGAAACGATATTAAGGCTGTAGAGGAAAGCACAGGCATACCCGAAGAACAGCTTAGAGAGCTACCCTATAGATGGTTCTTTGTTTACAACGATAGAAGTGAGAAAGAAACAATTACCAAACACAAACCTCTTTAACTATATAGTTTTCTCTAAAACATTTATAAAGCGCAAAGATCCTTATTTTTTATGACAGAGTACATAGGTTCAATCTGGGTAAACACTACAGGTTCAGGAACATACAAAAATATTTATTATGGATTTATAGATGTAGGCAGTTATCACGCACACGTTGTCGTTAGTGGCGGAGCTGTTCCTTATTGGAGAGATGTAAGCGGATTAAACCCTTTAGTAAAGGGCTGTGGTTCAGTTTACTTTGATTACAATTAATGGTACATCCTAGAACACCAGTTGAGTCTGGTCTTGAGTTTAGTGGAGAATTTTTTATAATCGTTGCAGCATTGCTTCTACAAAACGTTATCAATCAATTATTCCCATCACTACCTCTTTGTGTAAATATTATTTTAATCGTAGTCTTTCTTGGTGTTGGTGTTGTATTAAGAAGACACGCAACTAGGTTAAGCATTGAGTGGTGGGAAAAACATCGTGGCAATAGACCTAAATAATTATTTTGTAAGATAAGGCTCAACGTGAGGGTAGATCTTAATCACCCAATAAGCAATAACAATTACAGTAGGCAAGCTGTAGGCAATAAATCCTAAAAAGCAAGCAAAAGTATTTACTTGACAAGCAGCCGTTTCAAGACCTTGTTTTAAAAAATAACTTATAGTAAGTAAAACTCCTGAAGCAATAATTAATTTTAATGTCATCTTAAAAATTTGAAGAAAATACCTAATATTGTGATAATTGAACTTAACAGGCCTAGAACAGTATTAGTCCTACCTAAAATTCCCCAAATTCCTTTTTCTTGTTCAACTTTTTCTTCTCCCATTAAAAGAGAAGCGACAATCATAAAAATTAGTTGAATAAATATCATTAATAAAGATAAATTAATCAGAACTTTGAGATTGTAAACTAAACCTAAAGGTGCGAGAGGTATTGTGATAAACAGTAAAAATATAGATCCTCTAACTGCCTTCATTTTATAACCCTTTGAAATAAGATTTACAAAGAAAGCATACGCTCCTGTTATTATTGCTCCAAAAAGAAAAGAAACTAGCAGCATAACTATTCCTGCGAAATTATCAAACTTCGTTCCCAAATAAAAAGCAATTATAATCCCAAGAGAAATAAAAACCAGAATTAAGTTTAAAGCTAAAAGTCTGCTGATTGGTCTGTCATCATCTAATAAGTCTTTTATCGGATTTAGCCCTTTTACAGCGAGATCTGCTAAACTTCCTTCTTCATAATGTCTACTCATTTATTAGAAAACTTTTTCTTCCTTTATAATTGTTTAGAAAAGGGATTTTTAAATTAATTAGTTAAAGAAACTCTCTGCCATCTTGTTCCGTTAGTACAGAACACCAACATACCAGTATTATTTCTTGCAAAGCTTCCATTTACTGCAGCATTACAAGCAGGAAGAGCGCCAGCGTTTAATTTTATCAGCTTACCAACTGTTAGATTACCTGTTGCGTTTGTCGTTGGGGAGTTCAACAATAAAGTAGTTGGAGAATCGATGCTTAATGTTCCTGCACTAGGAGACCAAATGCGCTGTGCTATATCTCTAAAGACTAGAGCGAAATTTGAAAAGAAAGTCATATTTTTAGTTACTATTTCTGCAGAGAAGTTTTGAGTATAAATTATTCTTGCAGTTAGATTTTCAACAGTGAGATTTTGTGCAGTTACAGGCGGTACAACTGCATCCCCAAGAGTTATACTGTTTATAGAATACATTGTGGACGATATGGTATACGCAACAGCACAATCAAGCCCGAAACATCCACCAGTAAAGTTGCCCACTCCAGGATAATAAGCAGCATTATAAGTTCCAGTAACATAATTGTAGGCAGTTGAATTAGCTCCCGTTCCTATTCTGTATAAATTTCCTGCAGTCAAATTAACACCACCTGCATCACAAACATTAGCAGTCCAAGTAGAATTAACTATTGTAATGTTGGTTTTCCCATCGATAACTGTACAAAATGGTGCTGTATCTGTAGCATTTCTTGCAATGCTAACTAGAGTTCTGTTTACTTCTGGGACAAATAAAACGCCATCAACACTATTAGTATCATGAGCTCCACTACCGCTAAAACTAGCATTTGTTGCAATAGTTACGTCGGCAGAAACAAAATTTAATAGGAAAACAATACTTAGTGCCAGTAGTAAAAATCTCCCCTTCATAAAATTAATAGATTAAGCTGCTATATAAACCTTTCTTTAAATTTAGGATAACCGCTTAGACAAGAAAGCTATTGTGTAACAATTTATAAACAGTAACTTTCTTTATGAAATAACTTGAACACAATGGAAAAGAGAATTTTAAACTTGGGGTGTGGAAATGATATGTATGGCACTCATCGAATAGACGTATTCAAAACTCCTGCCACAACGGACGTCGGAGACCTTGACAAAAAGCTACCTTACCCAGATAATTATTTTGATGAGATTTATTGCAAATCAGTTCTTGAGCATATTAAAAATTTAGGGACTTTTTCAGATGAATGTTTTAGAATTTTAAAAAAAGGCGGAAAGGTTTGGATACGAACAGACTATGCAGGATTTGCATTACTTCACCTTTGGAAAAAACACGAGCACAACAAGGCATATGAAAAGTTATTTACAAATCAAGATCCTTTCGGGCATAAACAAACAGAAGAGGATAATGAAGTAGAAGATCATCACTATCATTTGTTCGTTGCAAGTCACCTGCGATATCTTTTTAGAAAATTCAAAAAACATGAATTCAATTACTTTTATGGTGGAAGCAATAAATTAAAAATCTTCGTCTATAAAATGCTACCAAAGCATACAGGCGCTTGCCATATTGAGATGACTGCTTGGAAATAAATGACTTTTGTCGATGTGTTAGCAAATAAGGATATTAGAGAGATTTTAGATATTTTGACCATTGTTAATTTTATGTGTATTCTAGGTTTTGTGTTTTGGTTTTTCTTTTTAAGAACAGGTATTGTAAGCTAAAAGTCCCTTTTTGACGCTGCGATTTATTACCAACCCTGCCTTTATTGTATTAAGAGGTACAAAAAAGACATGAAAGGAAAATCTTTACTGATGATTGCACTCGTTGCTGTTGTAGCAATGGCAGTTGTTATAAGAATCCCGCAAGCCAGAGCTTTGGTTTTCGGATCTAATTAATCAACCGTCTAAAAAAACACAATGGTAATGAGACAAAGATACTTAGATAGAATAACGTTCACTGCTAGCTCAATCTCAACGATTGACTTGCCTAGAGAGCATTGGGCTAAAAAGATTACACTTCTTTTAGATGGGCAATGCGACAGCGGTTCTTCAGTCTCACGTTCTACCTATAACCCTTTTGACATTATAACTCGTGTTGAAGTTATTGCAAACGGTTCACAAACCATAAAATCAATTTCTGGAAAGATGCTTTACTTGCAAAATATTCTAGAGCATGGCACTATTCCTTCACGAACTCAAACACCTTCAGGTACATCTTCAGCTAATCAAGCATTTGGTGGAGCTTTAACGCTTTACTTTGATAAGGACAAAGATTATATTGAGAGCTTGCTGCCTACTCATGTTTTGAGTTCATTGCAACTTAAAGTTACATGGGCTACTGCTGCAACTATTGACGCAGGAACAAGCTTTAACATTGATTCTTTGTATATCTATCCTCTTTTGACTGAAGAAATTAACAGAGGACAAAGCACTGCAAATATTGGAGTGTTAAAAGAAACTGAATTTGCTAAAACACTATCTGCTTCAGGTTGGACTGAAGTAGATCTACCTGTCGGCAATGTCTACGAAAGTATTACTGTTCTTGCACGAGATAACTCTGCAGCTTCAAATAGCATTATTTCAGAGTATGAAGTTGTAAAAGACGGCTTAGAGATTATCAGAAAGGCTAGATTCGATCAAAGCAGAGCAGAAGACATTGTAGATTATGCTCTAGAAGCTGCCAACCTGCCAACTGGCTTTACAGTCGTAGACTTTGATCTTGGTGGATCAGCGCCTATTGATACTAGAGGTTGGAGCAGCCTGAAATTAAGGCTTAATGTTTCTACAACTCCTACTAGCACCTCTGACGTTACAGTCGTAGCGGGCGAAATAATCAAGCCGCTAAAATAAGGTTCTAGATTTGGAGATAAAAAAATGGTATTCCCTTTAATCGCAGCGGCAGGAGCTTTTCTTGCATCACATGCAGGAGCAGTTACTTTAGCAGGTAGCGCAGTAGTTGGAGCAGGCTTTTTTGGATCTTCAGCAGGTAAAACTGTAGGCTCAAACATTAACACGATTCTTATTATTGCAGTCATAGCAATTTTCGCATTATTAATTCTGAAAAAGAAGGGAGTGTTGTAATGGCTTCTGTTAGTCAAGCACTTAAAACAGTCAAAAGCGCTGTACAGAAAGCAGTGCAGGCTACAAGCGCAGCTGCTCAAAGGGCTGTAAATGGAGTAGGTTCTGTTATTCAATCTGCAGGCCAACTTGTAGCAAAAACAGCTAGTAATGTCTCTGCAGCAGTCATTACAGGAGCTAAAACTGTCGGTTCAGCTGTTGCAAGCACGGCCTCTAAAGCATATAATGCAGTCGCAAGTGTTGTAAAAAGCGGTTCTAGCGCTGCTGTTGGATTTGTGGCAGGAGCTTTAGCACCAAAAAGCACTGTAACTACTCAAACTATTGCTCCGAACGTGATAAATAGAAATCCAACAGTAGATTATGCACCGTCAGGAGCTGCAGGAACACCACCTAGTGCATTTTACAGCAGTGGCAGCGGAACAACGAGCAGTGCAGGCACAGGCATGGCCAGTATTCCTAATGATCCTTTGTTCGATCAAGGCTCTGGTGGAGTAAGCATAAGTGGAGAGCAAGGTATTGACGGCGGCCTTTTAGGATCTAATTCGGTAGTCGGACAAGCTAGCAATGGCTTACTCTACGGGCTTGCAGCAGGGGCTTTACTGCTAGGATTCAGCTAAGATGGCAGGCCTGTTAAGCAACATTGTAACGAGAATCAAACAAGGAGCTGAAAATATTTATAGTAAGGTGAAAAAGGCCACTGCTACTGTCGTGCAAAAAGCAGGAGCTGTTGTTTCTAAAGTTGTTAGTTCAGGAATTAATCTTGTTTCTGGCACTGTGGGAACGGTTGCGGGAGTTGTAAATCGTGCAGTAGTATTGCCTGTTTTGACTATTGCAGCAAAAGATGCTGCTTATACAGTCACAACCACTAAACAATATATCGAAAATCCAAATCTAGATCAACCAAAGGCGCAAACAAGTAGCGGCGTTTCACCATTATTACTTATTGCAGTTGTTGGAGGAGCTGCTGCATTTTTCTTATTGTAAATGGCAGGCTCAAATAGATTCTTTTTGTATGTTTCTACAACCAACGTAGCAGACGCACGAACGCTTCTATCGAATAGAAGTATTCAATATTCAGAAGCTGATGCAATTCAAGACGGAATAAAAGAATTATCTTTTACTGCAGAGCCCGATGTTGTGCAAAGCATAGCGCAAGAAGTCTTTAACGGCACTGCTAAAGTTTATTTCTCTGATAAAAAATTAGCAATCACTGGATCAATCGGAACCATTGCAGCAACAATTACTGCAACAGACATGCGAACAGGATCTACAGACAATACTGCAGGAAATGCAACGTACATTAAAACAGTTTCTGATGGCACGATTGTCTTGCCCACACTGCCAACAGGATCAAACACTATCGGGAATGTAGGGCTTAACACAGGATCTAATATGATTGGAAATGTTGGATTGAACACAGGCACGAATAGCATCGGTAAAGTCACGCTCAACAATCTTATTGCAAGAGCTGCATCGCACTCAAATGCAAACATGGGAACATCAAGCGCTACAGTTGTTGCTTCTAACGCTGGAAGAAAAGCCCTTTTGATTGTGAATGATAGCGATACAATAATTTATCTAAAAATTGGCGGCACAGCAGTCGCAAATGAAGGAATTAGATTAAACGCAAATGGTGGAAGTTACGAGATGTCTTTAGAATTAGGCAATCTCGCAACCGATGCGATTAACGGTATTGTGGCTTCAGGATCTAGCAAGAAAGTTCTTGTGACGGAGTATAGCTAATGCCACTAAATAATTCAGGAGTAAGTCAAGTAACCTCTGCGAATTCAGATATTTCTGTAGCAAGCGGTTCAACAGCGCCTGTTTTAACGTTAAATTCAGGAACAGGAAATAACCAGATTGTAAAACTGGACGGTTCTGCAAGATTACCTGCAATAGATGGATCACAATTAACAAATCTTGCAAGTGCGCCAGATCTTTCTTACTTAAATCAGCAGCAATTAATTCAACAGATAGATATTTTGAGATGCCTAGCAGAAAATAGTTTAGCTATTTCTGATTACAACACAATGTTCTGTGATATTTTTTCAGATAGCGGCGGTTACAGCAATACAATAGATACAGGCGAAACCGATGCAATCTTTTCAACAAATAAGTATGTTAATGGTGGAGCAGGTTCTGATGTTGTAGATCCATCTGGTCAAACTTTAGGAAGTTCAGGCACAGTAGATTATTGGGGAGCAAAAATTGAGGCAAATAATAATTGTGTTTTGAAATCAATAACAAAACATTCCTCTTCAACTCCTAACGATGTGGCTTTATGCACAATGAACGTTGGAGAAGATCACTGCACTATTGTAGATACTGCAACTTTTTCTGGGGATGTGGCCACGTTTTCAAGTCCACCTTCTCTAACTGCAGGAACAAGATATTATTTGCTTTTCGGATCAACAGGAATAAGCTTTACAAGACGATATAACACTCTCACGTTTCCAATTTCAGGAACAAACGTAGATTACGTTTCAGGAGCTTATTCAAACGCAGCTATGGAACTCTACAATGTAGCTGATACTCTCATTAACCTAGTAAGCATTACAACAGGCGATCCAAACACACCCGAAGATAAGATAGTTCAAACAGACGCTATTCCTGTTTCTGACGATTTAACAGATTATCAATTATATTGTAAAAACGCAGTTGCAGGCTCTGGATCTGTTCAGTATAAAATATCTTTTGACGATGGTTCAAGTTGGAGTTCTGCAAAAGAACTTAACACAAAATACACAAATGCAACGGCAGGAACAGATGTCAAGATTCAACTTCTATTAAATGGGACAGGGAGCGGCAATATAGCTGAAGCAGAAAACTATTCTCTGATGGTGTGGTATTAAATGGAATTTGTAAATGAAAACCAAGATACCAGATTGCAAGAAGCACTTGCAGAAATAAAAGCATTGAAACAGGCGCTTGTCAAGAAAGGGACTATCACACATGAAGAGGTGGAAAATGAGAAGTCCTGATTTTGATTTTTGGAAAAGCACAGGGATTAGAGCATTTGTTTTGTTAGGATTTACTTTCTTCTCAATTATGGTTACAGGAATTAGCACAGGTTATTTAGAAATATTTAAGGGCGCAGCTCTAACTGCAGGTTTGTATTTCTTTACAGAACTAATTAGATATTATAAAATGGAAGTTCCCGAAGGCAAAAAGGTTAATTTCCAACCGCTAATCTTTGCGTAAAAGGTCTAGTAAATATTAAAGTTGTTTGTTTAGGTTGAGGCAATGCGGTGTAAAGCACTCCGCTTTCTTTTAATATTGCCTCATCACTTTCTTTTCCAGACATGTGAATGTAAATTTCATGCATATCTGAATTTTTATCCCAGCCAAGATATTGTTTCATAACCTGATCGCTCATGAAAGCAGCTAGTTGTGTAGCTCTAGTATATCGAAACAAATGAGGATAAATTCTTTTTTTAATTCCTGCTTTCACTGCAGCCTTTTTCATTACTTTACGCAGAGCATTATAACAAATTAATCTTCCGTCATCGGCAGGCCACAAATAACTATCTTGTAAATAATTGAATGGATGCACACCAAGCCATTCTTTTAGAATTTTTGCAGATCTGCTTATAAGAATTCTACGAGATCCTGATTTTCCATATAGGGTTAATCTAGCCCCGTAGCTTTCAAAAGAAATATGTTTAATCTTCATTGACGCTATCTCGCCTATTCTTCCGCCACTTTCTGCTAGAACTGCAATAAATGCTTTATCTCGTATGCTTTTGCAACTCTCTACAAGCAAATCAAGCTCTTCATTTGTTAAAAGTTCTTCAGGCAAATGTCTATTTTTGCTTTTTGTATCAAGTTTAACCCATCTTACAATATCTGGAAAATCGTGCGTTCCTTCCATGTTGTAAACAATTTGGTAAAGCCTTCTCACAACAATTTTGAAAACATTTTTAGTGCTGCTCTTCCATTGATAATTACCTAACTCAAGCATTACTCTAGCAATGTCTTCTTTAGTTGCCCTTGCAATAGGTTTGTCCACTTCTTTTATAAACGCTTTTAGATATCTCAAATAACAATCTATTTTTCCATAGCTGACGTTATTGCATAAACAAAAATTAATGAACTTTTGAACAAGTAATTTATCATCAGTAATGAGATCTAATTCTTTAAAACTTTCACAAGCCTTTTCAAATCTTCTTTTGCAATTATGTATGTCTGGCATGAGGTGTTCTTTCACCCCATGTTTTTCATTGATTATACATCTATTTAAATCTATCGGCTCATATCATGAGCCATCATTATTAACTAGATTACGATAAAATTTATATACTTAAATTAGTTTAAAAAAAGATGGTGAAAAAAGAGGATGGAAAAATTATATTGCCTGCTATATCTGTCGAGAAACAATTAGTTGAGGAAATGAGGAAGTATTCAAAAAAGAAAGGTTATCCAATGTCTCTCGTGAGAAGAAGGGCTTATGCCCTTTGGGTAAATAAACAAAGAAAGGCAGACGGCCAAGAAGAGAAACAATGGATAGAGGTATAGCAAAATGAATATAAAGGTCAAAGTACACAGAAATAACATGATTACAAGAGTTGATGGGTTCAAAGCCCCTAGTGAGATTTAGCAAAAGTTCTAAGCCAGTTGGAGGCTTATAACCAAATAGACGAATTGAATTATTAATTATAACTTTCTTAGAGTAATAACAAAAAACAAAGGGTTTAGATATGTAAATTTTATCTAATTTTATGGTAAATCAACACAAAGTCAATGATTTTGATAATCCGTTAATAGAAGCACTTAGGAAACCAGATATACCTAGAGTTTATAGTCTGTATACTCATTTAAATGAATTGAACCTTCACCCTTACTTTATAGATTATCCAAACAGGCATACCAATTATAACCAAATAATACTTGCAGCGATATTTCATACCCAAACTGAAGATCAAAAACGTTTATTAGAAGATATTAGAAATGCTGATGGGTCTAGAATTACTTTGGGGGATCATAGGTTTAACGCACGTTTCAATCAACCTGAGGGGTATGGTCTAGGTACTGCTATTTTAGTGCCAGTTAGAACTTTTTGGGAGCGAATTCCATTTACTCAAAAACCGAGAGATATTGAGTTGCGTTTAGCAGACCCAGAAGGAATTAGAAGATCTTTAGAAATTATGGATATGGACCTCTAGAAGACCTATGGACAAACAAATCACTCCTCATTATCTTGGTAAGAGGAGTTTCCCATTGGGTGGAGGTTTGAGGGGATTGTTAGAGAGATATGAGACATTCAATTTGGCAACATATGCTACAGAACTTTTATTGAATGAAGTAGGAAATACGAGGGAATTAAAAAGAGGTGTAGCTAAAGCAAAAGCCAGAAAGATTTATACATTTGCAAGAGATGCTACAATCGGCGAATATAGAACAGAGGGTATTATGTTACTCCCTTATACTGAAGCTAGAAAAATTGACTTCAGAGATAGGGAGTGCATTACAAAACTTGTTCAAGCACTTCAAGAAGCAAGAAAAGATTTAGTAACACTGGCTGAAAGAACATCTGTTGTCTGGAATTCTTTTCATAATGCGGGAGGCAAAGAAGAACTACAAGATTTATATGGTGAAGCGAATAAACGTCTAACCCTTCTCATAGCATATAGAACTCTTGGCAGAAAAGAGGTTTATGAAGAAATTGACAGGGAGTTGGATGAAATCGTTCGTGAAGTAAATGCATCTATTAAATAATAAAAAAATAAACTCAATAATTGTTCTCAAATTATGTCCAAGCATGCCGTTGTTGCAGTAGTTAATTATCATGATAAAATCTTGTTGGGAAAAAAGAAGCAAGACTCTCCAAAGTTTCTTGCAGGGGAGTGGCATATTCCTGGAGAAAATGTCGAAGATAATGAATCAGACCAAGAAGCACTAATTAGAGGAATTAAGGAAGAAGCTAAACTAGAAATTACAGTAGGCAAATACCTGGGAAAACATACTACCCCAACAAGTCAAAAAGAGGCAAGATGGTACGAATGTTTTGCAAGTGATTCCCAAGTAGTATGTGGGAGCGATTTAGGGGACATAAAATGGGTTCCACGCAATGAAGTTTTGAGTCATTGTGGCTCAAAAGTTACAACTTTGTGGCCAGAGAATATCAAAAAATATTTTATATAGCAACATTAAACACTCACAGCCTTTTGCCCACTCACAAGAATATCTGCAGTTCTCTTATCAATAGAAACAGTCTGCCCCTTAGTAAACGGACCTATAAGCTCTCCATTCACTCCAATAAAAGACTCAACATCGTCTATAATCAGAATATTTTTTTTATCAGTATTCTCTGAATGTCCGTTAAGCAAAAGCATTGAAATTAGTTTATCTGTCTGCTCAACAGAATGCAATAAAATATCAAACAAATCTTTTTCAAAAGAAAGCATATTTTCAAAATCTTTCTTCATTATACTAGTTTCATTAGCAATAAAAACAAGATTAAGAAGTTTCTTCTTCCTTCTAAGCATCAATTCCTTAAATAATATCATCAAATTTTCATACTGTTTCTTATCCTTCATAATCTCATCTGAAAAGAAGTTCCCATTATTTGTTATTGTATTCTTTTTTTCATGAATAAGCTCTGAAAAATCTTTCATAAAATCTGAAGGCATTTTCTGTAAGGGATCATTAATCTTCTCACGCCTCAAAATCTCATATAAATCCTCATATTTAATCATGAAGAAAAAAACAGTAAGAGTTTTATAAATATGATTGTCCAAACAAACGACAGTCTTAGTCTGAAAAAAGAGTCTTCTTCAAAAGTTGTCTTCCGTTAATCTCTGAACAATTAAGAGAATCTCTTTCTGTAAACCTTATATTTTGAGTCTTAGTTGAAAGAGAATCATAAAATATAACTGGCACAGGATGAGAAGTATGGGCCTTTAATCTGCATGAAGTAGTATGGTCTGCAGTAACTACCATCCTAAAATCCGTTGCAATCTCTTTAAGTTTACCAAAAAAATTCTTATCAATCATTTCTATAAACTTGACTTTCTGCATAGGCTTATTGTCGTGTCCAGGCAAATCAGTCTCCTTAAAATGGATGTAAAAATAATCTTGCATATTATGATAATTAGAAATCATCTCGACAGCTTTTTCAATTGCTTTGCTCAAAATAGCTTCAGCATATTCATAAAAGTCATCTTTGTCCAAAGAGGGCAAATTAAAGCTCATAATGTTCATACCAAATAACTTTGATATGCCCTTTTCCAAAGGCATATAACTAAAACCCATCCATTTTCCAGGCAAACTGTTTATTTCGGGAATAAAGTTCCCTGGGTCTCTGCATAATACAAAATTTGCAGGGAAAAAGCCCTTCTTTTTACGAGCAATATTTACAGGATGGTTCTCAAGAATAACATAGCTTTTTCTAACAAAAGTATTAACTAAATCTGCAGTAAGAATAGCACTACGACCATCTTCTTGAGGGATAGACATTTTAACTTTATTTTCAGAAGACTCAACAGAAAGTCCAGATTCATACGCAGGATCAACATTGGATATTTTTGAAGAAAAATCTCCCCTAAAAACAAGAATGGCCCTATGACCATTTGTAGGAATCAGCTCAAATTTAAACGGCAACTTCACCTTAGAATTAACAGCCTCTGTAAGCTCTCGAATCTCTATACCAGTCAAAGTCCTCCCTGCCCTCCTATCTATAAGTTTCAGACTACTCAAACTGTCTATTGTAGAAAAATTGCACCTAAGAACCAGATCTCCCTTATTCAGATTAACACCCGCTCCGACAGCTTCCAAAACTCCTCTTGGGTAATCTCTAAAATCTCTCCCAAACAAAGAAACTATTCCACTAGAAGACTGTGGAGCAACTCCTTTAGCAATGGGATTGCAACTATAAACATTTGACTTTGAAGCAAAAAAATCAAGATTAGGAGTTTTAGCATATTCAAGAGGAGTCTTGTCTCCAAGTTTAGAGCAAGGCTCATCCGCAACTCCATCAAGAATAACAAAAATGCCTTTCATCAATTCAAAAGAGATAAAAAACTTATAAACCTTATCAACAGTAAAATCCTATGTTTAAACTGTTAAAAGACAAGTTAAAGTCTTTCTTTGGAAAGTCGAATGAATCTAAAGAAAGTAAAAAAGAAACCAAGAAAACAAAAGTAAAGGCCAAAAAAGAGACTAAACCAATCAAAATTAAAGAAAAAAAGCAGATTGGGAAGAAAAAACTAAATCCTAAAAATCAAAATATAAAATCTTTAGAAACTGAAAAAGCAGATGCAGAAGTCGGTGAACAGCAAGTAGAAGCAGAAATTAAAGAGGAAAAAAAAGGATTCTTTTCAAGTATAGTAAGCAAATTTACAACAGCAAAAATAACAAAAGAACAAGTAGAAGAAATATTTCAAGAACTAGAAATAATATTGTTAGAAAATAATGTAGCCCTTGAAGTAGTGGATAAAATAAAAGAAAACCTCATAAAAGATTTAGAAGGACAAGAATCAAAAGCAAAAGAAATCAAAGAGAAAGTCATCAATTCTATAAAAAAAGCAATAGAAGATATATTGATAGACTCCCCAGATTTAATAAAAGAGATTAATGAAAAAAAAGGGGTTTATACCATACTCTTTTTTGGGATAAATGGAACTGGAAAAACAACATCTATAGCAAAAATAGCAAATCTTCTAAAAGATAATAAAATCTCTGTAGTTCTTGCGGCTGCAGACACATTTAGGGCAGCAGCGATAGAGCAACTAGAAATACATGCAAACAACCTTAAAATTCCAATAATAAAAAGCCAATATTCTGCAGACCCTACTTCAGTGGCCTTTGAAGCAAAGAGCTATGCAGAAAATAACAAGATAAAATGCGTTTTAATAGATACAGCAGGAAGGATGTATACAAAAGAGAATCTTATAAAACAAATGGAAAAACTTATCAGAGTAATAAATCCAGATAAAAAAATATTTGTAGGAGAATCAACAGCTGGAAATGATCTTCTAGAGCAAATAAAGACCTTTAATGATGCCCTTAAAATAGATGGGATAATTCTAAGTAAAGCAGACATAGACGAAAAAGGCGGAGCAACTCTATCTGCATCCTATCTAACGGGAAAGCCAATATACTTCATAGGAACAGGACAATCCTATGGAGATATCAAACAATTCAGAAAAAAAGAAATCCTGGAAAGTTTAGGGTTAGATTAATAAAGACACCATATTAACAAGCAAGTTAATTAGACTTAACCTAAAATAACAATTTGTGTTAATTAGGCCTAACATAAAGTCATATTTATCTAACAGATAAGCACATTTATATACTTATGTTAATTAAACATAACATAAACTAACACTTTATGTTAGTTAGACTTAACATGAATGTAGAAATATTAAAAGAAGCAATAATTAATAGTAATAAATGGTGGAAAGAACCAATTAGTTTAGATTTTAGACATAGAGATATCTATGACGAAATAAAAAAATACTATTCAAAAAAACAAATAGTGGCATTAGTCGGATTAAGAAGAACAGGTAAAACAACCATAATGCTAAAAATTATTCAAGATGCAATTAAATCTATGCCCTCTGAAAGCATCATGTATTTCTCATTCGATGAATATAGAGGCATAAGAATACAAGAAGTGATAAATATATATCTCAATTTATTAAACAAAAAAATATCGAGTGAAAAATATTTGTTTTTATTCGATGAAATCCAAAAAGTAGATAACTGGGAAGAGCAATTAAAAAGAATATATGATGGAAATCAAAATATAAAGTTTATAATTTCAGGTTCAGAATCATTGTTCATACGCAAAAAATCAAGAGAAAGTCTCGCAGGAAGAATGTATGAATTTCAAATAAAAAATCTGAATTTTAGAGAATATTTAAAATTCAAAAATATTGAATTTAATAATTTAGAAATTTATAAAAACGAGATACTATCTGAATTTAATAAATATTTAATCTCTAATGGTTTCCCTGAATTGATTAATGAAGATAAAGAAAGTTCTTCAAAGTATATTAAAGAAAATGTTATTGAAAGAATAATCTATAAAGACATCCCTCAAATCACCAATATAAACGATCCTTCAACATTAGACCAAATCTATAAAATAATTCTATATAACCCTGGAAATATCATTAACATAATAGATTTATCAAAAGATTTAGGAATCTCAAGACAAACGATATCAAACTATTTAGATTATCTAGAAAAATCATTTTTAATAAATAAGTTATATAATTATTCTAAAAACGTAAAGAAAACTCAGAGAAAATTTAAGAGATATTATCCTTCTATAATTATTCCAGAACTATTGGAAAAAGAGGATTTTTTTGGCAAAGTATTTGAAACAAGCATTGTAAATCAGATAGGTGCACAGTTTTTCTGGCGAGATAATAACAAAAATGAAGTAGATATAATTCAGCCAGAACCTTTAACAGCCATAGAGATAAAATCGGGAGAGATTAAAGAAAGAGACCTCGTTCCATTAATAAAATTCTCAAAAAAGTTCAACCCAAACAGTGCAATCATAATTTCATATAACCTTAAGAAAACAATTAAATTAATAGAGATTATTCCATTCTATGAATATTTATTAAAATCAAAGATGTAGTCAATGACACTGAAAATTGAGCAGTTATACCTTGACTATAATCAATTCTGTGATTAGATTACGTTCTTTTAAGAATTGACTATTAGATAATTCTGAAAAAAAGATATTCTAGAAAGTCTAGGACTAAATTAAGGGTAAGCGAGGTCAGGTTTATCACATAATACCCATGCACAAGTATTAAATCCACTTTGAGATGGTGGCGCCCATCTATTGACATTTCCCCCAAGCCACCGTGGAGCTTCAAAAACATAACTTCCACCAGTCGAAACGGCACACAAAAAAGCAGAATCTTGACACCTATAATTAGGAGGCATCTTATGAACTACTCCAGAAGGAACAGAACTAGAATTAATAGTCCCATTAAGCCGATTAATAGACGGACAATTTAATCCCGTAGAACTGCAATAAGGAGAGTTTCCATTCAATGTATTAACATTATTCTCAAGCCAATCAAGAAAACTGTTTAGAGTCTGGTTTGGAGTGCCTGGAACTCCCGTAACTTGAATCTCCCCACTACTATGCCCAAAATTAGGAGGATTACTAGTCCCATAAGCAATAACCACACTAACAAAAACAAACAATATCAAAACAGCCACTAAATGCCACTTATTTATATTAATCTCAAACCTCATTTTAATCAAGGATAAAAACAATCAAAGGTTAATAAATATATCTTGTTCAAAGAAGTCTTGGTTCAAAATAAAGCTCTAATTCTCTGCCTTCAAAAAAACCAAAAAATGAATCAAAAGAATCTTTTGCTGAAAAATTAAAGACTGCCTCATTGTCTAAAAAATTATCTTGAGAAGCAAGGATATAATCATCAAAAAAATAGTCTTCATCATAAACCACTAGTTCTAAAGAACTATTTCCGCATCCGTGACCGTATACTTTCGCAGAAAAGGAGTCTTCTCTGGAAACAGTTAAATTCAAAGGAAAATAAGAAACAATCCTGCAATCAGGAGGACTTAAAAGAATTGGTTTCCTTGTAGGATTGCTTGGTCTGAAAGATTCCGCAGGAAGTTCAAAGTCGGTATCTGAAAAGACCTGCTTTCCAGTGATTTTCAAAACAATTCCTTCATTAATTAAAAGGAAAGACACTAAAAAAATAAAGATTAAAAGCAACGAAACAAAAACCTTATTATTCATTCTCTAGGCTATTTTGCTAAGTTTATAATATTAATCAAAAGCGCAAATTTATTAACTATCTCTAAACTCGTTAATTCATGCTTGACAAGTTATCCAACGCAATAAAAAAAGCAACAGACAAGATAGCGAATGCCATATTTCTTGACAAAAATCTAGTTGATTCCATAGTTAAAGACCTTCAGCGCTCACTAATAGAAGCAGACGTCAACGTTCAGTTAGTTTTAGAAATAACCCAAAAAATAAAGAAATCAGCCTTAGATGAAAGATTCAAAGGCATAGAAAAAAAAGAACACATAATAAAACTTCTTCATGACGAACTAAGACTAATTTTAGGAGAAAAGAAAGACCTAAAAATAGACTCCAAAAAGCAAAACAGATTTATGATGCTCGGGCTTTACGGGGCAGGAAAAACGACTACCATTTCAAAATTAGCATTATATTATTCAAAGCGAGGAAGCAAAGTATGCACAGTAGGGTTAGATGTTCATAGACCTGCAGCGTCATTGCAACTAAAACAACTATGTGATAAAATAAACATTGCCTGTTTCATAAAACCAGAAGAAAAAAACCCATCAAAAATATGGAAATTCTTTGAAAAAGAATTAAAAAAATATGACTTAGTCTTGATAGACACAGCTGGTAGAGACTCCCTTGAAAAAGATTTAATAGAAGAAATAAAATCTATATCAAAAATATCAAAACCAACTGAAACATTTTTAGTTATTCCTGCAGATATTGGTCAAACAGCAAGAAAACAGGCAATCACCTTCAAAGAAACAGTAAACATTACAGGAGTGATAATAACAAGAATGGACTCTACTGCAAAAGCGGGAGGAGCCCTAACCTCATGTTATGAAGCTCAAGTACCTGTAGTTTTCATAGGTACTGGAGAAAAAGTTGCAGACTTAGAACAATTCAACCCCGAAGCATTTCTATCAAGAATGTTGGGCATGGGAGACTTAGAAGCTCTAATGGAAAAAATAAGAACAGTCTCTGATGAAAATGCATTTAAAAAAATTCAAAAAAATATAGAAGAAGGCAAACTCACATTAAGAGATGTCCAAGCACAATTAGAATCAATGGAATCCATAGGAAGTATGGATAAAATAATGAACATGATTCCTGGTTTAGGCAAGATAAAGGAAAAGATATCTACTGAAAAAATCGAACAACAGCAAAGTAAATTGAAAGGTTACAAACATGCAATAAACTCTATGACTAAAGAAGAAATAGAAAATCCAGAAATAATGGAAAAAGAAACAAGCAGACTTCAAAGAGTAAGCAAAGGTTCTGGAGTAAGCACGACAGACATCAGAAATCTAATCAAACAATATAAAGTTCTAAAGGAGATGATAAATTCAGGAAAGGGAGCAGAAGGTGGTATGATGGACCAAAAAACCATGATGAAAATGGCAAAGAAACTTGCCAAGAAAGGCATGAGAATTTAACAAACCAAAAACCTTAAATATTAGTATAACTTAAAGTATAACATGGTAGAACTAAAAGTTAGACTAGGCTCAAAAGGACAAGTAGTAATCCCAAAGATACTTAGAGAAGCATATGGCATATATCCAATGCAAGAGGTGATAATAAAGCAGGAAGAAGATGGAGTCCTAATTAAAAGAAATAGTGAAGATGTCCTTAAAAGATTAAAAGAGATTAGAAAAGAAATTACTAAAAAATTGAATGGAAAAAATTTTAGATTTAGCAAACATGAAATAGAAGAGCAATATGATGAAAGAGCAAGAAGAGCAGGAATCAAAATCTGAAGAAGTTTATGTAGATTCAAATTTATTGATTTACGCTTCAAGTGAAGAAGGACTTGTTAGTGAAAAAGCATATGAAATAATCAAAAAAATTAATGAGGGGATTCTTATTGCATATACAAGCACATTAACAATGGATGAGGTTCTTTATATAATACAAAAAAAAGTGGGGAGAGAAATAGCTGTAAATACTGTTGAAAACTATATTAAACTAAACAATTTAAACATAATTTCAGTTGACCTAGAGATATTAAATAAATCGCTAGAAATTTACAAACAAACCAATCTCAAACCAAGAGATTCAATACATCTTGCTGTAATGAAAATTAATAAAATTAATACTATAATAACCTCAGACTCAGATTTTGACAAAATCAAAGACATTAAAAGATTGGATTTCTCAAAATAAAATATGAAAAGTACAATAATAGCAAGAGGAGCAGAAGCAATAATTACAAAACAAAATAAAACAGTAATAAAATATAGAATAGAAAAAACATATCGTTATTCAGACCTAGACAAAAAGATAAGAAAACTAAGAACAAGAAGTGAAGCAAAAATCTTAGAAAAAGCAAACAAAATAATCAACACTCCAAAAGTAATAAGCAGTGATGAGATAAAAGCAGAAATAAAGATGCAATATATTCAAGGCAAAAAGCTTGCAGATAATTTAGAAAAAACAGACTACAAGATAATATGCGAAGACATAGGTAGACAATTAGCAAAACTTCATGACAATAATATAATTCACGGAGATTTAACAACTTCAAACCTAATTTTGAACAAAAAAGAAAACAAAGTCTACTTCATAGACTTCGGCTTATCATTCCATTCAGCTAGGATAGAAGACAAAGCAGTAGACTTGCATTTGATAAAACAAGCTCTTGAGGCAAAACATTCAAGCATTTATGAGAAAACATTTCAAGCAGTAATTAAAGGCTACAAAATGAGCAAAAACCAAAAAGAAGTATTGCAACAGTTAGAAAAAGTGGAAAAACGAGGAAAATATAAGGCACAGTATTAGTTATCGAACTACATAAGTATCAATATCAACCCTATCCATCTCAATAAGTTTCTTTTCTTCCAGATCATAAAATGAATTCTGGTAAATATTTTCATTCCAATCAAGATGAAATGGATTTAATTGAAAAAGGTAAACTATAGTTTTAACAGGTCTACCAGGGTAGCACATCAAAATCCATTTTTGATTGTTTTCAATATAATCATTAGGGAGTTTAACTTTATTTTTAGCAAGTAAGTAAACCATCAGTGCTTCCTCTAAAAAGAAGTTAATTTGATTTTCCCCCATTTCCCTACCAAATAGTTTACAATCCTCTTTAACATATTTTTGGAAATTTTCATCTTTTTCATAAATCTTTTTTAATTTAAAAAATGAATCATAAAAATCTTTTGTTCCTACATAAAGTTGGTTCCAAACCATATAATTAAATGCATGTTGAATTTGGAAATCAAAATGATGTTTCTCAACTAGTTTTTGCATGCTATTTCTATGTTTAATAATTTGATTCATAAAAAAGTTTTTTAGTTTAGGAGCAGGTTCATCACTGTAAAGATAAAGAAAATCGGAATAAATAAAATTTAAGCCAATAAGAGGTTTACTTATTTTAGATGGAGAAAAGTGTTTAATATCTTTTAAGCAATTTTCTGCACTCTGTCTATTCTCAAGTTTATTCATGCTTAACCCAAATAACAAAAGGCCTTTCTCAGAAGGTAGCTTATTTATATCAAAAAACTTGTTTTTTTCAAGGGGTTTAGGTCTAGTCATAACTATACAATAAAATCCCCATTTAAATAAATAGCTACTTACGCTTTATAACTAAAAGTTATTTTTTAGGCTTTTTTGCTTTAAACGGGCGGATAAGGGGTAATTAATCGTGGTGGAAATGCGTATCTGATATTGTGAAGATTTTCATGTTTAACCTGCTTTACTAAATAATTCCTCTATTTCCTTCAAATCAAGATGAATTGCTCCGATATCCTGCATTTTTTTTAATGCCTTTTCTGTAAATCCATTTTTAGAAACAAATAAGAATTTGTAAGTCCCGCCATAGTTAAGATATTTTGATTTTCTTTCAAGTTCTTCAATCACATCAGTATCTAACTGTTTATTTGTCCATTTAACTTCTCCAAGTAAGAAGTTCTTTTCTTTTAGATTGTATGCAAGAACATCTATTTCATTACTATTTCTGTCCCACCAAGAACCGATATTTTCAAAGTTTAATTTCAAGCCCTTTATCTCTTTGGTATTATAAAGAACCAAAAGCTCCCTGACGATGTCTTCAAAAATTCTGCCAACATAACCATTAAGGTCTTGTTTAATTAAATCAGAAACTAATTTAGTATTTCCTAAATTTAATGGGGTTTGATTAGGTAGAATGAATTTATACCAAAATTTAAAGAAATTATCATTTGTTTGATACCTTCCAAGCCTTTCTTTTCCCAAAACAGGATCTTTTCTTCCAACCAAATCAAGAAGTTCATCAAGTCTTCTAAGATATGCAGGCATAGTTTGTGAGGTAATGTGAGTAACATCTTCTATTTCTTTCATAGTTTCTTTTCCAGAAGATGTAGCCCCTAAAATAGCATTATACTTCGCATAAATTCTCACGTTTTCATATTCTAAAAGGTTTTTTGGCTCTTCAAATAGAACTGCTCCTTTCTTTAATACTAGCTCAAAGATTCTTTCATAAATATCTCCTTTACTCTTTTTGAATTTATCAAGATAATCGGGTGTTCCACCAAAGACAGAATAAGTCATTACTTTATCTTCTTCTGGCATTTCTTTAAACATTAATCTAAAATCAGAATATTTAAATGGAGAGATTTTTATTTTTTGTGCTCTTCCATATAAGGCTCCTGCTTTGTTATTCATAATTTTCTGTATCATTCCAATAGAAGAACCAAGAAGTAAAATCAATATTTTTTTGTGTTTTAACTTTGAATCCCATGCGTTTTGCAAACTGCTAATATATTCTGGAGCAATATCTAAGAATCTTTGAAATTCATCAATAACTAAAACAAATGGTTCTTTATCAGTCTTATCGCCAATATAGTTTAAAAATTCATAAAAATCTTTAAAGACGATTTTTTCTCCAAGTTGTTCTTCTACAGATTTAGAGAGATAGTTTAAAATTTCACCTTTTTGAGTTACTTCTACATAAAAATAGAAATGATTTTTTATATTTTTTAAAAATTGTTTAACTAGCTCAGTTTTTCCAACTCTTCTTCTGCCATAAAGAACTAACATATTTGAAGGAGAGAGCTCTGCATATTTCTCTTGCAAAATCTTTAATTCATTCTTTCTGTCAAAAAATTCTTTTTCTACCATGCTATATTATGAGGATAATGCTACAACATTATCGTGTTAATGTTACTTTATAAATCTTTCTCCCTATCCATCACTCCTGTCGCATACGTTGTATCTCGACAAGATATAGGTATAGTTCCCACGAAAGGATCATGATATGCTAATAGCCTCACCAGGTTTATAACTAAAAGTAATTTATTAGGTTTTTTGCTTAAAACGGGCATATAGAGATAGTTTTATATTTCTAATTTTTATAATAATTTTATGAAAATAGTTGCTATTGGCGGAGGAGAGATAGGAAGACCAAACAGAGATGGGGGAAGGTATCCTATTGAAACAAGAGAGATTGATAAAGAAATAATCAAACTTACTGGTAAGGCTCATCCAACAGCTTTATTATTACCTACTGCAAGTGGAGATTCTGATACTTATTATCCAACTTTTGAAAGATATTATTGTAAAATGTTAGGTTGTAAAACTGATGTTCTTTATCTGATTAAGGAGAAATTGTCTAAGCCAGAAATTGAAAAGAGAATAAATCGGGCAGATATAATTTATGTTGGTGGAGGTAATACTTTGAGAATGTTAAAAGTTTGGAGAAAATTAGGAGTTGACAAGATGCTTGAAAGAGCAGGTAACCAAGGAACAATTTTATCGGGCGTAAGTGCCGGAGCAATTTGTTGGTTTAAGTATGGAAATAGTGATTCAATGAAATTTGGTTCTAAGAAAAGTTTTCAGTTAATAAGACTTAGAGGTTTAGATTTTGTAGATTTTATGGCTTGCCCTCATTATGACCAAGAGAAGTCAAGAAGACCAACACTAAAAAGAATGATTAGAAGTTATGGCGGTGTGTCTATCGCTTTGGAAAATGGTTCAGCTATTGAAATAATTAATGATACTTATAGAATTGTCACCTCATTAAAAGATGCAAAAGCGTATAGGGTTTATAAAAAAAATGGAAAGGTAAAAGAAGATGCATTGCCGATTGACAAACAATTTAGACCTTTAGAAGGATTAGTCGTTTAGCTTAACACCTATTCTCACAAGAATTACTTCCTAATCTCCGAAAGGCTAATTCTCTTAGACTACCCAACCTTTAGTAGAATAGCCCCACCCGGATTCGAACCGGGGTCTCAGGCGCCAAAGGCCTGTATCCGTGACCACTAGACGATGGGGCTGATATTCCACATCTTAACTTTGTCAAGATGCTTATTATTGCTGAAACCGACCTCTTTTAAAAACTTTCGTAGCTCAGATTTCTTAGTTATTGTTATATCTCTTCCACGACTTATCTTAGAAACACCTATCTCTAAAGAAAGCAAACTATCTCTAACAGCATTAAGTAAAACAGGATTATAATTAGTAAACAATATCTGATAACTATTTTGATTAGTTAATTTATAAGCCGAACCATCAGTATCATATAATCCTCTCAAACAAAACCTCAAAAATTCATTATCCCGTCTTATCCATAAGGGGATATCTAACAAATTTCTTATTTTATCCCCTGGTTTAAACCCCTTACGGATAAAGAATTCAACCAATTTTCTACCAGTTGCAACTAAATAAAAAGCATTTTCACCTTTAGCCTTAAATGTAGAAACTCTGACATCAAATAACTTTTCAATTAAAGGCTTCACATAATTCTCAAGATAATCTCTATCATAACGAGAGTCTCCTACAATTCTTATTTGATAGGTTCCAATCTTATAATCTTTGATTGAAGTTAAATTTCCATCTCCGAGCATTATGCCGAATAATTCTGCCAGCCCAATAGATTCATTTGGTAATTTTATGTCTTTAAGATATGTTCCACTTGAATTTTTACCACCTTTAGATTTTCCCCAGGTATCTTCTAATTTTTCTAAAATAAAATTGTCAAAACTTTTTCCAGCTAGATCACACAAAGAAAAGTATAATTTATCAGAGAGTAAAATTCTTTCACTTTTTAGGTCATTACTTAGATAATGAGAAGGTACTTTAAGTTGAGAGGAAAGTTCTGCCCAAGTTTTATCACCCTTAGCTAGAAAAATCAACTCTTTTTGTTTTCCGGAAGCAAGTTTAATTCTCACAAAATAAGATTACTTCAAATTATATAAATCTATTGCTTGACCGCTACACCAAATATCTCAAACCACCATCTTTAAAAACCCATCTCTCCAAGCTCAAACATGGCAGAAAAAGCAGACTGGACAAAAATAACTCCTTCCGAAGTGGAAAAAATAATAGTAGACTTAGGAAGTAAAGGAATTCCACCGGAAAAAATAGGCCTTATACTAAGAGACCAACATGGAGTTCCAAAGGCAAAGCTATTAGGCATCAAAATAAACAAAGTCCTTATAAAAAACAAGATAAATGAAAATTCAGAAAAAAAGAACATTCTTAAAAAAATAGAGACTCTAAAAAAACATTCTGAAAAGAATAAGCATGACTACACTGCAATAAGAAAAGCAGTAATGTATAATGCTATAATAAATAGAAGAGAGAAACTTGTAAACAAGTAATCTTAAAATTAAATAAAGATGAATAAAGGTAGACTTATACAGATAAAATGCCCAAGATGCACAAATTCCCAGGTAACCTATGGAAAAGCAACAACTATGGTCAAATGCAACAGATGCAACAAGCTACTGCTTAAACCGAGAGGGGGCAAGGCAAAAATAAAAGCCTTGATAAAGTATGTCTTTCGTTAAACCTTCTGAAGAGCAACTAAAAGAAAATGAAGTTGTTCTCTGCACAGTCACTAAAATAGATTCAGGAGGAGTGTTTGTAAATATAGATGAATTTGAATGCGAAGGCCACATAATCCTTGCAGAGATATCTCCTGGAAGAATAAGAAATATAAGAGAATTTGTAAGCGTAGGAAAAAAAATAGTCTGTAAAATACTAAGAAAAAAAGATAACAGTCTAGAACTAAGCTTAAGAAGAGTCTCTGCAAAAGAAAGGGATTCTATATTAGATTATTACAAAAAAGAAAGAATATTCACAAGTGTTCTAAAATCTGTGGTTGGGGAGAGCGTCAATGATCTTGTGAACGAAATTAAGAAAAAAGAAAATATTTCTGAGATAATAGAATCAGTAAAAACAAATCCCGAAGTATTGAAAAATTATCTCTCTAAAGAGAATTTTGATAAACTAAAGGAGATATTATCTCAAAAAAAAGATGTGGAAAAAGAAGTCCAAAAAAAGATAATATTAAAATCAGACAAAGAAAATGGAATAGTTCAAATTCGAGAGATACTTGAAACAAACGAAGCAGACATATCTTATTTAGGTTCATCAAACTTCCTAATTAAAGTAAAGAGCAAAGATTACAAAAAAGCAAATTCTCAACTAGAAAAAGTTTTAGAAGCAATAAAAGAAAAATCAAAAAAAATGCACGTCCAGTTTGAAGTTAAATAAAATGCTACTTAAATTTTACATAAATAAAGAAGGCAAAAAGACTTACACATTAAAGGAAAAACAAGATAATCAAAAAACATCAGATGCCCATTATAAATTTATCAAATTCAAGGATGAAGAACACCACGACAATAATTAAATAATCTCTAATAAAGTAACTTGTGTGGAAGAAACACAAAATAAGATTAAAGATTTCAACGATTTAAGAGGTTGGTCGGACCATGGTTCAATTAAAGACCTTCTTCTTAACATGAATGAAGAAATTGGAGAATTCTGGAACTTAATAAAATGGGTAAATGTAGAAAAACAAAAAGAACTAATAAAAAACAACAAAACACTATGTGAAGATTTCATAGGAGATATGATTTATCTAATACTAAAAATATCCTATTTGTGCGATGTCAATTCAAAGAAATCAATCAATGATGTAATGGCAGAGTATGAACAAAGATTCCCTATAGAAAAAGTCAAAGGAAGCCATGCAAATGTAAAGGCGGGCGGAATAGACCTAAAATATCAAAACAAAGATTCTTGAGAAATCTCTTTCTTCACAATCTCTATATCTTTTTCCCATTCCCCGAGCAAATTTCTATTATAAATAATAGCGGCAGGATGAAATAATGGAATTAATTTTACATTCTTTCCATGCAGTTCAATTATCTTAACTTTACCATGAACAGATGTTATTCCGGGCTGAACTTTCATCTCATCAACATTTGTCCCAGCTAAAAAAAACTTAGTAGCATAATTTCCAAGGGAACAAATAACTCTGGGTTGAATTATCTCGATTTGTTTCAAAAGCCAAGGAGTATGAGATCGAATTTCTTCAGGAGTCGGAGAACGGTTCTCTGGAGGACGATATTTCAAAATATTAGCAATATAAACATCATCCATACTCAATCCAACTTTTTCAAGCAACTTATCCAGATTCTTTCCAGCAGCACCAACAAAAGGAAGTCCTTGTTCATCTTCGTTCTTACCTGCTGCTTCACCTATAAACATTATAGGAGCATTAGAATTGCCTTTTCCAAAAACCAAATTAATCGCGTTTTCATGTAAAGGTAAACCTGCTTCTTTGGTTTCATTCTCCAGTTGTTTTAGCAATTCATTTTTATCCATTTTATAGTCAACACATTTAATTTTCGTATACCTTTATGTGTTTACTATTACGCGGAAGCATACGATTATTTAATGCTTCTGCTATACAAGCAAATCAATTTTTTAGTGAATTTACTCAATACTTCTGGCCCAGAAGAAGTAACTAAAACATCATCTTCTATTCTAATGCCATATTTGCCTTCAACATATTCACCAGGCTCAATTGTAATTACCATGCCTTCCTTAAGTAAGGACTTACTTTTCTTATTTATGTTTGGGGATTCGTGAACTTCAACACCCATGCCGTGTCCAAGACTATGAATTAATTTTTGTTTAAGATTTTTCTCAGCTTCAACATACAAATCAGAAATAACCGCTCCATGTTTAACCAAACATATTATCCTTTCCTGTTCTTTAAGCAAATCCTCATAAATTTTCTCCTCTTCTTTATTAGGCTTACCAAAATAGATAGTTCTAGTAATATCTGAACAATAACCCTTATATTTCACCCCGAAATCAACAACACAAAAACCATCCATAATTCTCCCCTGTGGTTTATGATGTGGAATAGCAGCGTTATATCCAGAAGCAACAATAGGCTCAAATGCCAAATCACACCCACTCTTAAGAGCTTCATAAACAAGAAAAGCAGCTGCATTTTCTTCAGTATTGAATTCGGAAAACTTATCAATAAACTTTCCAATTATTTCATCAGTAATAGCACAAGCTTTCCTAATCTTGTCTACTTCATCATTTCCCTTAATCATCCTCATTTCATTCATAATTTCAGTCAAATCAAAAAACTCACGTCCAAGTTTCTCTTTTAAATTGTTAATCTCTAAAGCAGATATATTCGCAAAATCAACAGCAATTTTATTAAATTTCAAGCCCTTTTCAGATAAAACCTCATGTAGCTTCTTTCCAGAAGAAATAGTAATCCCTTTCATATTTTTAGCTTCAGTCAAATCTCTAGAAGGCACATGAAGAATAGTCTCCTTGGCAAAAACAAGCAAATATCCTGCCCCCTTATATCCAGTGAGATAAAAAATATTCGGGTTAATATGTTCATCAGTCAAAAATAAGGCACAATCAATATCTTTCTCTTTCAAGCATTTCACAATAACAGAAAATTTATTCACTTTTCACAAGCACAATAAGATTTAAAAAAGGTTTCGGTAACTCAAGTATATGATCGAAAAAACACTAATCTTATTAAAACATGATTCAATATCAAGGGGATTAGTAGGTAAAATAATTTCAAGATTCGAAGACATAGGCTTAAAAATAGTTGCAATGAAAATGCTCTTACCAGACGAGAAATTAGCAGAAAATCATTACTTTTTAGACGAAGAATGGGCAAAAGCAGTATTTGACAAAACAAAAGCAAGTTATGAAAAAGACAAAAAAACCTTCCCCTATAAGAGCCACATGGAATTTGGTAAACAAATTCAGTCATGGAACATGAAATTCTTAAGAGAAGGTCCAATAATTGCAATGATTTTAGAAGGCCCACATGCAATAGAGATAGTAAGAAAAGTTGTAGGCTCAACAGAACCAAAATCTTCTCCTCCCGGAACAATTCGAGGAGATTATGCAATGATGGAGTCATATGCAGTTGCAGATGTTAAAGGCAGAGTTCTAAGAAACCTTATTCACGCCAGTGATTCATTAAGAAGTTCAGAAAGAGAAATCGCCCTTTGGTTCACACCAAAAGAAATCCATTCATATAAAAAAGATTTAGATAGACATTTCTAAGTTATTTTCCAATTTTCCTGGAATAAATATCTCCCCTATAACCAATTCTTAAAACTAAAACCAGTAACTTAACATCCTCTATCTTGTAAATAATTCTATAATTATCTGTCCTTAAACTTCTTAATCCGCTTAATCTACCAACAAGGTTTTTACCTAGATAAGGATTAGGGGATAAGACTTCAATGGCATCTAAAACCTTTTTCTTTTTTTCTTCAGAGAGTGTTTTAATAAACCTTTGAGCGGGATAATCTAAAAAGATTTCATACATTTAAACACCCAATTCTTTTCTAAATTGAGCAAGTGTTTTTCTTTTTCCAGCGTTGTAAGAGTCAAGGGCTTCCGCAATTTCACGCATAGCCTCTGGATCAGATATTATTTCAAGAGTTTCTACCACTTCCTCATTCTTACAATAAACTTCAATTAATTTTTGTAAAATTTCATTATAGCTTTCTCTATGATGTATCTTTAACCCATCAAGCTTATTTTTTGTTTTTTCATCAAGTTGTATTGTTGTAACCATATCTACCTATAGTTACCTATAGTATATAAATATTTCGGAATACTCCAAACCCCTTAGTAAAACTTAAATTATCGAAGATATTAGTTAAATCATGAAAGAAAATGAGTTATTTTGGAAGGAAATTTTAAGTGGAGAAAAAAGAATATCTGAAGAAGAAGCTGAAACAATGCAAAAAATAGCAGATAAATCAAGAAAAGAATGGGAATTTAGAAAATGACTTTAATATTTGATACTTCAATTTTAGTAGATTTAGATAGGGGGAGAATAGGTACAATAAAAAAAATAGAAAATCTAAGAAAAATGTATCCAATCCCTGCAACAATAGGTTTTATAGCATATTTTGAATTTTTATTAGGATTAAAGGATAAATCTGTTAAAAATGAAGAAAAATCAAAATAATTTATTGAAAGGTTTAATGTTTTGCAAACAACAAAAAACACTGCAGACAGATTAGTGGAGCTAAAACAAAAATATGAATTACCTCTTGCGGATTTACTTATTGCTGCACAAGTAATTGAGAATAATGGAATTTTAATAACTAAAGATAATGATTTTGATAAAATTAAAGAGATAGAAAAAATAAATCTAAACAATCAATTTAATAACCAAATACTTTAAAAGCTGTTAACCTTCGACAATTATGGCCCCCATAGTTTAACGGATAGAATACGGCCTTGCGGTGAGAGAGTTCATTTTAGTAATGAATTCGACCATAAGAAATGGGCTCGCGAATAGGCTGTGACCGAGGTTCAATTCCTCGTGGGGGCGTTAAAAAAAATATCCTTCAATTTTTAGGAAATGATTTGACACAAAAAGGTTTATAATATGAGTTTTCATATTAAAATTATGAGACCAAGATTTCACCCCCTTTCAAATCAGGAAATTGAGAGAATGGAAGAAAAAGGCTTGATAAAACTAACTGAAGGCCATACAGCTGTTTTTGTTACAACGGGCAACATAGATTTGGGATTACAACCAACTGGAGATTCAGAAGGCCCGTCTATTGAAGGAGTTAATGCAGGAAGATATTCTTTTTTAAGAGACATTGCAGATAGAGCATTAGGATACAGAGCAGAAAGAGGATACAGAGCAGAAAGAAAAGTTTAATGCAAAATCCATCTACGTTTAACAAAAGACAAATTAGTCCACCATTTACCAACTCCAAAATGCTTGCACGTATGCATGAATACAAACCCAAGCATAAAAAATGCATAAATTATATGCTCATCTATAAATGGATGATTTGTTGGAGGAAGTAAAGCAGAATACATCAAAAGCATAAGTAAAGACCCAGATAAACCACCAAGTCTAATCATAAAACCAAAAGTAAGGGTCAATCCAATAAACAGAAGGCCCAACATAAAAAACCATTCAACTAAAACAGAATCAGCAAGTGAATTGTAAAAATCAGCAAACGGACCATGAACTCCATAAGTTAAAAAACCATAAGTAGGACTTCCCCCATTAATCCATGCAGAATCACACAGCACATTAGTTATTTTAGTTTCAGAATTCAAACAAGTAGCAAATCCAAGTCCAAGCAGCTTATCAAAAAAAGCCCACAAAAATATCAAACCAATTGCAATACGAGTAATCGCCCAGAAATAATGTTTAAATTCAAGACGCTCACGACTCATAAATAAAAAAGTTAAAAGACCTATAAAAACTATTCGCTAGGCTCGTCCTTCAATCCAGATTGAGTAACAAAGAAAACTTCATTATCTGGCAAGTCAGGAGAGTCAACCATTTTTGCAACTCTGCTTCCTTACTTTCCATTTCATAAATAAAAATCTATATAAAACTTATTCAAAAAGTAATTTAAACATCTAAAACAATTCTATCCAAATTAAAGGTGTAAATTGTATAACCAAATAAAATATCTTGTAAAGAAATTTGAACATTATTTTTTAAATTTATTATTAATCTGGTCCGCTTTTATATTATACAAAAATGTCCCATACTATGTCTCATTTTTAAGCCATCAAACAATAAAAACCCTATTAATTTTAGCATCTTCTTATAGCGTATTAGGATTCATATATTACTTAATAATCCCTACAGAAAAAATAAGGGAATCTAAAGGTTCAACAATATTCAAGGTATTAAAAAGAGTTTCAATAGATACAATAATTTATGTAAAAAATTTCAATTCACCATATAAAAAATCCATAAGAATGGAGCATCACGAAAAGACAGCCATTCTATTTCTTATGGTTAAGATATTCTTTCTCCCTTTAATGTTAAATTTCTTTTATGAAAACCTAAATTATGTAAAAAATAACTTAGAAATATTCAAAAATCCCTTAGATTTAATTTCGGTAGAAGCATTCACATTCACATTATTTCCCATATTGGTTGGAATAGTTTTTCTAATAGATACCCTATGGTTTTCTTTTGGTTATACCTTTGAAGCAGAATTTCTCAAAAATAAAGTAAAATCCGTAGAACCAACAATACTTGGATGGGTTGTTGCTTTAATATGCTATCCCCCATTTAATAATATATTAACAAAATATGCTGATTGGTACGCCAATGAGGATATACAATTTTCAACTTTAAGTTTAACATTTATAGTAAAAATAAGTTTAATACTCCTTTTAAGTATTTATTTATGGGCAACTCTGGCCTTAGGAACAAAATGCTCTAACTTGACAAACAGAGGTATAGTGTCTAGGGGGCCATATTCAATAATAAGACATCCAGCATATATCTCTAAAAACTTATTTTGGTGGATTACAATAATTCCAGTCTTTTCATTGCCTGCAATAATCAGTGCATCTACTTGGTCATTTATTTATTATTTAAGGGCAGTTACTGAAGAAAAACATCTCTTAAAAGATCCAGACTATGTAAAATATTGTAAAAAAGTAAGATATAGATTCATACCTTTTGTGATATAACTATGAATTAATCACTGCTTTCATCTTTAAGTCCGCCTGCAGTCACAAAAAAGAAAGCTTCGTTATCTGGCAAGTCAGGAGAGTCAACCATTTTAGCCACACGAGAACCTTGCTTTCCCCTTCTTAAATAAATTCTTACTTTTGCTGCATGTCCAACTATATGTCCTCCAACGTGAGTAGTTGGATCTCCAAACATCATTGCAGGATTAGCCATGACTTGATTTGTAACATAAACAGCAAATCCCCTCTGTTCTGCTAGACGGGTAAGAGCGTGAAGATACTTGTTAAGTTTCTGCTGTCTATCTGCGAGTTGTCCACGACCAGAAAATTCTGCCCTAAAGTGCGCAGTCAACGAATCAACAATCAAAAGTTTTATCGGCTCTCCCTCTTTGATAAGCTCTGCAATTTTATCTAAAAGTAAAATTTGATGATCTGCATTAAATGCACGAGCAACCAAAATATTTTTCAAAACCTTTTCAGGACTAGCTCCAAGACCCTCGGCAATCTGTCTTATTCTTGAAGGCGAAAATGTTCCTTCTGTGTCTATAAAAACAGCTTTTCCATTAACCCCTCCTTGTTCCAGAGGCAATTGCGCATTAACTGCAAGAGAAAACCCTAGCTGCGATTTTCCAGAACCAAAAGCCCCATAAGCCTCGGTCATAGCTCCTACTTCAACACCTTTTCCTCCCAAGAGAGTATCCAGATTTTTGCTTCCAGTAGTAATATATCCCACACTCTCTCTTTTTTTAGCAAATTCCGCTCCGTCCATGAATCCGAGTTTCATCATAGACCTTGCAGCTTGAATAGCCTTTCTAGCAACAGCTTCCCCAATACCAGCCAACTCAGAAAGAGCGGGAGGAGACATTACTGCAAGCCCCATTAAGTCATAAACTCCTGCAGCTTCAAGTTTTGTAGCAATACCAGGACCTATTCCAGGTATGCTTGTTAGTCCAGGCTCACTTTCTTCCTCTGTCTCCTTTTCCTTGACCATAAAAAAGAAGACTTAATGCACTATATAAAGATTTTATCAGTCAAAAGCAATTGTAGTATCCCGAAATTATTGCACCCCTATCTTGAACGTTATTTCTATGTAATTC
>JBBSYC010000023.1:0-2446 GCA_038045445.1 Nanobdellota archaeon
TCCTTAAGAGAGGTCACTCTCATCTACTTGTTTAGAAGCTTGTGACATTTTTTAGTAACTCCAGATATTTAACATTTCCAGATAAAACTACCGCATTTTTAACAATGTCAATAATTGCCTCTTGCTTTTTTTCTATATTTTTGAGGAATTCTTCTGGACTAAGATCAATTAAATGTAATTTTTTAGGAAGTGATTGCTGTTTTTCATTTATCGTTTTATGAATTTTACCTGAATCATTGGCAGACCTAATTATCATTAAATCAATATCTCTGGCTTTTGAATAGTCTTTAATTGTTGAACCATAAAGCAAGATTATTCTATCTTCTTCAAACAAGGGCTTAAATTCGTCTTTCCATCTCTTGAAATTATTTGATTCTTCAGCAAGACAGAAAGATAAAATGTCCATAGCATAATCATTTTCCATGTTTGGCCTGTAAACTATGGATTTTCCTATTTTTTTTGAAAGAAGTATGTTTTGTTCTTTAAGTTTTTTCAATAGTTTCATGCATCCAATTCTGGATATATTTAGTAGTTTGCTCAAAGTATTGGCATTGTAGTAACTAGTAAAATCCTTAAATAAAACAAGGAGTGCTTTTTTCTCATTTTCTGTTTGGTAAGCCATAGTAACCTTTAGTTATGATATAGTAACTCTAGGTTACTTATAAATGTTTTGCTCCAAATAGAACTAAGTTGAAAAGGAAGAAAAAATCTTAGTTGTAAGGCTCGCGCATCTACCTAAACTATATAAAACAACATTACATTTGAGTAATGAAAAGATGGTGCACAGCAATCATATCTCTGAAAGAGACTTACAACTACCACATGTTGAATTTCCTGAAATATCTAGGAGAATTGCCCTTGACAAGAGCATAATTTCTCTTGGTCCAGGTGAACCTGATTTTATAACTCCTAAACCACTTCTTGATTATGCTAAGAAAATTATTGGTAAAGCGACACACTACTCAGAACCGCAAGGAATGCTTGAACTTCGCGAAGCAATTGTAAAGAAACTCGAGCGTGAAAATAAAATAAAAACTGATGCTGATAATATTGTTGTTAGTTGTGGTAGTCAGGAAGCAATATTTTCTGCACTTCTCTCTGCAGTTGACCCAACCGAACAGGTTCTTGTGCCTTCTCCTGGTTATGCGGGATATGTTCCTGCGATTGATTTGGTAAGTGCTACGCCAGTATTTGTTCCGTTGAAAGAGGAAGATAATTTTGAACTTAATCCTGATGTGCTGAAGAGACATATTGATAGAAATAAATCCAAGGTATTGATATTAAATACTCCTGGAAACCCTACTGGAAATATTTTGTCTAGAAAAATATTAGAAGAAGTTGCGGATATAGCTGTTGAATATGACTTACTAATATTTTCAGATGAAGCTTATGAAAATATTTTATTTGATGATTTTAAACATGTCTCAATTGGAAGCTTAAATGGAATGCATGATAGAGTCTTGACTTTTCAGACTTTTTCAAAAAGTTATGCTATGTGCGGGTTTAGACTTGGATATTGCGCAGGGCCTAAAAAATTTATTGCTGAAATGAATAAAGACCATCATTACATAACTCTTGGTGCTCCAACTATTTCTCAATTTATGGGAATCAAGGCTCTGTCTCTTGATAAAAAATATGTTGGAGCGATGGTTAAAGAATACAAAAGAAGAAGAGATTTCATCGTGCCTAGACTTAATAGTCTTGGAATTGATACAAGAATCCCGAGGGGAGCTTTTTACACTTTTTCAAATATATCAAGATATTCTAAGAATTCGTCGGAATTTTCTAAAAAATTGATGAATGAGGCTAAAGTTGCAGTTATTCCTGGAACAGAGTTTGGTCCGTTTGGTGAAGGTTATATTAGATGTAGTTTTGCAACGGAATATAAAAAGATTGAAACTGCTCTTGATAGAATTGAAAAATTCTTGAAGAAAACTAATTTGTAGCGAATTCTACTTGAGTCTCATTTACTGGAACATAATTTCTTTCAAGCAAATAATCTCTTCTTGATTTTATCATTTCTCCTCTACTATTAAAGAAACCTCCTGATGGCACTGTTCTGACGGCTCTGCAACCTATTTCTTTTGAGATACTATGAACTGATTCGTATAGCTTCCATCCTAGACCTTTTCCTCTTTGTTTAGATTCTAACTCAATTGAGACCAAGAGACATAAATTTCCAACGATATTAAGGTCAAAGTGTGTTCCTCTTCTGCCACTGAATGTGAAACCTCTTGAGCTATATCCTATCCAAACATCTCCTTTTAATGAATATTTTTCGGATTTAACTTTGTGCTCATCTTCGAATAGTGGGAATCTATATTTTAGACATTCCCTAGTTATTCTTTCTATTTCTTCTGTTGTTGGTAATTTTATTGTCATATTATATTTTGTCACAGGCTCGGAGACTCACTGCGGAGTATTTACTTAATTTTCAACTCTCTTG
>JBBSYC010000024.1:0-3525 GCA_038045445.1 Nanobdellota archaeon
TATAATAGAGAAAATCATTCCAAAAGATATCTCTATTGACCCTCTTTTCATAATAAATCTTTATTTTTTAAAGTATTAAAGCTTTTTATCTGATATTGGTCGCACTCGCAACTAAAGAACAAGTGTTTGGACCAGGTTCATTTTCAAAAATATCTCTACATTTTATATAATAAGCAACATTTGGTTTCCATTCTGCATAATGGCTTTTTTTATTTGATTGAGAAATATATAAGAGTGCTATGCCTTCGTCAAAATTAAAGTTGCAACTATTCAAAGAATAAGAGCAAGAAGAATCTTCATTGGTCACAATTTTAAGGGCATCATTAGATGAATCTCTATAGGCCCTAGTTATAAGGGGAGACAAAGTATCAACAATCGCCGAGAAGCTTATTTCTGCTTCAGCAGCATTTCCTCCGTAATCCACACACCTTATTTTATAATTATAATTCCCTGTAGTCAAATCAAGTCTCTGGCTATGCTCAACAGAGTTTGTCTCAAACATTGAAACATAACTATTAGGTTCTCCCGTAGGACTAAACGAACATATAGAAACGCCTTCATTGGCACCATCATCAGTCACAACTTTTAATGTGGCTCGAACGGCGTTTGTATTTCCAGTCACAGTGCCATTTGGAGACACAGAAATTATATTCAATGGTTGAGAGCCTCTAAGCTTGTAATTATAGCTTACAACATTAACATTTCTCTCTTCTTCGGGTTTTGAAGGCTGGTCTTTGCATCTAAAGTAAAAGTTATTCTCGCTCCTATCAACAATCCCAGTTAGATTTGTTGAACAAGTATACAATTCTCTTGCATTTATTTGAGTCAGTGAACTAGCACATGTCATAGTATTCTCCATTACACTATATTCTTTGTCTTGAGAGCTCCACTTACATACAGAAGGTTCATTAACATAAACTTGAATCGGGACTGTTTGCACTCCAAATTTGACATAACTTTCAGAAGGAATTGAAGAGTCAACAATTATTGGAGCAGTAGTATCTGGAGAAGGGTCAACACACAATTGAATTGCAAACTCATCAACATTTTCATTCCCATTTTTATCTCTGCATCTCACAAAGAAATCATATTCTCCATCAGCCTGCAATTCTGGAAGCTCCGCATTCAAAGAGTCGGGAGAAGGCAGACTAAACTGTTGAGTGTGATTATACAAATACAAGTTTGTATTTCCAAAGAAGAACTTCATTTCTTCAAATAAATTCTTATGCTCCAAATCTATTTTACACTGTGCAGGTTCATTAGTAGTTATTCCAAAAGTAAGAGGTGTGAATGCTTGCAAGCATCCATTCTGCGCACCATTCTTTACAATTTTTGTTCCAAGAGATGTAGGTCTAGTATCATGATTTGTATATCTATGATTTTCAGTTAATGGAACAGTCCAAGGGGTTATCGTCGGACTCAGTGCATCATTAGGATTAACCCATACACATTTCTCGTCAGTAGAACCAACATTAACAAGCTCGCAAGCCTGTCCCAAACTCTTACATCTATATTCAGAGCAAGGCCTAAAAGTGTCTCCGTTACATTTCTCACAATCCTTTCCTCCAACTGGAGCCTCATAAGGCAAGCATTGAAAATTATATATTTTTTGAGATTCTTTTTTGTAAAGCACAACAAAAACAATAACTGCTATTCCTATGCCCCAAACAGTGGGGCTCACATCCAGTAATTCTCCTCCAGATTTAGAAACAAGATTGCTTATAAAATTGCCAGCAAAAAATCCGGCACCTCCAGCAGCACTAATGGCATTAGCAGTATTTTCGTCAACACCCAAAAGACCTGTAATCATTTTCAGTGCAAGAAAAGCTGTCAAGCCCCATGCAGCTCCTTGTGCCAATGCCCCAAGAAATTCCCCTTGGGCCCCAGCCCATGTCCCATCAAATATTTTATCATAAAATTCTCCAGTTTCTACATCAGGAGTATTGCCTCCTCTACCACCAGATAAACTCGAAGGTAAAGAAGGAGGATTTGGTTGACTAGTCTCAAAAAGATTATCTGTCCTTAAAAATGAATCCCAGTGCTCAGAAGCAGAAACCAAAGAACTCTCGGAGATAATAAACCCAAAACTAAAAATGCCTGCAACGATAATAAAAATTTGCGAGATTGCAAAAAGCCTCAATACACCACCCCTTCGATAAAACATATATCTTAAAGAGAATAATTATTTATAAACATTCGCAGAAACTTACTTTTTTCTATCAGGGTCCTCAAAGACCTGTATTCTAAAATCTCCAATTCTTACACCATCAAGAGTTAAATATGAATGGAATTTTCCAGGTTGTGTTAAGATGCCCATGTAATGAAAGAAGTAACCCCTCTTTGGGACTTGAATTTCACTCATTAGCTTAATTTCTCCATCTGGAGTCTCCTGACCGTAATGTCTAAGAGTTCTACCTTGAGCATTTCTGATTCCCGCACCATACAAAAAGTCTTCTCCGACAACAAATCGAGTCTTGCCTTTTTCCCAGATTTCCTTTTCATCGTGAATATTAATTGAGTTATCTTTCGGATTACAATCTTCTGCTCCAGCAGCAGTGAATACTTCCCATGTGGGACCAGCACCTCTAGAGTCAAGTCCAGAATTATTTGAATTGTTTCTGTTCCCATCATTATTTACATAAACATTAGTATTGCTCGAGCCAGCAATAGAAGAGCCTAAATTACTTAATCCCTGTCCTCCAACAATGGCGCGAACATCTCCTATTTGTGCACCCCTCATACCAGTTAAGGTTCCCCCAAGTGCAAGAAGAAATCCACCTTTCTGCCTTCTTTCTTGAGATTTCATAATCTCATAATTTTGTCTATCAATGGCTCCTCTCCTATACAAATCATCAGCTTGAGAAACACATCCCCCGAAAGACAAAGCTCCACTCAAAGCTAATCCAGTCAACCCAAGTTTCTTAAAAAGAGACATTATCTAAATCTCCCCATTAATTCAATATAGTCTCTAACAGGGGGAGAGTTCAATATCTCATCTACGGGATAAGGAATTGAACCTCGACCATTTGAAAGGCTTGTCGGAGGAAATGGAACAGTAACAATAGGGCTATTTAAATTTAAAACTCTATTCCAATCAGGACCCCTTCTTGTAAATAAAGTATCTTTCAATGCTTCCACAATCGGATTAACACTGGAGTTCCCATTAGAATAATCCTCTGGAACATCTTCCCTCAAAACCCCTCCATCCTGAGAATTAAATCTATAACTCGAACCATTTACAGAATCTACAAGACGGTAAATTGGCTCATCAATTGAACCTTCAAATTTATCAGGAAATGCACAACTTCCTAAAAATAAAGAACTCAAAGAAAGGACGGCTCCGCCTAAGACCCCTCTTGCAAAACTTCGGCTTCTATTAAGAGATGCCATTTATGTTAAAATCCACAGATTAAACGAATATTTAAATCTTTCCGTCACTATAAAGTAGCTGTTAAAAACATTCATATAAGCGAGAGTGACCTCTCTTAAGGAGGCTAATAACGTTTAGTAATAATAGCCTCCCAA
>JBBSYC010000025.1:0-31936 GCA_038045445.1 Nanobdellota archaeon
TACAATTAGAGATATTTATAGTTTATAAAACCTCTCTAAATAGGGTCACTCTCTAATATTCCATGCGCTCTAACAAGGAGATTTAAAATGTCAGAAAATAGTGTACCAAGAAGAGGTTCTGGATTAGGATGTCTAGCTCCAGCAGTTGGTATTGCGGGATTAGTTGCTACTTTAATGTTAGGCCCAATAGATTTAGGGAGATCGGTTTATAATGGGATTATAGGGGATACTCCTGTTTTGAAACAACAGCTTTTAGATTCTTCAAGAAGAGATATATCAAGAAAAAATCCAAATTATTCAGGAGCACAAGTAGAAAAAATTTTAGCAGATGAATTGAATTATAGACTGGATGGAGAAAAAATAAATCCTCAAACTATAAGTGTAGAAAAGTTATGGGATTCTTCTGAAGACCATGCAAGATCATGGTATCAAAGATGGGTATGGCTATCATTAGAGGAATAAATCTTTCTAATCCATGTTATAAAAATAACATACTTTCTAATATAGGTTATCTTCTAAATGATGCAACACTACAGTTTAGAATTCGGGCTAAAGATAGAAAACGAAAGATTTATATATAAATTTATATAAAGATTAATATGAACCTATATAATAATAATGAAGTAATACACTATCCCAGCTTAAGAACTATGCTAATGGTAGAAAGAATTTTGAGAGAAGCAGATACAATGATAGATAGAGAAGAATTAAAGAGAAGACTGCCTTCTAAAATTATGCATCAAACTTTGAATGTTATTTTAAAATACTTAGAAGAAAAGGGGATGATAATTGACAGCCACAAAGGAATATTATGGGTTTACAATCCCAGTCCTAAATTGAAAAAGGCAATTGAAAACGCAAGGAGTATATAATGTTTCAAGGAAAAGAGGTTAGTGTTAAACTTTCGGAAGAAGCAGATAAGGTTTATCAAGAGTTGAATAAAATAGTAGGAGAAGAGAGATTAAAAGGAATTGATAGTTCTTTTCATCAGACATTGTTAAGGTCAATTATTAGAGTAAAAGATTTGTTAAAGGAAAATCCTTTTGCAGGGGACCAAGTTCCAAAAAGACAAATACCTCCAAAGTACATTCAGAAATTTGATATTGATAATGTTTGGAGAATTGAATTAGCGGACAGATGGAGATTGGTCTATACAATTACTGGAAACCAAATTGAAATAATCGCCTTCGTTATGGATATCTTTAACCATAAGGATTATGATAAAGTGTTTGGATATAAGCATTAAAAATAATTAGATGAATATTATAATTCTCTAAGTTTATTGCTTCAAAGGGGTTTTATACTCCGTAGCTTGCTACGACGGTCTCAGTTTGAGGCTTAAAGAATACCCCACAGTTTGCTGTGGTTGGGATTCTTTATTATGTCGACAGTGCCTCCCTAAGACCACATCTTTTAAGATGTGGTCGGCACTTCGATCACAAGAAGTTTGTTTACAAAGACAAACTTCTGTGCAGAAACTTCTCTTCTGGAAGAAGTTTCTTGCATCCAAAAATCGAGCACCATTCAAACCACACCTTTTAAGGTGTGGTGGTGCATCGATTTTTTGATCTTTGCAAACAAGTCACTCAACCCACAAAAACAATCTAATTTTAACAGGGTTGAAAATATGTTTACTTGTGCTTATTATTCTTTCAGCCGAAAAAACATCTCCCACATAACTCGACTGCCCGCAAGCATTGCTCACATCACATGCTCTTAGTTCAAATTCAATATAATCAGGAACACTTGAATTAATAAAATCCTTTGTTCTAATCATTCTAGTCGAATTAGTCTGACTCACTATAATCTCAGTTCTTAAATCTTCATCCAAACTTATCTCTGAAAGTAAATCTCTAGCTAGTTCAGAAAGATCTTGAGTTTCAATATTTGGTACTGTCTGTTTATACGATATCAATAATACAATTGATATTACAGTCACGGCTATAAGAAGTTCAGCAACTCTAACAAATCCCTTTCTATTTACCATACAAAAACAAAGACATCCCCATATTCTATTTTGCCAGAGCTTAAAATTAGTTGAACTCTATCCGTTTTAGATAAGACCTCGTAGTTTTCAGGTATTTCATTAATTGCAGATATTTCAGTTCCATTGTTAAGTTTTAACATAAATCCAAACTCCATTCTGTTGGGCAGATTAAATCTCTGCTTAAGAAGAGTATAATTAGAATCATAATCATCCTTAAGCTTCGTAAACAAACTTTCAAAATAGAACTCGTTTTTTTCAGAGGAAGAAATATAATATTGGTCATCATTTGAAAGAAGAATAGGTGAGCCTGCAATAGGAGCTCCTGCATAAAGAGATGGAGAGTATCTTATTCTAAAAAAATATTTATTTGAAGTAAGAGTATTATTTCTATCAAAAGTTACACGAACATTTCCATCAGATCTTCTAGAATAAGAAGGAACAACGTTTCCATCTATATCTTCAACAGAAGCATTATATTCAGGAGATATTCCAGGAATCTCTAAAGAGACAAGACTAAGAGCAACTTGTGCAGGGTCTATAGAAACAGAATATGTCTCTGCAACATCTCTAGCTTCTTCAGAGACTTCCAACCACGCATAATCTAATGTGGATTCAATAGTTCTGTTGCTTTGAAGAGGGTTGAAAAAAACAAAAGCAAAAACAAGAAATCCTATAAATATTATGAAAGAAATCACAAACTCTATATGGCTCAATCCCCTTTTAAACATACAATGAAAAAACCACCTTTATTTATATAGATTGCTCCATAATTGATATTATGGAAACTCTAATAAAAGCCATCAAAGAAAAAAGAGAACTGAGAGGCCTCCCAGATAGTCTTGTTAAATCTACCATTAATGATTATATTTCAAAAAATCATGTAAAAGATTTAACAAAAAAGAGTGCGAAAATAGTGATAAAAGAAGTCCGTTCAGAGTTAAGAAGATATTCAGGACAGTATTCTTCAAGAAAGAGAAGTAATGTTTCCAAGAAAGATTTTTCAGAATTTCTAAAAGAGCATAAATCCACGAGAGAGAGGCTTCCAGACTACCCATTAGTCAAGCAAATTATAGACGAGATAAATCCATCAAAAATAATGGACCTTGGTTGTGGTCTGAATCCCTTAGCCATCGCAGATAGTAATATAGAGTATCATGTATATGATATAAATGGAGACGACCTAAAAATAGTAAGAGATTTCTTTAATGCAAAAAATATAAATGGTAAAATATATCACGAAGACATCAGAAATGTAGAAAGCTTTCCAAAAGTTGATTTATGTATCATATTCAAGGTTCTTGACATTTTAGGAAAGGAAAGAAACGAAATCTCGAGAAAATTGCTTGAAAAAATAGACTCAAGATATTTCATAGTAAGTTTCGCAACACGTACATTATCAGGGAAACCAATGAACTTCCCATATAGAAGGTGGTTTGAAAAAATCTTGAATAATTTAAGATATAAATATGAAGTAAAAAGAACAAGCCAAGAATTATTTTATATAATTGAAAAATCTTAACATATTTTCAATCAGCTCAATGTCTCCAAATTTATGATTTTTATTTCATCATCTTTGAAATCGCACCCAATACAAATAATAACTAATTCTTCCTTAAAACAGAATGTATTAATTTTTCCTGCTTGCTCTTTTAATTTATTTTTTATCTCAAAAAGATCATTTTTGGTAAGTTTTCTAAATTTTGCTTCTCCAATTAATATCTTCTTGTTTGCTTTATCAATGCCTACAATATCAGTTTCACTTGTTCTATCCCACCATCTACCAAAAAGATAATTCTTATATTCCTTACTTTGTATCATTTCAGACAATGCAACTTCCTCAAATATTCTTCCAGAAAAACTATTTATTTCAGGTAGAATCTTTTCAATAATTAATTTTTCCTGTTTTTCCTGTTCAATATATTCCTGATTTTCAAATATAAACTTAAACCAGAATTTAAAAAAATTGTCTTTTAAAAGATATATTCCATTTCTGGAACGAGCATGATTCTTCTCAGTTATTGGAACTCTTCTTTCCACAATTTGAAGATTAATTAGTATACTCAAATACTTACTTACAAAAGATTTTTCAAGACCGGTATCATTAATTATATTCCCAATTTTACTGTTTCCCTTAGCAATAGAATATACTATTGAAAAATAGTTGCTTGGTTCTTTTAACTCTTCCTTAAGGCTAAACAGCACATCTTGGTAAAGAAATTTATTTTTTCTTGCAATTGTGTTAATTATATTTTCTTTTAGATTTTTATTAAAATCAAATTCTAATAAATAAGCGGGCATGCCACCAAGAACTGAATAATAGGTTACTTTTTCATGAAAACTCATGCCTTCAGGAAAAAACAAACAAGCATCTTTAAATTTTAAAGGTTCTAATAATATTTGTTCTGTTCTTCTGCCATAAATTGGACTTTTTTTCCCAAGTAAACCTTCCATCATGGTTATGGATGATCCACATAAGATAATGAAAGACTTGGATTTAGAAAACCTATTATCCCAATAATCTTGAAGAATTCCAGTAACTTTTTTAGAAGACTGCACAATATAAGGAAATTCATCAATTACTATGGGAATTCGTGGCTTTTCAGATAAGTATGTAAAAGTAGCATCCCAATTTTTGAAAGGATTTAATTTTAAAACATCATCAGAATAATGCTCTGCTATCTGTTCACTTATCTTTTTTAATTGTTCTCGTTCAGATTCCTGTCTTGCCAGAATATAAAGGCCATTATTTTTTTTCAAGAATTCTCTAAGTAGCTCTGTTTTTCCCACTCTTCTTCTACCGTATAAAATAATTAGCTTAGAGCTTCCACTAGAATACAGTTCCTTCAAAAATTCCAGTTCTTTTACTCTGTTCTTAAATATCTTTTCAGCCATTTTATTAGTCTACTTCTAAGTAGTCTACTTGAAAGTAGACTATTTAAACATTGTTATTTACACATACCCTTCTTATATCAAAGTGTCTCATGAAAACAGCTAATGGATAATTGAATACTGATTTCTTTACAAAAACAACTTCGCACCAGTTGAAATCAAGAATGCGGCAATGACCATAATAAAAGAATGTTTAACTCCCGCTTTTATTGAGCCTTCAGAAAGCTTTCCTATGGCAAGCCCACTAAATAACCCCTGAAGCAACAGCATAAAAAATAGTGGCCTTGATAAATCATCGCTTGATAATCCTGGAGAAGATATTCCAACACTTCCAAGGTTATTAGAATTTATCTTCCCAAGACCCTCTATACCCTGCACATCCTTAGTAAGAGGGATTATCTTGAATTGCATCACAAGCATTATGCCAATGAATATGAAAAATATTATATATCCCTGAACAACTAAGCTTGAGATTGCTGCGGCCCTTTCTTTCTTAAGTTTTTCAATCTGATATATTGAAGCAGCAACAGAATCAAGAATATCATCTATTTTCCCCCCAGCCATTTCAGCCTCTTTTATCAAATCAATCGCCCTTCTAACTGTAACGCTTCCTATATCATCGGCAAATGTGTTAAAAGCCCTGCTCATAGGAACGCCCATAGATATTTGGTTAGAAAGTTTAGTTATGTTTTCAGTAAGTGAACCAAAATTCTTGTTTCTCATATTTTTTATGCTTTGGCCTATCGGAGTCCCACCTTTAACGTTTTCTGCCAGTGCTCTTGCGAATTCAAGGAACTGCTCATTTTTGTTTTTCTCTCTATTAGTCTCAACCACAGTTGTAGCAACGAATGGTAGTGCAATAATTGCGAGAGCTATTCCAATGAGAAAATAAAAAAGATTCTCTTTAAAAAAAAACAGTAAACCCACGGAGGTTATACCTAATCCAAAGATTATACCTATCCAGTGTTGTTTTCTTAATATCATTTAATATTCCGGCTGTTTAATATGAAGGAATGTCATGAAAAGTATATTTACTATGGCTACAAGTCCGATTATGGCAGTAGTCATCTGGGAAGTATTAAATCCAGTGCTTATCTTAGATACAGATAGTATTACAAGAAGCATTACCATTATCATTGGTGTGGCAATTACTATACTTATGTATAAATCCATAAAAGTTTCTGCAGATTTGTTTGCCTTTTCTCTCTCAAGCCTATATTCTAGAAGCAAGCTTTCAGCACGTTTCTCAAAAAACTTCCTCATGTCCCCTCCAGAATTTATGGTAATTGCCATTCCGTTGAGTAATTCGGAGAATTTTAAACTGGGACTAGAAAGAGAAACATTTCTCAATGCGGTGCTCAAATCATAACCATAAAAATTAGTCTGATTTATTATTTTTCTAAATTCAGAGCCTGCAAATTTATATTCTCTACTTGTAGCCACAATCTTGAAAAGCTCCACTGGTTCAATTCCGCTTCCAGATATGGATGCCATATGTATTACTACAAAAGGTATCTCCTGATTTATCTTCTGTGAAATAGATCTTTTTTCTGCAGAAGGATAGAAATAAAAAAATGCAAAGGTTATTACAGGAAAAGCAATAGGTATCCAGAATATTTCTATGAGTCTAGAAAAATAAGACCCAGAATACAGACTTAAAGATAAATCAAGCAAATCAACCTTAAGAAACATCATTATAATCACGACAAGAATTCCAGCCATAATCGAAATAATCGTGGAAAAGAACATCATTGACAAGTAAGTGGTAGATAATATGCTTAGATTACTCTTTCGTACATCAAGAACCAAAGATTTGAATGAACCCTTATCAATAAGATTTTGAGATAACTTAAGGAAAGCCCGATTAGATAGTCGACCATACCAATTTCCAGATTTAAAATTATCCAGCTCTTTTTTCTTCTCCTTTTGTTTTTTCTTTACTTTTCCAAGGAGTTGAGAGTCAATATTAAGGCTTTTAAGGAATTCACTTTTTTCCTTACTTGAGTCCAAACCATCAATCCCATCCATAGATTCATGGAGGCTTATTTAGTTTATATAGTAAACGCATTTAATTTCCGTACACCTTTATGCATTTACTATTACGCAGATGCATACGGTTATGAGCAAATTGTTCCTTTCTTTCAATTTGCGAGTTTGTTGTGCTTTGCACAACTTTATTTAGTGCGTCTGCTATATATCTTTTATATCGTTACTTATCCCAAACCTTCCCAAAACTTCTACAGGGTTCTTGTAGTATTCAATTATTATTTTTCTTACTTCTTCAAAATCGAATATTTTCCTTTTATACAGCTCGTAAAGAAGTTTTGTCCGATATGCAAATTCCTTTTGTAAATCTTGGGTATTAAGACCATATCTTAGAGATATTTTATCAAATGTTTTGCTTTCTTTTTTGAAATAAAATGAATCATCTACAGGGTTCCATATAAAAGGAGTGTTTACAAGAATCATCCCATCGTTTTTGACATTAACTATCTCAACTATCTCTCTAAGTCTTCTAGTCTCATTCTTTTTTACAAAAGCGTGAGTCATTATTGCAACACAATCCAATGAGTTTACAAGTGTTGGAGACAACTCTATAGGAGGAGTTTCCAAACGTTTTATCAGAGTGTCAACAGAATCGGCATGCATAGTGCTTATGGAAGGATGTCCTGAAGCCATACCCTGAAACAAAACAAAAGCTTCTTTTCCCCTTACTTCTCCAACGATAACATAGTTAGGATTCTGCCTAAAAGAATTCTTCAATAAATCAAAAAGGTCGACTTCACCAACTCCACCTTTTCCAACAGAAACCCTTGCAACTGCAGGAATCCAATTCTCTCTTGGCAGATTAAGTTCTCTTGTATCTTCAATACTTATTACGTGAGATTCTGGAGGTATGAAAAATGCAATTGCATTAAGAAGAGTAGTCTTTCCAGAAGAAGTCCCTCCAGCGATAAATATATTTGCCTTATATTGTATTAGAATCCAGAAATAAGCAAGCATTTCAGGACTAAGAGTATTGAAGGAAATTAGTTGAGTGGGAGTCCACGGAGTTTTTGTAAATTTACGAATAGTATCAAAAACATTCATTGGTTTATTACCTGCTACAAAAAAAGTGCAAGGCTCTAACTCAATATCATAAACTGACTCGTTATTATCTAAAATATTCACATCTTTTATTCTTACAAATTCCTGCGAGGAGTCAAGAGTCCATTCAATTGTTTTTATCTCTTCTGCAACAAAATGAGCATTCTTATTCTTTTTTATTTCATTTAGTAGTTTCCGCGCGAAAGTTTTAGAGAATGCAGGATAAGAAAATCTATTGAAGTTAACATTGCATTCTTCAGCAAGCACAGTTTTAGGAATATTTAGCTTATTTATTGATGAAATCAAGGCATTTGCAGGAACTCTTTGGTGGCGAATAAATGTTTTATAATCCACTTGAAGTTTGATTAAGTTATCGAGTCGTTCTTTTTTCTTTAATTCATCAAAACCGACTAAATCTCTAAACTTAAGATAATCTAGAGAAGGAATATTCAGCCTATATCCATTTCCATCTTCGCTTCTTAAATAGGAGTATATTCCCAGTCTTGCAAGAAGATAGGTTAATCCTTCAGCAAGTTCCTTAGAATAGGTTCTGTAGCTTAAGCCAGAGCTAACAGTTCCATCCCCATCAAATAGGCCACGTATAAACGAAGCAATTACAGTATTATCAGATTTAAAGATTGATTCTGGCACAGTCACTATCCTTGATTTATTTCCAAAAGGAATTCCAAAGACCCTATTGAAGAAAAATGGAACAAATGAATTACACAAGTAAATTCTTGTGCCCTCATAATAAGGGTCACATTTACCAAATATTTTAATTAGTTTTTCTTTGACAGATTTACTCACGCCCTCTTCAAACGAACAAACATCAATATTATTCTTAGATAAGTGCCCGTCGCTTATTAAAATTCCTGCAATATATGCCAGGTCTTCACTAATCTCTTGAGGAATCTTAATTGCCTTGCTCCTGTCTTTAGACCCTCCTCCATAAACTACCCCTTCAATTTTCCCTAAAGCTGAAAAGTCAATATTTTCATTTTTGCAAAGCTCGTCCATCACTCGGAAAGATATAGAATTTCCTCCACTAATAATCTCATAAAAATAAGTTTCAGAAACGCCGTATTTTTGTGCCAAAGCAGTTCTATATTTTCCATTATTTGTATTGACACTTATTAGAGAATCTACGACTTTTTTTATTTCAGAATTGCTTCTAATACATATCTTTTTTATATAAGAAAAGTCTTTTAATAAAGAATATCTATCAATTTTTTGTCTGTAGCCCGCCACTTCTATTTTTCTAGGCATTGGAACATACATTCCAGGTATTAGGTCTTTAGCTTCAACAAGTCGCAATGAATTATCCAGAACATGGAACTTATGGTTAAGTGTTACATCTATCTCTCCACCATCCTCAAATTTTACTTTAGCAATTTTTACAGGCGGGGGCAATTTGATGATTGATTTTATCTGTGAATCCTTTTGCTCAAGGTTGTTTTCATAAACTCCACAACAGTTAATATTAGTTACATCTACTATTTCATTTCCATCTTCAATTTTTGAGCCAAAATTATTTTTGGCTTCCTCAAATAACTTTTCTATTTTTTTTATTCTTCCATCGCTTAGCTGTACATAACCCTCTTTAAAGCAGAAAGTAGGTCCTCTCGAGGTAACATCTTGGGTGTAAGTAGCATTCACACGGCTTCCGTCTGGAAGCGTGCCATCAAGCAATGGTTCTGAATAAGAAACATATTTACCAGACCTTTGAGCCAGCTTCTCGACAAAACCTGCAAGCTTATCAACATCCGGAAATTTAAGAGTTGTCCTAATATTATGATAGTTTCTATGAACAACATAAACTGGAGTATTAACACCATTACATTCTATGTCTTCAATAAAATAATCTCTTAAAAGAGGTTCTATTTCATTAAATCCAACGAAGTCCCTATAAAGATAATAAAATATTTTATCATAACTAGAGTTTTCTATCTTAAGATTCAGCTCATTTATAAGAAACTTTGCAGTCTTATCCACATATTCCATTATTTTTTCAGGTGTTTTTTCAGTCACTACATTTACATTGATGAGCTCAATCATTGCATCTTCAAGTCTTCTTATTGCTTCTTTTTCATTATCTTTAAGAATCGGTTCCTCAATATCATACACAAGTTCTTCAATCTTTTCATCCCAATATATATGAGCATTGGCAAAAGGTTCTATAAGAGAATACCTTACATCAATTTTAGTTTTGTCAGCAACCTTTGGTAACACGGGCACAGCTGGATTAGGGTTTATCTTAAAAGTAAACATTCACACCTCCAGAATGAAAAATCTCCGAGACATTTAAATCTATGGATAACTGCGTTGGATATGTCACACTTTAGAGCAGTTATACAGATAGAGAACTGCAAAATAAATAGGATATAAGCTATGCAGTTCTCTATATCTCAATTACCCTCAGTAACATCTATCCAAGGCTTACCATTAACAATGCCTCTATTACTTACAAATAATTCATAAGGTACATTAGTTGGAGTAAACTCTTTCTCAACACCATCAGATTCATCATAAGTAATGTTATAATTATAATTAACAGATAAGGTTATCTTATATTTTTCAGTAAGTTCTTCTGTAAGAACATTTATTCTTCCAATACTAATCTCTAAGTTAGGTTCGGAGTATCTTACATTAGATTCGTCAAGCACAAATCTCAACTTGTCATTAGCAGGGTCAACAATTAAAGTACCCTTTTCCAATCTAAAATTCACTTTTCTCTTGTTTCCGGGAGCATCAAGTATTTCTATTATCTTTGAATCAAAAACATTAAGTGAATTAATAGTTTGTTCAACAATAGACCTATCTCCAAACTCCTTTATTTTAGGAGTTAAAATTGCAAGAACCAATCCAATTAGGGCAAGACCTATAAGGGTATAGATTACTGTCTCCACCCATATTTGGCCTCTTCTGGAAATCATTTAGAAACTAACCTCTCCATAGCAAGGTTCAAATTCAACTACATCGGAAACAGAACATATATTCCCAGATTTAGATACAACAGACATCTCCGCTTTAGAATAAACTCCAGAAACAATATATGTCCTCTGTCCCCCAGCACTTGGAAATGTCAGCAAGTCTCCATAACTTTCACCAATAGACCTAAGCCCTTGATTAGAAGCTCCTTCTTTTATGCTAAAGACATCCGAGTTCTCATTGGAGTCCACAAGTGAAACTTTAACCTCGTATATTCCTTCCTTATTTATTTTTACGGAAAATCCAGTCTCTCCAGACTGCCCAGAAGATGTTTTATAACAATTAAATTTACTTTCGGGGAACTCAATGCCATCAAAAGCATCAATACATTCTTTGCTGTTTCCAAGTTTATCGTTAACAAAAGGTATCACGACAGAGAAAACAACTCCTGCTATTGCAACAGTTAGAACCAATAATAAAACAGTCGCGACAACAGGACTCACACCCCTCTTATAAAACATATACCTATTGGTTAAAAATACTTTTTATATCTTTTCAATCATAAACAACAGTAATCCCATCTTTTTCAGGACAAGTATAAACTATTTTCCTGCTATCTTTCTCTGCCAAGAGTTTAGGAATAATTCTAAACTTATCTCCCCCTTCAAATAAAGTCTCAAGACATGCATAGGACGAGCCTCCAATTCTAACTGTTCCCCCAGAAAAAGATTGATCTAAAAGAGCCAAACTGTCAATAGATCCAGCAGAATCATCATATTTCAAAACTTTTATTCCATAAATTGGAATATTTCCTATATTGTTTATGTCTATTGCAGAATAAAAACTTCCGTATGCATCGGGGCATTCAGATGCACTTCCAACTAATTGTATCTCAAAATCAACTTCCTCACAAGAGTTTTCAACAACTCTATCTCCTTTCACAGCACTTTCAGATAAAAATCCTTTAGCCCAAACAAATACTATCGCCCCAAGCACAAAAACAATAGCTATTAACAGAACCGTGGCAATGATTGGACTAACCCCTTTCTTGAACATATACACTTCAAAGGTTATTTGTTTTTATATCTTGTTAAGCGCATGAAATTCTCTTGCTTACTAATGCTTCACAAAGAACGGGTTTATTATCTATCCAAACAACAGGTTGCACAGTTATTTCCTGAACTCCAGATGGTGCGGAATTATAATTATATCTCCCGCAAAATGTCTCCCCGGGATTTAAGACAAGACTTGGATTACATTCAGATTCAAGTCCTTCCTCTACATTGTTTAATGTCTCCTTATATGCTCTATCTACATTTCCTATCTTTATGTATGCACCATCAACCTTGAAGAGTCCTCTATTTGTAATATTTAAATTAATAATTGAATAAGTGTTCTGACCAGAATCAATAGTACATGAAGCGTAATCAATAGAGAGTTTTATGTCTTGGTCACATTCAGGATTATCACTAGGAAGATATAGCTTCAAGTAAAAGAAAACCGCAGTTGAAAGAGCAATAGCTATGGATATAAGAAGCACATAGCCCACCATCAAGCTAACCGCTTTTTTATTCAACTGTGACAAATTTTTCTCCATTTTCTTCTTTAGCTAGTATAAAATAAAAGTTTTGTCCTGGTTTAAGGTCAAAAAGATAATCAACATCCCCAATCCTAACTGTAGCAGTGTTATCAACTTGAGAACGCCTCACATCTATTTCTCTCCCATTAGCAATTCTAAGAGTAACAAAATTATTGCTTAAAATAGAAACTGCAACAACATTTACATTTTCATAATAATAGGCGTAAACATTGTTATAGTCACCATATACAAAAGCAACATCATGGTTTCCAATAGTTTCTCCATATTTTGTAAGGAGTTGAGATGCAAGGTCGCTTATATTAGTTTGAGAATTAATAACTCCATAATCAAGCACTCTTTTAGTTTCAAAATCTATTTCATCAGCCAAATCAAAAAATGCTTCAGGTTTTTTGCCAGATGTACTTTCATTTGAAATTCTTGACAAACTGATTAATATTCCAACAATGATAAGCGCAGCCATTAGGAAAACCTGACCTCTTTTATTCATGTATCTCAAATGTTAAATCAATTTTTAAAATGTCTGTTTCTAAAATCAGCGTAGGCGGGGAGTTTGCTTGACGCAGAGCAACTGTTTGACCTCATGTCCAACTCAGCATTGCTTTCCTGCAAGCACCGAAGCTTCTGTTTAGGGCTGCTCCGATCAAGGCCTGACCCATTTCGCAGGAGCACGGTCGAACAGGACAATGCCTCAACGCAAAACAAGAGACAATTGTTCAATCGTTTCACGCGCTCCTTTAAGTTCACTTGAAGCCCGCGGGTGTAACAGCACAGGGCTAACGTGCCAACTCGCCTACGGCGAGTTAACTATTCCTCGCCTTTTAAGGCTTTCTAATAACGATAAATTTTTATGTCGACAGTGCCTCCCTAAAACCACATCTTTTAAGATGTGGTCGGCACTTCGATCACAAGAAGTTTGTTTACAAAGACAAACTTCTGTGCAGAAACTTCTCTTCTGGAAGAAGTTTCTTGCATCCAAAAATCGAGCACCAATCAAACCACACCTTTTAAGGTGTGGTGGTGCATCGATTTTTTGATTTTACTCTAATTCAATATTTAAATGGTAGAAATAAGTTTGCACCAAGGGAGATCTTTGAACAAATTCTAGAATGGAGTGTTGTCCCAACATTTGATCTCTTTATTGAGTATGGAACAGAAGGAGTTATACTAGTTAAAAGAAATTTAGTGCAATATATTGGAATGTTTACCACAGAAAATAATCGGTAAGATATTTCAACAAGATATCTTATTAAAACTTCATCCAACCAAGAGATAAAGATTAATGAAGACCATTTTTTATCTTTAAAGATTATAAAGTCTAAGAAAGAAATTCCTACCCAAACAGGAGCGAGGTACAAGTTTTATTTAGAAGAATATTTTAATAAATATATCAGACTATTCATCACAAAACTCGCCTTTTAATTACTCGCACCAGACCCATACTCCTGTTAGTATACCCCGTGGCTCACCGTTATTATAAACCCTTGAACTATAACCGCATTTATCCAAACGACACTCAAGCGTTCCAGCTCCCTTACCAGGGCAATCATTATATCTTATCTCAGTTACAATCTCATAATAATCTTCATCATCCCTCTCTTGTATTTTATCTCCTACGACATAAGGACACGTACACTGAGGAGGAGTTTCCGCGTTTTTTTGCACTTCCCCCAAGGTAAATGCTGGTTGTAATATGGGCCGTATCTCAGAATCTTTATCTATATTTAAGTTTAATAAATATACAAATCCAAAAATACTTATTATTAATAATAAGTTAAATGCCCAAAAATAAACATTCCTCATAAGCTAACAAACTTATTCTTCTTTAAATACTTTTGGACATTAAACTAAATCAGTATGCGAGGTAAATGACAAAAATTAAATATTTAATTCCTACTGCCCCTATTTCTTCCAGACCTATTATCATCATCCTCATCAGAATCATCATCGTCATCTTCATTATCCTCCTCTGAATCATCGTCGGAGTCATCATCTTCAGATTCACTTTCAAATTTAATAACTCCATCTACTTCAGAAGTGGAAACATTAAGCAATTTAGAGATATATTCAACTATCTCCTGTCTATCAGAAATACGAAGAATAAGTTCTTGTCTAAATCCTTCCCATTTAATTTTAACTTTAGTAACAATTATTCCATTTTTAGTTTTAGATTCAGCCTCTATCTCTCTTTCAGTTTCATTTCTATCATGCTCTTCTCTTACAACAAGAGCATCTAATACCTGTTCTTTAGTTAAACTTGCTAAATTAACAACTTCATTTTGCAATGCATCTTCAGATGTTGCATTTACTCTTGCCCTTAAAATAATATCCACACGCGTAATTGAATTTCCATCTTTCTCAATTATTTTTACCTTTATTCTAAGTCTATTGCTCTCAAAGTCTTCTCCAACTTCAGAACTCTCAATTTTAAGAAGTGTGCCAATTTCGGAATCGCTTATAGAAAATCTTTTTATAATCTCCTCAATCAACTCATCTCTTCCAATAGTTTTTGTAGTAAACTTGTGACCTATTTTAACGACAGAATAATCATCAAAAACAGAAGCTCTGACAATCTTATTTTCTCTTAATCTTTCAGATTCATCCACTATCTCCACTCTTGACCTTCCAGTTCTTTGTTCAATCTTTACCAAAGTTTTCTCTCTTTTGTCTTTTATTACAATTCTAACATCTCCAACTCCAGAACCAAGAGAATCAACAAATTTCTTAAGCATGGCTCTCTGTTCATCAGACAAATCCTCCCTAGTACTTACTTCAACATCTAAATCATCTATAGCATCTTCTTGACTGTCAACAAGAGTTTCAAGAGAACTAATACTATTAAAATCAGAATCATCTTCAGAGGACAGTTGTTCAATTTCATCCTTTGACAATCTCATATTTCTTTCATGTTCAGCCCTTGCTCTTTCAGCGCTATCAACATCTCCATTGATTAACATTTGTCTAACTTCAAGAAGTCTTTCATGAGCATTCTTCAACCTCTTTCTCTCTCTTTCGGCATCTCCAAAAGTAAGCGCAAGCTCAATTCTTTCCAAGGCTCTATCAATACCCCATACAAAACTATCGGGAGTAGTTCCTGCATCAACATCAGCCGGAAATTCAGCTTCCTGGCCTGCAACAAGAAAACTAAAACACACAATGAAGATAGCAACCGCAACTAATTTAATCATTAAAAATCAGAGCAAAAGAACTTTATAAATCTACTCCTGAATCAACCAATTATTTCATCTTTTAGGTCTACAAGGTCTTTAGTCAAATATTCTCTTTTCTCAGGTTTATGATTCTTCTTAAATGATATAAACAAAAGCAAGAGTAAAACGACAGAGGATATACCAGTATTCATTAAAAGTATGTTTTCAATAGCAACCATGGGTTCATAGAATTTATTCAGTATATTTAAAGTTTTTCTATCATCTTTTTCTCAACAGCTTCAAGAACATCTTTAACAGGTATAGAATTAACCAACTCCTCATGAAACTCCTTGCTGTAAAAGAATTTTTCATAAAGGGAACTCACAATCTTAGTCATCCTTCCATAATCATATATCTCATAAGGAGATGTGCAATTAAACAAAGAGACTACTTTCTTTTTTAGAGCAAGAGCAATATGCATCCCAAGAGTATCTCCACAAACAACAACCTCACATGAGTTTATATCTTCAATATGCTCCATTAGTGTAGGTTTCATACCAAGATTTCTTACCTCATATCCTTCATCTTCAAGAAGTTTCTTCAAAGTTTCATATCCAGACCATGCTTTGCTTGGCCAAATTCCTTTACATTCACTTATGATACCAATAACACCACTACAAATCTTAGGCTCGTAACCCATGTCATACTCTTGTCCATTAAACTCTTTCCCAAGCATCTCAATAAAAATTTGAGCATGGGATTTCCTATTCTTTTTTTTAAGAGAATCAGCTCCATCTTTCCCATATATGCTTGCAAGAGACATATCAAACCACTCCTTGCCTTCAGGAGTATAATCAAAATTTTCATTTTTATCAAGATAAACCCCAATTAGTTTTCCAAAGCGAAATTTATCCAATGATTTGAGAATTTCTTTATCTTCCTCAAGGCTTAGTACAATATCAAAATAAATATCTTTCAAGCTTTCAACATCATTCATATTCTCAACAAATATTTTCTTAGTGATTTTATCCGATTGAAGCAAATCATCTGCATTTTTCTTAGTTATCCAATATATATCTCCCTCAATTTCATTAAGCAAAACAGTAGTTCTAACAACATCTCCTAAAGCTCCAGTCTTTATAATTAAAGTTCTCATTACATCTCCCTTAAAGAAGGTATTCCTAATAAGCGCAGAGAGTTCTCCATTACTTGCACAAAAGCCATTACAAGAGAAAGCCTAAAGCTCTCTTCTTCACTTCCAATAACTTGACAAGCATGATAAAATTCATTAAATACTTGCGCAAGATTATAAGAATAATTTGCAATTAAGTTGGGTGAAGATTGTTTTGAAGCTTCTTTAACAATTTCAGGCAAACGTCCCAATTCATTTATTAGTTTTCTTTCGCGTTCATCAATTGAAATTATCTTAAAAGTCTTTTTTAATTTTACTTTCCTTATTATGCTGTTTGCACGAGCCAGACTGTAAAGCAAATAAGGACCAGTATCACCTTCAAAAGAAAGAAATCTCTCTAAATCAAAAGTCATATCATGAGCCCTATAATTTTTCAAGTCTCCATAAAATATTGCGGAAATAGCTATCTTTCTAGCGCGTTCATCTAATTCTTTTCCCTTGATATTATCTCTCTTTTTTATTTCTTCTTTAGCTAAATTAATAGTTTCATCCAAAACTTCTTCCATTAATACGGTTTTTCCCTTTCTGGTTGAGAATTTCTTTCCATCTTGGTCCAAGTATAATCCATGTTCAACATGAAAACAATTACTTGACCAAGAATATCCCATCATCTCTAATATCTTGAATAGTTGTTTAAAATGCAATTTTTGTTCCTGTCCGACTTCATAAAACATTTCTGAAAACTTGTATTTTTCATACCTGTCAATTGCAGCAGCCAAATCTCTTGTAATATATAACGTAGCCCCATCGGTCTTCTTTATTAGTGCAACTCCCAATCCATATTTATTTAAGTTAACAATCAATGCACCATCATCCCTTTCTATTAATCCCTTTTTTTCTAATTCAATAAAGACTTTTTCCATCTTTTTATTGTACAAAGATTCTCCAGAAATAACATCAAATTCAATTCCTAATCTATTATATATTTCTTTAAAGTTTTTTATACTTATTTCTTTGAACATTTTCCATAATTTAATAGCTTCTAAGTTTCCATCTTCTAATTTCTTAAACCAATCTCTGGCTTCGTTTTCATATTCTTCATTATTTCCCTTTACATATAACTCAAGCATGTATTTTATTGCATCCTTTTTAAGCTCACTTTTCTTTCCGAATTTCTTGTATCCCACAATCATTTTCCCAAATTGAGTCCCCCAATCTCCAAGATAGTTTATTTTTTTTACACTATAACTCTCAAATTTTTTTATTTGTGCAATTGAATTGCCTATAATAGTGGACCTCAAGTGCCCTATTCCAAAGGGTTTAGCTATATTTGGAGAGGACATTTCCACAATTATCTTTTTTCCTTTTCCATCACTATTACTTCCATATTTATTTTTATCTTTAGAAATTCTATTTAATACATATTCGGCATTTTTCTTAGAATCCAAAAAGAAATTTACATAAGGTCCAATAGCCTCAACTCTTTCAAAATTCTTTTTATCAATTTTACTTACAAGTTCTTTAGCAATTTCAGCAGGGCTCTTCTTCATGGTCTTTGATAGAATAAAACACGGGAAAGCATAATCTCCATGGCTCAACTCTTTAGGGATTTCAAGAATATTTTCAATAGTTATGTTGTCCAAACCAGTAATCTTCAAAGCAGAAATTATTTCAGTTTTCATTTTAATTTAAACAGTCACTATATTTAAGCAATTTTCTATACTTTAGAAATAAAGACACTTTACTTGAGAACATCTCAATATTAACTTCATTTTCTGCATGAGCTTTCCTTACAGCTTCGCAAAGACCAACCACCCCTATAATTTTTTCATACCCCTCTGGAAGAGAAATAATAATGTCTTCATCAGACAATTCTTCTTTAAGGTACACGTTTCGCCCATCTATTTCATAAAAAAGAGAACCGATTTTAATTCCAATGGATGCATCTCTTGGAAGCGCCGAAATTAAAGGGTGGGTCTCCAAATATGTAGGAAATGACCCTGCCTCAACAACAAGACCTGTTGCTTCATTGAGCTTACCCTTAAAGGAATCTATAAACATAAACATTCCAAGGGCAAGTCCAAGAAATAAGATAACACTAAACACTAACAATTTGGCAGACATACAATTTAAAAAACAAGCGGGTTTTTAGATTTTATGCCTCTGTAGCTTCAATGGTTAGAGCACCGCTTTCGTAAAGCGGGGGTTGAGGGTTCAATTCCCTCCAGAGGCTTATAACTCAAACTAAATAGAATATTTATAAGTATAAATCTCCTATCTTTATTATGAACTTCAAACTAACAAAATGGAAATTAATTGTCTTAATACTCCTTATTATTCTCGATTCTGTATATTTTCATTATTTTTCTGCAGATAAGGACTCAAACTTAGTAATAACTCTTGCTCCCAGTATTTTTGTGTATCTAATTTGGAGTTTGTTTGAAAAGAATAGAAATGGATGATTGGTTTAATCTATCGAGAGGAAAATAATTGTCGGATGCTACAGTAAGTTTCTTTTACTTATTTTTGTAAATAGAATTAACTTCTGAATCTTCTGAACAATTGTAATAAGGAATATACTCTTTTTTTAGTATTTCCTTTAAGTTTTGCCATTTTTCAGTTTCAAAGCCAGAATTAAATTTTAGAAATACAATATAAACAGGTTTATGTGAAGAATCAACAAATTGCTTTAGATTTTGCTCGTTTAAATTATCTGGATAAAATGCGCTTTCTTTATGTGTAAAATAATAAATTAGGGAGGGGTTCTCACTCAGTGTAACAAAGTCTTCTTTAATATTGTTAAGTTGATCCATAGTTTTGAGAAAGCATTTTGTATTTGTATTGTAATATGTAGCTATATTGCTATTGAATGATTGAAAGTTAGTAAAAAGCAAAAACCCAATAATCAGAATAAAAACAATCTTTTCATATCGTTTAATCTTTGCTATAAAAAAACCACAAATTAAACAAATCGCTGGTATGATTGGAAGAATAAATCTATCCTCTTTATGAGGCATTATAGAGACCATTAAAAAAAAGAACCAGAACCAGATTAAAAGTAGGTAAATTTGTTTATATTTATATTTTTTTGAATAGCAGAGAAAAGCTAAAGAAACAATGAAAAGCACGGAGACTATAGAGAGCATGTACCACCCATATCGTAAAAAGAAATACCAAGCTTGCACTCCGCCCCAATAAGTAGATGCCTTGAAACCATGAATGAACGCTCCCAAGGGATTGCCGTAAGAAGCAAGCCCATAGAAAAATAATGGAACTAATGTTAAAAAGAAAACAAGAATAGCAAGCCATAGGTCTTTATCTCTTACAAATCTAAATGATTTGTCTCTGATTAATAGGTAGATAGGAAATAGGGGCATAACCCATAAAATCGTATATCTAGAAAGTAAAGCGACGGCTAAAACAAAACCAAAAATAATCTTATACTTTTTGGAATTTTCTTCAACCCCCTTAATAAAACAATAAATAACCAGAACGATGAAAAATGTTGCTAGAACATCATTTAATACTTTACCACTATATAAAACATGAACTGGAACAAATGCAAGTAAAGAAGCTGAATACAAACCAACTTTTTTATTAAATAGTTTATGGCCTAAAAGATAAACTAAAGCAACAGTTAAAGCTCCTACAACTGGTATTAAAAAGTCTATTAAGAAATCTATCTTAAAAAGATAAAATAAAGAAAGTATATATGGCAACAGTGGTGGTCTAAATCCTGCCTTAGGCCATAACCCTCCTGGAACAAAATCACTCCATCCATGATTTGCAAAAGAATAATCTAAAGGATTTATACTCAAATCATGTCCCAAGTTTACGTAAACTGTTTCATCCCAGAATTTTATTGGAGAGACAAAAGTAAACCCTATTCTAATAATTAAGGCAAGAATAATAACTAATATTAAAACTCTATTCTCTTTAACTTTTGTTTTTATTTTTTGAATGTCCATATTTTATTGCCTAAAAAGTTTACTACTAAAGAAAAACCAGTAGCAATAATTTGAGACAAGATATACCAAATCCCAAAGAACTCTGTAACTGCATACAATAAGGATAAATTTATTAGGGCTGCTAAAGTACTAACAATAAAAAACTTACTATATCTAAAACCTGTCTTAAATTTAATATCTTCTTTAAAAGTCCACATGGTGTTCATGATAAAACTATTTGTAACTGCAAAGATAAAAGCTATGAGCGAAGCTAAGACATAATAAACCGATAAATATTCTACTAAAGCATAAAGAAGAATTAAGTGTATAAGGGTGTTTACTATGCCAACTATTGCAAATTTTACAAATTCAAAGGAGATTTTTTTACCAAAAAAGGTTAAACCTTTCATAAGGGAGACAATAGGTTATAGATTTTAAATGTTGATGGAAGTCCTCTTTTAGCCCATAGATATATATTGCTTCAATAATTTCTAATTATTGATAGTGCTCAAAAACTTTGTTTTTGACATGGGGTGTTGCATCGATTTTTTGATATCTTTCGATTATCTTTATCATCAGTAAAAATAACGCCAGGAACACACTGGAGACACTTCTGTCCGAACCGGAAAATATACTTATGGACGAATTACCAAAAAAGCCTTACAAATATCAATAAGTAAGGGTTTTACCCTTTCTTTGAATTCTTCAAATTCTTTCTTGTCATAATGAGATATTGCAAGCTCTTCTATCTTTTCCTCGCTTACAAAGAATTTACCATTTTGAAGAAGATCAAGCTTTTCCTTAATCAATCCAGTTAGATCCTTTTTGATAAGAGAAGAGTTACTTATCTTCTCAACAATCTCATTTATGTCTGCTTTAAGAGAATCTTTTATCAAAAACAAGTCAAACAAGTCTCTTTCTTGAAGCTTTTTTCTTGTTAAAGTGGCCCTATACTTCTCTAATGTAATTTCTTTTAGTGAATAACTCATGACATTGAAGTTTTTTATGTCAAGCCCAAGCGTAAATAATATCTCCCTTGAGTCAAACAAGTCCGTTATTGCTCTGACTGAAACTTTTTCTGGAGAACCATTCATTTTTTCGATAAAGTTTATCTCGACTTTTATGTACTTACTATCTGTATAATATATCTTGAATGTATAAACAGTTCTTCCGCTTAACATTTTACAATATTTTTTATTACTTCTATCTGTGCTGAAATTAAGCCCCAGAGTATCTGCAATTTCTTTTAATTGAGGGACAAATTTATCAAGAAAAGCCTTAACTTTCCTTTCTCTTGCATTTCTTGTTAACCCTCTTATAATTCCTGAATCTCTAAAAACAAAATCGATATCTTCAGAGAATCGATGATATTTGAGATAATTTCTAGAAAGAAGAGTTCCGCCCTTGAAGATTAATTCATTTCCAAGACCTTTCTTCTCAAATTCTGCTAAAATCAAAGTTAAAAGAAGATCTTTCTCCAAAATATCTTCCTGATTATTTAAATCCAAACTTTTCTTTATTTGTTCTACATATCTGCTTAGGTTAATCTCTTGCCAACCCATTTCGGATACCTCTTTGAGTATTTTTGAGTATTTTTTACTCTTATTAAGCTATTAGTTTCACCAAAATAGACTTTATCCAAATAGGTCTTTGCAGGATCCGAATAGAAATAAGAGATATTGTTTTTTGTTTTGGATTCTTTTAGCCCAAAAACAAGATTCTCTTTGGTTTTTATGAATCTTATATTTAATCCAACTACTCTTCTCCCCCCACTAATTCTGGTATTTATTATATTAATCTTATTAGGGGTTTGCCATGTTTTCCCCTGTTCATAGATTGCAGTATTAAGACCAAGATACCATTTTATCTTTTCCTTATTTAGTACCCAAAATAGAAGTTCTCTGTCTGAATATTGAGAATAACCTCTCTTTCTTTCATCATAAGAATTAATATAATAGTAGCCAAGAAAGATTCTTTTTATATATTTATTTTTAGACAAGTCTGCAATTAAACTCTTGTGACTAATACTTGGCTTGATTTTCTTATATTCTTCAAATAAATTCATTATCTCTTTTTTCGTGAAGATTTTGCCCCTATTTATTAGTGCTTCATGTATACTATTTATTGAGTTCATAAATGCAATATGAACTAATATTATATAAATCTTTCGTGCTGTTTCAGAAATAGGTATTTTCTGCCTATTTTTAAAATAAGAATAAACTACCACATTTAACAGTTTTAGAAACTAATGACTCCAATTAATAAGATTATCGATTAAGTTCAACGTCTAGTTTTTCAAAATTTCGTTTTTGTCGTCGGTAATATTACGCCCGGACCAGCATTAGTACGGTTTTGAGTTTTTAGTGGGCTGTTTTATTTCAAAGTGTATCTTGATAGAACACTTTGAGATCCAAAAGTCTAAACAAAGAACTCAAAGACTTTTTGATGTACGAGTTTAGTACAACATTTCTTTGGCGTTAAGGATTTATAAGGATTGTCGAGATGGAATGTATCTATATTTCACAACTTACCCACTACAATCTAAAAAGTTAATGTAGAGGGTAAAACCATCGGAGGGAAGGTAATTCATTTTGAATAACTTCCACAATTTTTAATATATCTTTTGAAAAACCAATTAAGAAAAGGAGAGTCATCCTTCTTAATCTGACTTCTTTCAAGCGCAGTGTAATAACTATTCCTTTTTATATAAGGTATATCAAACATGGGGTATCCGTACTTATGTAAAACAAAGTTCATCATTAGTCTAGATATTCTACCATTTCCATCAGAGAAAGGATGCATAGTTACCCATTTTAAATGTACTAGGGCAGCCAGTTCTACAGGATTTAAAGTATTTTTACTTTTATTATACCAATCAAAAAATTCTCTTATTAAGAAGTCTAATTCAGATGGCATTGGAGGAGTATATTTGCTTAAAGAAATGCCTACTTGATGATTTCTAATCTCTCCAGCCACATCTGGCTTAGTTTTTTCGAATAGTTTTTTATGCCAATAAAGTACAATCTGTAAAGACAAGTCTTTTTGATAGGACAGCATTTCATAAAATACTTTGTTATGTTCTTCTGCTTCTACAACATCATTTATGGGTTTCTCAGAGGGAGTTATACCCTTTTCAATTAAGTTTGAAGTATCTTTTAAACTCAGAGAAGAACCTTCTATTTTCTGAGTATTATATGTAAATTTTACAGCAAAGGTCTGTTTTTGCTTAGCTCTCGAAGAAGGGGGCATTATTTTTTGTTCTTTAGAGTAATTGCTCTTTATCTTCTCAAAATCATTAAACCATTTTTCTTTATACAATTCTATGATAAACGCCCTTTTTATCTTCTCAATATCTTTAGGTATTTCTTTTCCAAGATATTTCTCTTTTTTTATGATTTTACTGCCTTCTCGTAAACTATGTTCAAGATAGTAATAGGTTTGTTCTCCAGTTTTCTTTTCTCTTATATTCACCATGTATCTTCTTGACACTACATATTTATAAATGTTTACTTTATGTTATAAATGTAGGGGTAAAAAACCTAGACCAGCAGTAACCCATCCGAACTGGGTTTTGGTAAAAATTACAAATTCTTTGTGGTACATAGATTTTCAAATTCTTTATAAAATCTATTTACAATTTTTTTGAATTCTAAACTCTTCTTCATTTCCGAGATTAAGTTGTTAATTTCAATTCCAATCTCATCAGTTAACCCAATGCCCAATATGAAATCCATTCTACTTTTATCAGATGGAGGAACGGAAATATATTTCGTAACGAGACTATGCCATTTTTTAACTGAGTTTGAATCTTTAATTAAAAGTAATTCATTTTCTAGTATTCCATCAAAATATGAGGAGATTTGATTCCAATCAGGTATCTTACTATAAAACATCTCATCTTCAAAAAATTTTAATGCAGTTATAGTATATTTGGATTTTATAAAAAACTCTGCTTTTTCATATGGGAAAATAAATTCTTCACGAATCTTGTCTAGAAAAGCATGGAATTTCATTCCAGAAATAAAAGAATCTTCATTCAATACTTCTTTAAAACTTTTTACTGTAAAATGGGTCTTTTCTTTCTCGATTACCTTAAGATATCTGATATCGGGTAAACTTGTACCAACAAAAAAATCTTTTTTATTCTTATTCTTGAAATATTTGTCAAATAATTTCTCTGATAAGACTAGGTGTGTGATGAGTGTTGCCATATTGAACAGTAAAATACATAAATTTTAAACTTATCCCTAATATTCAGAACCCCCGTTTCAAACTATAACGCCCGGACCAAGCAGTCCACGTTTGTGTTATCCTTGTGGGCGCGTAAAATGTTATTTTATGATTATCTCTAAGATATACCTTCTTTAGAGAACAATGTAATTTATAAAACTTGTCATCAGCAACGAGAAATGAGTTTTTCATGAATCTTTTTAACAATATATCTAACTTCTTCGATTGCCGATGGTTCTATTAATTTCTGCCTAACAATTTCGGAAATAGGTAAATTATTATTTTCAGCTTCTTTTCTTAATTTATCTATTAAAGAAGTCTCTATTCTAATGCACAAGAGATAATTTTTTCTCATTTTCCTTTATCCTGTTTTAGTTTTCTTATAAATTCTAAAATTTCATTTAGTTTAACTATAATAACATCAGGATCTATTTTGTTAATTGTTTGAAAGTTATTATTTTCCATGAAAAGTTTCCTTGAATTTATTAGTTTCATTACCCCAACAGTCCCAGCCTTTGACTGTTTGGCGTGCAAATAATTCTATACGAGGAATATCTCCAAATAAATCTACAATACTATCTCTTACCTCATCAGGTTTTCTTGAGTGTTCTCTTAATGGTGAAAGTACTACTTGTCTTACATTGTTAGATTTTCTATCTAATTTTCCCTTCAATCCAAGTAGGCAAACTTCAGTATTTGCCCTAGTCCAATTGCCCAGACCCATAAATGGTTGTTTGTTTTTCTTATTTGTCTTAATCCATGTAAACGCAACAGTAACATAACGAAAGCCCCAACTTTTTAGAGTTTCAATACATTCAGGCAAGATAGGACAAGTAGCCCATAAAAACAAAGCACAGTTATCTTCAGTAATCTTTTGTACTGGAAAAAGTTTGATATCTTTGATTGGAACACAAGGATATTTCTTGAAGGAGTTAGTGGTATTATACTTCCAAGGCGGATCTGCATATATTATGTTATATTTCTTATTGACCTTAAGATTCCATGAAAATTCTTTTTTCATGATTGGATCTAATTTTTTAGTTTTATAAAAAATCGGAGACAAAAGAGACGTCCAGTTAGTCAACTACTTAGTCGTCCATTTAGTCGACTAAATGGTCTCCGATTGCCTATAAACACTTTAGATCACAGCACAAGCATGAAGTTATGTATTATCTGCGAAGCTGAAACAAAAGATAATGAATTCTGTGCAAACTGCTTAAACTTTCTAAAATGGAAATATGAAACTAATTTTGAAGAAAAATTAGAGAGATTTCGTAAAGTAAAATCCTACCTTGACGAATGGCGAGAACAATCAACTGAAAAGGAGGTGAAAGAATGAAGGTACAAAAAATTGCTACAATTTTAATCATTAGCCTAATTTTTCTGATTCAGATAGCATCTGCACAGTTTAACAATACTTTAACTCCAGGAGAACAGCAAACATTTAACAGAATTTTAGAACCTGTCATTAGAATTTATAATTTAGTTAAGTATGCTGCAACTTTCATTGCAGTTATAATGTTAGTTTTTGCTGGCGTTAGTTACATAACTAGTGGGTCGAATCCAGGAAAGCGTGAAAGTTCAAAGAGCACTATTATGTATGTTTTCATAGGGCTTGCAATAATCTGGGCAGCACCATTGTTTGTGCAGTTTATTGTAAACTAAGCATGGCAAATATGAAAAAGAAGGTAGCAGGTACTCTTGCAACAGGATTTTTTATTAAATTGTTGCTGTTGCAGGTTGCTACTGCGTGTCCATCTAATTTACAATGTACTAATTTTACAGAATCAGATAAATTAAGAGATTGTAATTATATTTGGTCTCAATCTTCAGGTACTGAAAGACAAGAAGCATTATGTATTTTATGGGATCAAGGATATGATTTTTTAGGATATCAAAATAAACATTATCCAAGAGCACAAGCAAATTTTACTTTCCATTATAAAGAAATAGAAACAAGTAGATTTATTTTATTCTCTAAAATAATCATTTTTCTAATTTTTAATTATCTTTTGTTTTCTGTTTTAACAAAAAATTCATTCATAAGAAAATGCCTACCTGCGGTTTAATTAATCTTGGTTCGTGTTTGCCTCAAGTTTTCTTTGAATTTATTACCAATTTAATCAACGAACCAATTCAACCATTTTTACAATTAACACTTAATCTTTTATCTGAAAGTGTAAATATCACTCTATTTGCCCATTTGTGGGCAATAATTGTTTACATACTTTCGATGTTCTATGCCTTACTTATAGTTGGATCTGGATTTAGCATTCTAATTGCAGGATATGATTCTGAAAAAAGAGAGCAAGCCAAAGTATGGCTCAGAAGCATAATAATTATGATTATTTTAGTACAATCTTCATTTTTTGCATATCAACTAATCATAGATTTGTCCTCTGCAATGGCTTCTGCAATATTGAGTTTAATTGATCCAAATTTCTTTACTATAACTGTAAACAGTACAATTGGATTAGGATTAATTTTATTTTTTAATCTGTGTTATTTAGCAACTTTAATTTTAACGATGTTAATACTTATTCTTCGTTATGCAATTGTATCTATTGGAGTCGTATTTCTACCAATAGGTATTTTCTTTTATTTTTTATCTCCACTTAAACAATTTGGATCTTTGATAATTAATATTTTAGGTGTATCTATTTTCATCACATTTTTTGATGCAATATTACTTATCGGCTTCTCTACACTTACAAGTGTTGCGTTATTTAATACTTTTCAAATTTTATTATTAATAACTGCGTTTCTCACTATAGATATTTTAGCATTAATTTTAATGTTTTTTACAATATCTAAAGCGACATTTAACATTTATTCAAATATAAAGAGGTGGCGCAACTAAAATGGCATACGAAATACCTCAACAATTAGAATACAAAGAAAAGATAATGTTTGGATTAAACTTTAAACAATTAGTATACTTTGGTATATTTGCTCCAATTATTGCAATTATTTTTTTTAAAAGTAGTTTACATATAGCCATAAAGATTCCATTTATGACTCTTTTTGCAGGTTTGGGTATAGGATTTATTTTTCTAGACTTAGATAAGCATATAAAAAACTGGTATTATTGGTATAAATCCAAATTAATTCAATTGCCCCATAAATTCGCAGAATTTATTCCAGTCAAAGAGATAAAAGACAGTTTAATTATTACTAAAAATAATAAAAAACTCGCAATTCTAAAGATAACTCCAATTAACTTTTCTATTAAGCCTGAAGAGTCAAAACAAGCTATTGCAATAGCATTTCAGAAATTTCTCAATAGTCTTGATTTTCCAATACAAATTATTATGAATACAGAAAAACTAGATTTGCAAGAATATTTTAACGAATTTAATAATAGAATGGGAGATTCAGACCATTTCAAGCTACTTTTTCAAGGATATAAAAGACATCTAGAATCACTTACTAAAGAAAATGAAGTTATGAATCGAGTTTTTTACATTGTTATTCCTGAGAAGACAGATATTGGTATACAAATACAGATTTGTCAATCAAGATTAGCCAACATGGGACTCAAGAATGTGAGGTTAAATGATCAAGAATTAGACTTACTCTTAAGGCAGTTCTTTGTTTCTAGAAAAAAGGAGGATAAAGATGTTTCGAAAGAAAAATCAAAAGCCTAAAGAGAAAGAATCGACCGATTTCTTTCCATTGAGTATTGAAAACTCTTCAAGTTACCTTAGAATAATAAATGAAACTAATAATTTGGTAAATAGAACAATTTATGCTCATGGGTATCCAAGAAGTGTAGAAACAGGATTTTTGGATAAAATCATAAGCACAATGGGTAACTTTGATCTTTCAATGCACATTGAGCCTTTTGATATAGAAACAATGATGATTTTTCTTAATAAAGAACTTCAAAAACAAAGATCTGATCTATATTCTGCTAAAAGTAAAAATATCCTTAATTCAAGCCTTCAGATCAAATACAATGATACTAAGGCTGTATTAACAAACTTACAGAAAGGAAAAGATAAATTGTTTAATGTAAGTTTATATTTTAATTGTAGGGCCAAAAATAAAGATGAATTAGAATTGCTTACTAGAAGAATACAAGCGGAGCTTAATTCCCTATTGATTATTCCAAAACATCCAACTTTTCGCATGACTCAAGGTTTTCAGTCATGTTCTCCTTTGGCCATTAACAAACTAAATCAAATAAGAAGTGTACCAACAGAAGCACTTTCTGCATTCTTTCCTTTTACTTCTTCCTTTTTACAGGCAGATAAAACTGGAATATGGTTGGGTCAAAATAAAAATAACATTCCAATAATTAAAGACATCTTTAATCTGAGCAACCCAAATGGTTTGTGTCTAGCAAGTTCAGGATCAGGGAAGAGCTATATGGCAAAATTGCTTATTTCACGTTATTTGCTTAATGGTACTAATGTAATGGTGATTGATCCGCAAGGAGAGTACAAAGCCCTTGTAAATCGCTTTAATGGCCAATTAATTGATTTAAGCACAACATCTGAGACAATTATTAATCCATTAGATTTAATGGGTCACGACTATCCAGAAAAAAGACTTGCTTTGTTAGACATAATACCAATAATGATTGGAGATCTTTCCGAGCCACAAAGGGCTATTATGGAACGAGCACTTACTGAGGCTTATGAAAAGAAAAAGATCTATGCAAAAAAAGTTAAGAGTTGGAGCAGAAAACCTCCTCTTTTAGAAGATTTGCTTAAAGCACTTAAAAGAATGGAGAAAAAGACCAGTTCAGCTGAAAAGCAAACCTTACGAAGTTTGATTAGTAGATTAGATTGGTATGTGAACGGAGTATTTTCTTTCCTTAATCAAGAAACTAAGATTAATTTTGATAATCAATTTGTATGTTTTGACATAGGCAATTTACCAAAACAAGTCAAACCATTGATGATGTTTCTGATACTTGACTATATTTATATGAAAATGAAAAAAGATTTACATCGCAAGTTATTAGTTATTGATGAAGCTTGGTCTTTATTGCGACAGGCTACTGATGCTTCATATATATTTGAGATAGTTAAAACATGTAGAAAATTCAACTTAGCCTTATTTCTTATTAATCAAGAAGTCGAAGGAATGCTAGATTCAGAAGCAGGTAAATCTGTGCTTGCTAACAGCTCTTATACTTTATTGATGAGGCAAAAACCAGCAGTGATAAGGAATATCCAGAGAACATTTTTCTTGAGCGAAACAGAAGTGAATGCCCTCTTAACAGCAGGAGTAGGAGAGGGAATTCTTATAATGGATGATGATCACTCCGAAATCAAAGTTGTTGCTTCGCCAGAAGAACATGGAGTGATTACAACCAAGCCAGATGAATTACTTGTATCACAAGAAATACAAACAGAAGAGGAAAGAAAGAATTTGCTTCAAAAAGATTATAATAGGCAGGAAAAAGCAAAAAATAAACGTCAAAAAATAGATATTAATGTAGATAGAGATGTTGGATGCACTAAATTAAAAGATTTATCAAATGATGAAATAGATTACTTAAAGAATTTTGGTTACAAAACTTATTCATTTCATAGCATCCTATCAAAAAGAAAAGAAAGATATCTTATAGAATTAAGAGATAATGAAAGTCCACAACATATTTTCCTTACTCATGATATTGCACAGTATATAAAGAAATTTACAAATAAAGTTGAAACATATCAAACAGTAAATCCAGATGTTGTTTTTAACATAAATGGAACTCAATATGCAATTGAAGTAGAAACAGGAAAGATGATTAAGCATAATAAGAAAGATCTGATGCAGAAAATTGAGAAATTAAACAAAGATTATCCAGATCGTTGGTTTTTTGTGGTTACAGATAGAAATTTATATCCTAAATATAATAAATTAGGTAAAACATTCACAAAACTTAGTATACAGAAAGAAATTCTGCGAATTAACAGTGAATCTTGAACTGCGATTTATCTCGCAGTGGATTTTTCTGGATTTGAGGTTAAATTAATAGTTATGTCGTCGGGCAAACAAATTGATTATTAGCAAGTCGCAGTAAAGGAATTCTCTCTTCTCTCTCACTATCTTCTTCTCTTTTTTCTATCTCTCTTTCTTTCTTTGACTCCAAGCGCTCATAGATGATCTGAAGTATACTATCTGTAAACACCTTTTGATTAATGACTAATATAATATCAATAAGGCTTTAATAGGTGTTCTCAAAAAAGCTATGCCCTAGAGGGCTTATCAATTAATACTGATATATAGAGTATCCAGATAAGCAAACAAAGGGCTACACGCAAGTTCATAGTATTCCGAAAGGAATCATAAAATACAGTGTTAATAGTTAGTAATGATGAAAAAACCTTGGGAGAGTTCGGAGTGAAAACTAAAGATGCAGTGATACTAAATGAACTTGCTACAACTGTCGCGAGGTTCAATGCGAATTCAGACAGGGCCAACTTGAATTGCAATGAGGGTCCTGCTAATCGCAATGCCGAGCTCGGAATAACCTACCTCTAGGGGAATATTAATGAAAACTCACAAAAATTTGTACGGCAAACTTTGCGCTATGCATAACTTGCTTATTGCTTATGAAAAAGCTAGAAAAGGCAAATCAAAGAAAGAATCTGTTATTGAATTTGATAAAGATTTATCTAATGAATTAAACACACTTCATACAGAACTTGTTTCATGTACATATAAACCAAGAAGTCTTAGAAGATTTGTTGTGCGTGATCCTAAGACAAGAACAATTCATTCTTCTGCATTTAGAGATAGGGTAGTTCATCACGCCTTAATTAATATCATTGGGCCTATATTTGAGAAGACTTTTATTTATGATTCTTATGCTAACCAAATAGGTAAGGGAACGCATCCTGCAATAAAAAGATTTGATATTTTTAAGAGGAAAGTCTCGCTTAATGGCAGATTAGTAAAATCTAGTCGTGCGGGGGGGGGGGGGGGGGGGCCACTAAAAAAAATTTCATACAAGGCTTTTGTCTTAAGGCAGATATTAAAAAATAT
>JBBSYC010000026.1:0-5375 GCA_038045445.1 Nanobdellota archaeon
TTTACAAGTCATTTGCAGTTCAGAAAGTTTATACTGCCCCAAAAAAGAAATAATTATTCAGAAGGTGTGTATTCTCCGCACTCTATATATGATTTTCTAAACCCTTCATGCATCATCCTACCAAATTCTGTGCCTTCTCTCATTTCCTCAGCTGTTTCTCTATAACTACGACCTTCCCCACCTTTTTTAGTTCCATCGGGACAACAAAGAACTTTCTGATCTAAATCAACACCATTACTTCTAAGTTCATTTAAGAAAAAATCTATGAATTTATTATCTGGATTCCAACTCTCAGAAAGATCATTAACCATCTTGAAAAGAAAAAAACTCGCTATTTAACCTTTATTGTAATCTATGCGCGAGCCACTGTCAATACATTTAAATCTCTTAACTGTATAATATACAAAAGATGGCAAACCCCGACCTACTAAGATTCATTCTAGAAGCAAAAAATAGAAAATTTAGCGATTCGAAAATAAGAGAGGCTCTTCTAAGCAATGGGTGGCCAAAAGAAAAAATAAATGAGGGCTTTGAAGCAGTAAAAGAAAAAATGCATTCAAAGGAAAGCATAACAATATGGCTTGACAGTGAGGTCATGAAACTATTGGAAAAAAGAGCAAAGAGAAATATGCTTACACTTCCAGAACAAGTTGAAGACATAGTGAGAAGAAGCATTGCAAATCAGAAGCCTAATCAAAAAAAAGAAAAACTTGATGATATGCTTGTAGGCTTATTTTCAAGAAGATCAAAAAAATAAAGTTTAATGAAATATCAAAAGCTTCAAACCCATTACAACAACCAAAACAACAAACAGTCTTTTAATCCAGATGTCTCCTTTCTTTATTGCAATGTGCGCTCCAGCATAGCTTCCAATGGACATCGTAACAAACAAAACAGCTCCAACTTTGTAATCAATTATTCCATTAAGCCCAAATATTATAGTTGAAGAAACCGATAAAACAAGCCAAGGCACAAGTCCTGTTCCGAGAGATTCTATCATTGTCAGACCAAAAAAGAAAGTTAATGTGTAAAACACCATTGGCCCAGTGCCTTGTCCTGAAAAACCAGCAAATACCATAATAACAAAATAGGACAATAATCCAACAACTGCCTTCTTCTTATTTATAACAAAATGCTTTATTCCAAAATCATTCTTTAGAAATACAAGAGGCAATAAAACAAAAATAATTATTGCAATAATCTTTGATAGGTTTTTCGGATCAGTGTTTAAAAGAAAATTAGCACCAATATAAGAACCAATAAGTGCTAGCACAACAAGAAAAGGAACAAATTTCCAAACAATTTTCTTTGCCTTCCAGAATTTAATTACGGCAACAATAGCCTGACCAATCACCCCAAATCTATCAGTAGCAATTGCTGTTTGTGGTGGAAGTCCCAAGAAAACAAGAGAAGGAATAGAAAACAACCCTCCTGCGCCGACAAGAGAATCAAAGAAACCTGTAATTAACCCAACTAAAGAAAAAAACAATATTAAAACGATTTCAGACATCTATAAAATTTAAAAAAAGAATTAATAAATCTTGCGCAAACAAAAAGCTGTTAAAAATTAATTAAAAAGAAAGACCTTCGAGATCCTCACACAAGTCATCGATGTTTGCATTAAACTCTTCCTCTTCAGAGTTCGCTTCCGGTTCTTTTACATTCATCACCATTTTTAGCTAAACAACTTTTCGCAATGGAATATTTAAATCTTTTCAAAGAAATTTTTAAAAAAATAATTAAACTAAAGAAACAAAGAGTTTATTAATAAAAGATACCACATTATCTTACTCTGTCAAAAATATTTTTACTGATTCTCAGAAAGACCTTTTCTTTCCCTTATCTTTCTAACAACGTTTTCCTGAAGTTCTCTAGGAATTTGTTTAAAGTCCTGAGTTATCAAGCTTGACACTCCTCTTCCTTCAGTGATACTTCTCAAATCGTTACTCCATCCAATCATTTCAGAAACAGGAATTCTAGATTTTATGAAAACATCTATTCCTTTTTGTTCTACATCTATAAGAATTCCTCTTTTGCTTCCAACAAGTCCTGTAACAGAACCCATGTAATCAACGGGAGATTCTATCAAGTGAGTCTGAATAGGTTCAAGAATAGCAGCGCCACCTTTAGTCATTGCGTTGAACATTCCAAGACGTATAGCTGGATATATTTGCGCAGGCCCTCTATGCATATGGTCTACGTGAAGCTTTGCATCATGCAATATAAACTTTGTTTTCATTAATGGTTCTTTAGCAAGAGGTCCATTATCTACAACAAGTCTCCATCCATCAATTATAGATTCTATGACTTCTGAAAGCAATACAAGACCTCTTGTTTGGTCTTCAAAAACATTCCCTTTGTAAATATCTCTGTAAGCTCTTGCCTCGTCATTCGAGATACCAAGTTCAGATAATTTCTTCCATATGTCTTCAGGCTTCTTCTTCAATCTTCCCTCAGGAATCTCACCTTTTTCAATTGATTCATATACATTCTCTTCAAGAGGCATCATTTCAAGAAAGAATATGTTGTGTCCATTTGGAGTTCTGCTTTCAATTTCACCACTATCTTTTGTAATAGTTTCACGATAAACAATTATTGGGTTTCCCATTTTAACTTCAAGTCCCTTTTCTGTTTTTATTCTGCCCTCAATAATTTCAAGATGCAACTCACCCATTCCAGAAAGAAGGTTCTCTCCTGTTTCTTCATTTATTTCTATTTTTACCGAAGGGTCTTCCTTTCCAACCTTACGAAGGACCTCTATAAGCTTTGGCAAATCCTGAGGTTTAGTAACTTCAATAGACTTTGTAATTACAGGTTGGAATATATGCTTAAGTTCTTCAAATGGAGTCTGTTCAACTAAAGTAATAGTTTCTCCAACATCCACATTTATTCCAGAAACAGCAAGAACGTTGCCAGCAGGAACGCTTTCAAGCTGTTCAGGTTTTATCCCGTTGTAAACTAAAACTTGCTGAATTCTTGATTTCTTCTTATTGTTATTACAATAAACTTCCATTCCATTTCGCATTGTTCCCGAATAAAGACGACCCGCACAAAGTTCTTTTCCTGATCTTGGGTCAATAACTATTCTCGTGACTACAAAAGCAAGTTCCCCATTGGGATTACAAGTTATGAGATCCTGACCAAGTTTACTATCTATATCTCCTCTCCATATTTTAGGGATTCTATACTTCTGAGCTTCCAAGGGATTTGGCAAATGTTTAACAGCCATATCTAGAACAACTTCATTCAAGGGAGCATTCTTCCAGACCCAGTCTTTCCTTTCATTTTCTTCCATCTCATAAATTTTTATTATATCTCCAAAACTGATATTTCTCTTTTTCATGAAAGGCACAGATAACGCCCAGTTCTCTCTTGCAGAACCAAATGCAACACTACCTTCAGCAACATTAACTCTCCATTTATCCCCTAGTTCTGTTTCTGCAATTTGCAAAACAAGTGTATTAAACTCCGAGATAATTTTAGCAAAACGTTCTTGCATCTGTTGAGGTGTAACTTTAAGCTCCTTAATCAAACGGTCAACTTTATTTATGAAAAGAACAGGCTTTACTCTTTCACGAAGAGCTTGTTTTAAAACAGTTTCTGTTTGAGGCATTATTCCTTCAACAGCACATACAAGAACAAAAGTTCCATCAATAGCCCTCATAGCTCTCGTAACGTTTCCTCCAAAATCAATGTGTCCTGGAGTATCAATCAGATTAATCAAATATTCCTGCCCTTCATACTCATGACCCATTGAAACATTTGCAGCATCAACAGTCATCAGTCTCTCTTGTTCATCTTTATGTTGCCATGTAGTCATGCCTTCTTCAAGGTCTCCAGCGTTCTTAGAAGCCATCAATCCAGCAGCAGCAAGTAGATTGTCCGTGAAAGCCGTTTTTCCGTGATGTATATGAGCAGATGTAGCAACATTACGAATATTTGCCTGATTACTTGTCAGACGCTCAATCTTGTTTAAGCTTGTTTCTTTTTCAGCCATTTGTATATTCTTTTGAGAATAAATCGTTTTACAAAAATAGGTTTTTAAAGGTTATGTATAGTCTGAAAAATAAATCAAAACATTTATTAAACTACCATTCTGAAAAACAACATGGTGGGAAAAATAGAAATTCTAAGCTCAAAAAACTTTGATGATTTCATATCTAAGAATTCAGCAGTAATAGATTTTTACGCTGATTGGTGTGGTCCATGTAAAATAATGGCCCCGGTATTTGAAAAAGTAGCTTCCACTGTAAAAGATGTAAAATTTGCAAAAGTCAATGTAGATGGAAACCAAGAGATAGCAATGCGCTATGGAATAATGAGCATTCCGACAACAATAGTATTCAAGAAAGGTCAACCAGTTGATATGCGCACAGGCGCGTTAAGTGAAAACGAAATAGTAAAGTTAGCCTCGAAAGCCAAGTGAATTTAGTTCTTGAAGCAAGTTAATGGTTCTAGCTTCTAGATTAATTAAATCTCCATCATTGTCCATAGTATACTTCCTACGCCCAAACAAAGCTTCACTCTGTAATCCCCCCTCATCGCTTGACCTATCTCTTAAATCTCGTTTCAAAAATTCTTCATAATTATCCGTATCATCTGGTCTTCCTCTATTTTTTGTCCTACATCTTTCCCATCTTAATTCATCAGAAGCAGTAACTCCAACAAGTACAAAACCAGGAATGTTTTGAAAAACCTCCAAGTCTCCAATAGTTCTCATTCCCTCAGCAACATAATTTTCAAATCCTGCCCATATCATCTTACCCAAAACCCTAGCACCCCAATATCGAGGTCCGAATTCTTTCCTTAAGTCTACTCCTAATTTATGAAGGTCGTAGTCATCTGGCAAACCTCTTGCAATTCTTTCTAATCTTACCTCATCTCCAAAACTAACTACCTTAAATCTATTATTACTCAATATCTTCCCGACTTCTGTTTTTCCAGAATACCTAAAACCTACAAGTCCAATAATCATTTTTCTCAATAAAAAACACTACTTAAATAGATTATCTCAATATAAAATATATAAGGTTTATAAAATCAAAAAAATCTATTTTGTCATGTCGAAGTGTTTGGAAACCACAAACTTAGTGTGTGGAACACTTCGAGCATCCAAAAATCGAGCACCAATCAAACATAAATTTTAATATATGGTGGTGCATCGATTTTTTGATGGTAGTCAGAATTCAACAACCAAGATTCATTGTAAGAGACCTAGAAGAAAGAGATTATGGCTTTTTTTCAAGTCTTCTTTCAGAATTAATGGTTTTAAATGCTATTGGACTTAAAGATAAAATTAAAGATTCCAGAGATCTTTTTTATGATGCAATTGCAGAAAAAAGACACCCTATTGAAGAAAGAACAATTGATTCTTT
>JBBSYC010000027.1:0-4857 GCA_038045445.1 Nanobdellota archaeon
TCAAAATATCATGAAAATTGCCTGTTTGAACAGCTGTTTGAACAGGTTCTTGAACATCATAAACAGCCTCTTGTTCATCCAAAACAGCCGTTTTTTTAAACACCTGTTTATGTTCTTGCGCCAAATTAGTCAGAGAAACTGCTTCCTTAACTCCCTCAAGATCATCCTTTATCGACGATAATTCAGATTTAATATCAGAAATCAAATCAAACAGCTGTTTATCGCTGTTGTTTAGGTGTTTAATCCACTTACTAACTCCTTCAAAGTCTTTTCTCACTTCAGAAAAACTTTTTCTTGTTTCACTTTCAAGCTTTTTCACCTTTTTTGAAGAACCAAACAACCCAAACATACAGATTTATAGACGTAATTACTATATAAATCTTACTATATTTTACCCTTAAAATAAACAAATTTAAACAGCCTTAAACACCTCATAAACACCCCAAACCCAAAAACAAACAGCTGTTTGAACACCTAACAACACCTCGCAAGCAATTTTCAATTTTAAACACTCTCTCAAAAAACACCCCCAAAAAGAGTAAAACTATTTAAACAGCCGTTGAGTCAATAAAATATCTTAACAGAGGTGAAAGGAGGTAAAAATGAACACACTAAGCTGGATAACAAAAATTCTTGTTGTAATTGGAGCAATCAACTGGGGCCTAGTAGGAGCCTTTAACTGGAATCTTGTTGAAGCAATATTTGGAACGGGCACATTTACAGATATAGTTTACATATTAGTTGGACTATCAGGAATCTGGGAATTGATTGCTTTATTTAAGAAGTAATTTCTTAAAAACTATTTTTTTAACTTTATTTTATTTTTTAACAAACCTTTATTTAAACGGCTTAGTCGACGATAAACGGCTGTTTAAAAACAGGCAAACAGCTGTTTGAACAGCTCAAAAGGTATAAAAACGTCTCTTTCTAAATAAATATATGAAATCAGAAATTATAGACAAGCTTTCAGTATTGACTACAGGAGCTTTCGGCTTTGTAGCAGCCCTTGCATGGAATGAAGCAATTCAAAATATATTCAAAAATATCTTTGGAGAGCAGAGCTCAATTCCAGCAATGCTTTCTTATGCAATCCTAGTCACGGCCGTTGCAGTAATAGTAACTGTTTGGACAGGCAGAATTGCAGAAAAGGCAAAAACAGCACAGATTAGACACTTTTTCAAAAGAAAGAAGGAAGAAAAAGTCTAAAATAAAAGGAAAACTACTTAAACTCAAACTCCTTAATAAAAACATGGTTTCAGTTGTCTTTACAATATCAGCAATCCTTGCAATAATAGTTGGAATTCTGGTACTCGTATGGCCAAAGTTTCTAAGAATAGCAATAGGATTATATCTTGTAATCTTCGGCATCTTGCAACTCCTTCAAGACAATTTAGGTCTTTCTCCATTTAGATGAAAGTTTCAATCAAATCCTAAATCTTCCAGCAAAGAATAAACCTTCGTTTAATCCAACAAATTTCTAGGCATATCTTGTCCTCCATAAATAAACTTGCCTCCGTAAGTGTGAGGCGCGAAGCGCCGAACGTGCGCCGACCGAAAGAATTATTAACTAAAAAACCCCTTTCAAAACATGGAAAATCAACAAATAACTTTAGAAAACATCAACCACAGATTAATCCTACTTGAAAAAGCTCTCAAGTTAAAAGGTATATTCATCGAAGAAGAAGAATGCCAAAATGACGACGAGGGAGAATTTACAGATGAGTTCAAAGAAAGGCTTCAGAAAGCAAGAAAAACCCCCCTATCTGAATATATATCTCATGAAGAGGTAAAGCGTAGAATTCTCAACAAGAAAAAATGAGTTATCAGCTTCTATGGTCAAATCTAGCATTAGAATCATTAGAAAAATTGCCTTTTGAGATTTCAGAAAGAATTCTTAAAAAATTAGAACAAGTAAAAGAAAATCCAAAACATTTTATTGAAGGTCTATCAGGTTTAGATTTCAAAAAAGTAAGGGTTGGAGATTACAGAGTTCTAGTTGACAATTTAGAGTCTCAAAAGATAATAGCAATAAGAGATTTAGGGCACAGAAAAAACATCTATAAAAAATACAAAACTTCTTAGCTAAACATTTTAGTTTTCTATCAAAACTTTTAGCCAAACAAGAACATTCGTTTAATCCCCCTCAAAACTCAAATATCAAAACCCAAAAATCAAGGCATATATCATTACTAAAACCATTGCCTCTGTAAGTGTGAGGCGCGAAGCGCCGAACGTGCGCCGAACAAAAACTATTTAAACTATAAGCAGTTATAACTACTTATAATGGCCACTACAATTCAAATATCTGATCAAGTAAAGCAACGCCTTGAACGAATGAAAATGTTTAATAGAGAGTCATATAACGAAATAATTGAGCGAATGCTAGAGGATGAAATGGAGCTTTCAGCCGAAACAAAAGAAGATATTAAAGAAGCAAGAAAAAGTAAGGGAGTTCCTCACGAAGAGGTCAAGAAGAGGTTTGGGTTGTAATGTATACTATCGAGTGGAAAGAAACTGTTCTTAAATCTCTCGAGCGTCTTGATAAATCCATCACAATAAGAATTATTAAACGTGTAAATCAATTAAAAGAAAGTCCGTTTAAAGGAGATATCAGAAAGCTCAAAGGTGCTGAACATGAATATAGGCTTCGAGTAGGAGATTATAGAGTTATTTTTGAAGTAGTTGGCGAAAACATTAATATCCTTAAAGTAGGTCATCGCCAGAATATTTATGATTATTCGATTAGTTAAAGTTTCAATCAAAAACTAAACCTTTCAGCAAAGCATAAACCTTCGTTTAATCTCCTCAAATTCTAGAATATATGCTCTCATTAAAGAAACTTGCCTCTGTAAGTGTGAGGCGCGAAGCGCCGAACTGCGCCGATAACCTAAAGTAAATCTTTATAAACAATAAATTTAATTTTCAATCATGACTAAGAGAATTGAATATTGGGCTGAAGAAGGTAAAGCGCCACTTCAAACAGGCGATTGGGTAAGAACTCCGATGCATCTAGAGTTAGGCCAAATTTATAGAGTTAGTATCTCTCCTGAAGGCAAAGAAATAAGACTTGCAAATTGGATGGCCGAATCACGGAAAGGTTTTAGAATTCCCCAAGACGGAATTGAGAAAATGATAGTAGGGGGTGAGGAGAGAGCAGTCATTCTTCATTATATACCTGTAGAATTGTCTCTTTTGCTTAGAGTTCTTGACGATACAAGAAAAACGATAGATTGGTATGCACAAAGAGTTAGGCCTCAACCCCCCTCATAATTTTAGCAGTCCTAACAGACCAATTATCGGCAATGCCCCTTTATAACCGAATAAGTTCGCACAATCCCAAAGTCTTAAAAACTCTTAGGGTTTGACAAAACCATGAGTCTCATCAAAACGATCATGGTCGGAGAATGGAGTGCAATAGGCAAGGATATTACAAATGGATTATCTTTAGCTAGAGAAGTGGACGAGATTATGGTAAGAAAAAGAAATGCAAAAGGTCCGGATGAATCAAGGAATTATTTTCTAAAATGGGAGGAATGTGATCAGCGCGTAAGTGGGCTAGGATTCTTAGGAAGCTTATTCTATACTTGTGCTAGATCATACCACACTACTTTTAGAAAGGCAGAAGCCCCATTTAGCTTCTAAAGAGTAATTTTACCAAGAGTTCGCACAAGCTTCATTAAGACATCTAGTCGGCGCCTAAATTCTCTTATTAAAGCGAATTTTACCTGGTTCTGATTCAATATTTAATTTATCTCCCTCTTTTAGGCCAGCATATTTGATCTCTTCTTCAGGAATTATCACGATCCATTTATGGTAGGTCTTATCTTTATACTTGCGACTCATTCTCTTTTGTAAGGTAACATAGTCTTTCATATACTTTTTAAGACTTTTCACTTTATAAAGTTTTAGGAGCCGAAAGATTTAAATAGTTTAGGTCCCTAAATAAATAATGGCTTTACTTAGGCTTAATCCAGGAATTTGTAAAAAATGCAATAAGCAGAAAAGCCATATTTCTACATCAGGCAAAAGCGAAGGGATGTGCAAGCCTTGTTGGAAAAGATGGATTTGGAAGCCAGAATTAGTTTTTTGTAAAAGGTGCGAAAGAACCTTACCCATGCATGCAAAAGGCTTATGCAATGGATGTTATAATTCCATTTTTCATATAGAAAAAGTGAAAATGTCCAATAGGCAGAAATATCATAATATCTCCTCTGAATTATATGAACAAATAACAAAAGAAGGTGTACTTTGTGGATTTAACCAAATAACAGAACTGCATCACTTAGATATGAATCATAAAAATAATTCTGTCGAGAATTTGACTTGTTTATGTCCAAACCATCATAAAATGGTACATCATAGAACTCATCAAAAAGAAGTATTCAATGCTCTTAAAGAAAAAGGTTTTATTGTTCCACAAGGTTTTAAAGATGACAATTTATTCAAAATTTAAGTTTTAAGCAACACTTAAACCTTCCAGCACGAAAGGGATCCTCAAACGAGTTCGGTTTAAAATTGCATAGGATAAAAGATTAAAAATTCAAATAGTTTTATCTACGGATAATATTATATCCTTTTCTAAGTGTTTCATATTCCTTAATATCTAAGACTCTATTCCCATCTGTATCAAAAGTTTCAAACGGAGGACTATAATTTGGAGGAGGAGACAAAAAATCGGGGCGATTAATTCTTTGTTCTTGCCTATTTGTTTGAGATACACCAAGACCTATCAATATTGCCGCGGATGCAATAAAACCTATCCCATTAAACCACGCCTCTCCATTTGAGAGAGTTTCACTATCAGGCATAGATTGTGTTGATTTTTTCATAAATCTCCTACAAATTCCTCCTATTTAA
>JBBSYC010000028.1:0-34862 GCA_038045445.1 Nanobdellota archaeon
AGTACACGAAATTATAGGGTTAGTACCCCATGCAAGAATATTAGGATACTACAATTGTAATTTCTAAAGGAAATATTTATAAGTTGAAAAGTTATTAATTGAATATGTCTACACGAAAATATGAATGTGATAAATGTGAAAGAACATTCAAGACAGAAGAAGCATGTGAGGTTCATGAAGAACATTGTAATGATAAAGAACATGAAGAGAAAAAACAAGAAAAAAAGAAATCTGGAGGAGGAGCATTAATTTTAATAATAATTATCCTTCTTATCTGGGGATTTGTCGGAGGAGTCGTAGCCCAAGATGTTGGAGTAAGTTGTGATATGGGTATAGGCGAGACTTTCTGTTGGATATGGCATACGAATTATGCTGGACAGATAACTGAAGGGTTTAACGACTTATTTAGAGGATAATTTACATTCTATCTCTTTTCCTTGAAATTTTTTATAATATTTTTCAAGTCTAACTGTTTTATTTCAACCTTTCTGTGAATGGTATTTTATAGAAAAGAATAAAAGTAATTTGATATTAAAGTATTCGGGTAGCCCTAGTTTGCATAGGGGTTAATTTACAAAGTTAGCCCCTATCTTTATTTTCTTTATAGAAATCATGCATTTTCTTAACCTTTTCAGCATTACCTAGGTAAGCAACCATTCTTTGTTTAAGTTTATCTCCAACTTTTTCATATTCAACTAAGTAATAATATGTTTTTCCTTTAACTTTCTTTGATCTCAAGTACATGATTTAGTTAGGCATATAGTCTTTATAAACCTTTCGCATATTTTCTATTTTTATAGCAGTTACTGACAAATACCACTTATATACTATTCATAAATAGCTCCGTGAAACTGTATTTTCTACGCTTGAGAAAGGTTTAAATAGTTAGGCATATAATAAAGAATAAGAAAAAGAGAGCCCGAAGGCTCCCTTATCCCAACCGATCAAAGTTAAGACAATGGAACAAAACAATAGTAACTATAAGAATATTTGTAAAAACAGAATAAACGAAGCTACTAATAAGATTCTTGAAATGTTTAAAACTGGAAACGTTCCCGAAACGATAGCCATTTTAACACACCCTAAAATAAAATTACCTTCTAACAACTGGAGCCTAAGGAATAGGCTAATTATGTATTTGCAAGGCACCCAAGACGCCCGAGGCTTTAATATGTGGAAAGAGGCAGGCAGAACAATAAAAGCAGGCTCTAAGGCTCTTTATATTCTAGCTCCTTCAATAATCAAAGAAGAAAGCGAAGAGAAGGAAGAAAAATTAAAGCTGATTGGGTTTAGACCCATTCCAGTATTCAAGGCAGAGAACACACAAGGAAAGCCACTAAATTATGAAAACATACCACTCCCAGAGTTTAAGTTTTTAGAAGTTGCTAAAAGTTGGGGTTTGAGAGTTGAGGGAATAGGCTTTATTTCCAGTTATTACGGAGCATATAGTAGTTCAGAGAAAAAGATATTAATGGCTAGCCCTGAAGAAGAGGTTTTTTATCATGAGCTATCTCATGCCTCACATGACAGGGCAGGATTATTAAATAAAAGAAATATTGTTCAAAAAGAGATAGTTGCAGAGTTTTGCTCTGCTGTTTTATGTTATCTTGTAAATAAGAAAACTGATAGATTAGGCAATTCTTACAAGTATCTAGAATCTTATTGTGGAAATAAGCCAGTTCACGCAGAAGTATTAAACTTAATTTCGGATATTGAGAAAGTTTTAAACTTGATTCTTGAAGCAGATAGAAAACTAAAAGAGGGAAAGAATGATAATAAAAACATACTCTGAACTTGCTTTTTTTGTTAATATGTTCAAAAATGGAAATGCAGACTTATTAATAGTTGAATCTAGGGGCGGACTTGGAAAGTCTCGCTTTATTGAAAGTGTTATGTCTGAAGAACCTTATTTGAGGATTTTAAGCCACGTTACACCCATGCAATTCTTTATTTTAGGTTTTCAATATAGAAATCTACCTGTGGTGATCGACGATGTGGATGGCTTATTAAGTAATGAGGAAACCGTTAGTTTGCTTAAACAATTTTGCGAAACCATAGAAACTAAAGAGATAGCTTGGTTAACTACTCATAATCTTTTAAATCAGCAAAATATACCGCAAAGATATGAAACAAAATCTAAGGTTTGCATATTAACTAATGATTTTAGGGAATTGACTAAAAAAATTTCTGCACTAAAAGATCGAGGTTGGTATATAGAGTTTAAACCAAATAATGGAGAAATCTTAAATAAGATTAAAGAGATTATTTCAGGAGTGTGTAAAGATATAAGTTATGAAGAAAAACTAGAAGTTTTCAATCTGATAAGTAATTATTCTAAGTTTTGTGACTTCAGTTTAAGGACTTTTGTTAAAGGATGTCATTTATACAAAGAATGCAAGAATAAAGGCGTTGATTGGAAGAACATTCTATTAAATGACTTGAAAATAAATCCTAAACTTGTATTCTTAAATAGTTTGCTTGATAGTCATACTGAAGACAAAGACAGAATCGAAAGCTGGGAAAAAGAAGGATATTCAAAAAGAAGCTATTATGATTATAAGCGATTATTAATGCAAAGGTGCAACTGATTATCATTTAGGAGAATACTTTGCATTATTGCATTTCAACCCATGAATGAAAATATAACTTGATTAGCAACTACAAGAATGTTTATCAAAGTTAATAGAGCTATAAGATAAGTTAATTTCTCTATATCCCAGCTTTCAACTAATCTCAATCCTTCTGCAGTTAATCTCCAACTATATTTATCATCTCCTTCTTTGATTATTCCATCCTCTTCAAGAGTTAAAAGTCCCCTTTCCAGTCCTTCTTTAATTTCAAAACCATAAAATGAATGAGTAGGGTAACCTTCATACAATTTTCTAAGATACTTTCTTAATCTATAGATTACTAAATTGTTATTCATTTGGTATTTTTTGAGAAAATTTTCTATTTATTTAAACATTTAAGGTCTATATCATATACTTAATCAAAATTATATTTCTTTAATCTCATCCTCAATTTTCTGGCTTTCTTCAAGTATCTCTTTTCCTAATTTTGTAATCTTATAGAACCTAAACCTTCTTTCTTTCGGATTTTCGCACTCAATTAGTTTTTGTTCTAAAAGTTCCCTTAATGATCTGCTTACATGAGACTCATACATACTCGTTCTTTTCATAAGTTGGGCAGGAGTTAAGGTTTCTTTTGATAAAAAGTCTAGAATTTTCTTACGATTCTTTGCTCTTAATACGAAAGATACTAAGGATAGGTTCATAAAAAGAATGGTAAGTCAGATAATAAATACAGATAATACCTTTTCACTTACCAAAGATTTATAAGGAAAGTTTGACCTTTGAAAGCATGAAGAAAATTAGCGGAATTATAGTTATTGGGATTGTTGCCTCAATCTTAGTTTTATCTATCTTTGTTAGTGCACAGTCTACAGGAACTAGTACTTTAAGTAAGATATGGCAGGTTATTTCAGAGATTAAGCAAGATATAAGCAAGATTAAAATTTCAATTTTAGATTTAGAGCAGAAAGTAGATAATATTCATTTAGAATCTAGAATTGCTATATTTAATATAACTATAACTTCACAGGCTCAATACGGCGGAGTCAATGTATCATGTAATTCTAATGAATTTGCAACTGGTGGTGGAATAAGAAATGATGAAAGTAATGCTAATGCCTATCTTGTTGATTTTTATCCAATTAATCAAAGAACTTGGCATGTTGGAGTTAGTGGAAATCTCGATTATGGAACTATTAGACTAGTTTGTGTGAAATATTAAAATGGTAAAGAAATTACACTTATTTCTATTGATTTTTATAATAATTCTCAGTTCTTTTAGCTTGACCACTAATGCAATAGCTCAATCTGCTCTTTATAGTGGATCTCCTGCAGGAAATGGTGCCTATCCATTATTTACTTCTTCAACACCGAGTATTGAAATTGAAAATACAAATGAGTTTTCAAATGAAAATGAATTATGGAGTAAGGAAAAAATATGTAAGTTTGTTAATGGGTGCTATGACTCAAAAAGAATAAATAATGGCTGTTATCCTTTTGGATATATTAAAGAAAATACTACATGTTTTAACGGAGGCTTTGTAGAAAGAAAATCTTCAGGTGAATGCTCTTATAATTTCCAATGTTCTAGTAATTTATGTTATAATGGGTTATGTGGAGATAAAATTGAGAATATGTTTATTAGTCTTCAAAAAAGATTATCTGTAATAGAAAAATGGTATTCTATTTCAATTAATTTAAACGACCAATCAGTCAAACCATTAGGAAATAATGAAACTTTATTAGAAAGTAAGAAAGAGAACGATACTATTGAGACTCTTGAAATCAAAGAAAGTAAAGTTTCTGGATTTTTTAAGAAATTGTTCAAATGAATAAGCAAAATGAATTGATTAAAGAACCAATTAGTAAGTGGAAAAAATACTATGTTAAGGTATTGACTTTTGTTGTTCTGATTGTTCTTATTTATACAATGACTAATGGATTAACTCAGTTTTGGAGAGGGTATCACCAACTTGATACAGCTCAGAACTTTTTACAACTCGGCTATAAACAAGATGTTACTATTGAAGGCGAAATGACTAATCTTAAAGCAGTTTACTTAGACGGACTCAATAGAATGATTTGGGGTTTTGGTTGGCTTTGCTTTGATGTTATTCTTGGGATATCTTTAGGATGGTTAATTGGACTCAGAATTAACAAATAGATAAAATGGAAAACAAAGAAAAACCAAATAAAAAGAAGAATTATGGATTAGCTTTTATTTTGTTAATAATCGGTTTATTTTTTGGTTTTTCCGCATTGAGTTCAAATGATTCAAGTAAAGAATCAAATAATCAAGTCTACCAGCCTAATCAGCAAGCTCAACAATGCAATTCTAATTGGAGTTGTAGTGATTGGAATGATTGTGAAAGTGGAACTCAAACAAGAGCATGCATGGATTCAAATAATTGTGGGACAGATTCTAACAAACCACCAACTACACAATCCTGCATCTTAAATAAAGGGTGGCAAGACGTAAAGACATTTCAAAGTTCCTCTTCTAAAAAAACTGAAACTTTCATGATTAAAGGAGAGAAGTGGAGATTCACTTGGTCTTGTAAAAAATTAAATTCTTATGATGCAATGAATATTGGAGTTTATGAGCCAGATAACGAGGCATATACAGAATTCTTGTTTTTACAGAAGTGTCCTAATTCAGAAGAAACTACTTATGTCTATAAAGGAAATGCTGAATATTATTTTGATATACAAATAGCTAATATAGACAGCTGGAAGATTAAAGTAGAAGATTGGTATTGATATGGGGAAAAAGATTTTTAGTTATTTATCTGGAAAAATAAAAGAAAAATATGAGCAGATTAAAAAAGACAGAGCTTTAAAAACAAAAGAGAGAGAAAAGATTCTAAGAATTAACAAACCATTAAATTATCAACAATTTAGTAAATTAAGTTCGGCACAGCGAAAGTTATACCTTCTTGAATGGGCTTACGAATGCAACAATTGTGGTGAAAAATGGCATTATTTAGGGGACGTTGAGAATGATATGAAATCTCAACTTTCGTCAAATAGTTGTTACCAATGTGGAAGCTGTCATAGTTGCAATTCTTTTTTTATTACCTCTGCTATAACAAGCAATGCCCAAGAACAGTTAAAAAGACAAATAAAGGGACTTAAACAATGTCCAAAATGCGGGAGTTCAAACGCAGATTATGAAGCAAAATTCTTCAGAAGGTAACAATTTATTAGTTCTTGTCTCTAATTTGTTTATAACAAAGGTTTACAGATCCCATATCAAACCTTATCTTAAAAAGAAAAGAAATACACTTTGCGGTTTTTATCCTGATTGTTCAGAATATGGGCTCTTAGCATTAAAAAAATATGGATTTGTTATTGGATGGATAAGAACAGTAAATAGAATTTTAAGGTGTAGTGGTTATAAACATAAAAATAGTTGTATAGATTTTCCTTAGTTTTAGAGTGAACTAATAAAAAAGGCAATTAGTACTTTATCTAATGATATAAAAAAACTTAGCTATACTCGGGCTTAAACCTCAAATTTGAAATTAGGATTGATCTGTTCAAGCATCGCATAGAACTTAATGATATTACCAGAAGCATGACAACCAAAACAATTAAACAACCCAAGATCCTCATTCAAAGAAAGAGAGGGGTTACTATCGGAATGAAAACAACAAACCCTTTGTTTCTTACCCAATGGACTTAATCCGAATTGGTCTGCAATAGAGATTATAGATATATTTTGTGCTATCTTCCCTGCAAGAGTTTGGGCAAAATCTCCATTATTTACAGAACGACTTATATTTAATTTCGGTAGTTTAGGTAGTTTTGTTTTATCCCAAAGGTCAAACTCTATTTGGTTTATTTTTCCAACATTAAACTCGCTTCTAAGAGTTTTAAGAGTTCCATACTTATAATGGGGTTTGTTTTCTTCTGCAATAGGGTGATAGGCTTCTTCGTAAGTGTTTGCTATGGAATAATCGGGTATCTTTTCATTCCAATATTCTTTAGGTATATATTTTTCAAAGAATAGCTTTCTATAAGCGGTTCCTTCTTCTTTATTTAGTCCTTCGAGGTTTGCTATATCTTTAATATGGATATGGGGGTTTTTCATTCCATCAGCATACCAAACTTCAATATGGTAACCTGCATTAACAAGATTAATCCCTGTCTGCATGAAACATAAAAGACCTTGTTCCATCCTGTCATCAATATCTATAATTATTTCATTTATTGCTTGTTTTCTTAGATTTTTTGCAGTAAGATAAGAAACGGAATTCATTTTTTAAATCCTACTTTTATGATAGACCCCCCATTAATTCCGGTAGTTTGGGTAGTTCCTACATTTTCTTGACTACCCAAACTACCAGTATTCTCGCCATGTAGCTCCGATCTTTTAACTGAAATTCCTATGATTGATTTTGCACTATCAACAATTTCTCCTTGCTCATCTCTGTATTTTCTTGGTGAAACTTCAAAACCTTCTATTCGTAAATCTTTGCCTACCTCATTAACTGTTTTTTGACGCAATTTTTTGGACTTTAGAAAGAGGTTATATTTTTTTGAAAACTCTCTTAATTTAACACATCCTGTGCCAGTTTCATCATAACTTTCTGAAACAAACATCATAAGAGGATTGCTTCTTTCCTCATATCTAGAACGTCTTTCTTCAATAGTTCCGCTATTTGTAAATTCTTGTTTTTTAATTAAAGATAAAAGAATATTAATTATTTTTCTAGTTAAATTATTAAATTCCAATTCAGGTATTTGATTAAGCAATTCTCGATTAATTATAAATTGATTTGGAAAGTCAATAATCAAAAATCTGCGATAAAAACCATCTGACTTATCTGGAGTTAGAGGTAATGAGTTTGTTGCAATTATAAAGGTTGTTGGCGAGAATTCTGAAAATGGAGTTTTACCTTTGAATTCATAACGAATTAAATCTTCGCCCGTAAATTGTTTTATTAAATTAGTATTTGTTAAGTCATGAGAATCTACTTCACCTACGACACATAAAAGCTTTTTGTAAAGAGCAGATGTCTCAAAACTACGATTAATCAAGCTTTTTATGTTTGAAGAAACACAATTTTCTCTCCCTAAAAATTTTATAAGAAGATTTTGGAAAGTTCCTTTTCCATTAGAACCTGCACCTGTTAAAGCAATAATTGATTGTAAAAACTGCTCTCTTAAACAAGAGTAAGCAAGAACCTCGTATAGTGTTGGTTTCCATGTCTCACCAACCCAATCAGTAAAGAGTTTGTCTATTATAGGAGTTTCGGAGTCTTTTGAAAGTTCATAAGGAATTGGAGAAGTTAAAAAATATTTTGAAGTTGCAATAAATTCTTGTTCTGTTTTCAAATTAAAAATTTTATTCTTAAACTGAATGCAATAAGGTGTTAGTTCTTCTGGTTTGTTTCTTCGTGAATTCAATCTTAATATAGTAATAATAAAATTCTTAAATTTATATATTTGTCCAGCTTCTAAATTAAAAAAGTCTTGAAATGAATTAAGAATAAAAATCTCATCAACTATTTTCCATGAAAAAAGATTCTTATTCCAAGCCCACCAAAGACTATTCTCATCAAAAAAGACGGGAGAATTTAAAATAAAATTAGAAAAATCAAACTCTCGACCAAGCTCTTTTTTAATCATAGCAAGAAGTTCTTTAGTTGCTTTCTTTATATCTGGCGGATTATCTATTTTTTTCACCTGAGTAGGTTTTTTATCACTCATTTTCAGCCCTCCAAAGAACCCTTATTCCATGCCCATTAATCACTTTGATTAGTCCCATGTCATGCAGGAAGAATAGCAAATTCCAGACTTTTTCTTTTGTTAGTTGTAAGGAGGTTGAAAGTTTTGAAAAAATACATGGAAAATCAATAATTTCTGTTCCTTGTTTTCTACATGAGGCAATTCTATTTATTATTAAGGCTGTAGGAGACTCGCTTGATAGACGTAGTTTAATATCAAGACTTTTCTGGTTCATTTGGACTTTTTAAGGAAGCCTCTTTTGGCTTCCTTTTTTCATTTAATTCATTAAGTATGTCTACCCAACTTTTATTCTGGCAATTCTCTGTCATAAAATAAGAAATAACAATCTCCTTTTAACCAAGAACTTATCAACCTCTTGTTAGGTAGTTAATTCTTTAAATATATCTCATCTTTACATATCTATGAATACAAGCCCAAATAATTGTAAGTGTTGCCAAAAAATTATACAACATAGAAGAGATGATGCAATATATTGTAAGGATTGCAAAAAACACATGGATAATCTTTATGCTACTTGGTCTACCGATGAAAATAGAAGTATTGAGAAGAGGTCAAAGCGCTGGGAGGTAATTAAAGGAATAGAAACAAAAAAGCTTTTTATTGATGACTTGAAAGATTATATGAAAATAGAATTTGAAGGATTAAAAGGATCTATTAGTTCCATTAAATCTGACGTGGACTCGATAAAGAAGAAGATTGATTTTGATAACTTCAAGCCAATTTCTTTTTAATTAACTCTAATATTTCAGGATCCATTATTAACTTTTCCATGATTGCATCAGCTTGTTGTCTCTTTATGTCATCATTCAATGTTTTTTGAGCTTCAGCTTGATCTAAGATTAAACCGCATATCTTACAGAATTTGTTTGTTGGTTCGTTCTTAGTTTTACATTTAAGGCATGTTATTGGTTGCATGGCTGGTTTTGTTTTTTCTTTATTAATTTCTAGACCATTGGATCTAAGAATGGCTTCATCTGTAGCTTCTCCATTCATGTGTATATAAATCCCACACATTTTGGAGTCTTGCCCCCAGCCAAAATATTGTTTCATACAAGCTTCAGTCATTATAGAAGCTAGTTGAGTTGCTCTACTATGGCGGAAAAGATGACAATGAACTCTTTTCTTTATTCCTGCTTTTTTTGTAGCTCTTTTAACAATATCTGTAATCCTATTATAACTCAAAAGAGGAGTTTGTTGACTATACCATAAGTAAGAGTCAGGATCATTATTTTTTGGGTGTTCATTTATCCATTGTTGTAGATAAGGAGAACTGTTAATAACCAGTATCTTCCTCATCCCAGTTTTCCCATTTACAGTTAACCTTGCACCATAATTTTCAAAAGAAACATGCTTAATTTGCATAGTGCCTATTTCTCCAATTCTACAACCAGATTCTGCCAATACTGAAATTAGAGTTTTGTCTCTTAGATTTGTACATTGTTGAATTATTGACTTAATATCTTCCTCGGTAAGTAATTGTTCGGGTAATTTTCTATGATTTTTTGGTAATGCTATTGAAATCCACTTTACTTCTTCAGGATATACTCCTCTCTCATCTATATTTCTAATAAATCTATAGAATTTCCTCATCATTATCTTAAACGTTTTCTTGCTTTCTGGAGCTAAGCCACTTAGTTCAATTTCAGCCACAACTTTTCTCATATCTTCCTTATTTCCCTCAGTAAATTTTTTATTTAAGATTCTATCTAACTTTCTTACATCTAGAAGATAACGGGTTATTTTAGCAACACCTATGCCTTCACTTATTAGATAATCTTTAAATTTTATAGCAAGTAATTTGTTCTCGGGAGAAATAATTGATTTTTGAACTAGAACTATCTGATTTTCTAGTTGCCTTTTGTAATTGTGTATATCTACCATGTTTAGTATCCTTCATGGTTTGCCTATAAACCACGATTAAGAACGTTACATGTTTTCTAACCGTTCGGGACGGGCGTAATTTCTTATCGACGATAAAATTTTGAGGTAAAATGGGGAATCGAAGTCCTAGATAATTTTATAATGAGGTTAACTTGCTATAAATATAGATTGGGAAACAAAAGAAAGCACTCCAAATAATAATAAGTCTTCTAAGACGGAAGATAAATTATATGCTAAATTATTAAGTTTGGGATTGAAGCCTGAAAGGCAATATCCTATAAGCAAACACCGTGTTGACTTTGCATTTCCTAAAGAAAAATTAGTAATTGAAGTTGATGGTCCTCACTATAGAACTCGTGAAGAAATACAAAGGGATGAAAAAAGAAGAGATGTAGCAGAAAATTTAGGTTGGAGGGTAAAAAGATTTACTGCTGAAGAAACATTTGACAATACTGAAGAAGTTGCTAGGAGGATAGTTAGGATGGTCAGAACAAAAGAAATTTCAAAAGAGTTATTTAATGATGCTGAAGCCAATATAGATAGATCACTTAAATTAAAAATTAATAAGAAAAATAGAGTATCAAGAATAAAACCTCTTCAATCTGAAATGGCTGATTTTAGAAAAGAATTAGAACGCTTGAAAGAAGAACAACAAAAACCAAATTGGAAAAGTGACTATGAAATAAGGGGGCCACAAATAAACTCTGTTCCAATAGCAAGTCCTAAAACATGGACTTCAAAAGTAGCTTTAATTATTGTTATCTTAGGAGTAATTGCACTTACAATATTTTCAATTCAAAACAATAATAATAAAGAGATACCAACAAAATCCACAGAAACACCTCTTATAGTTATTTCAAATCCAATACCTGAGCCAACTAAGTCATTATTAGTTGTTGAAGGTTCAAGTGCAGATGTGATAATTACAAACAATAAAGAAGAATCTGTGTCTGTTAATGTAGAATATAGGATTTATTCTAGATGGTTTGGAGCTGATTATGTTAATAGCCAGATATTTCAGGTAGCCTCACAATCAAAGAAATCATTTAGAGTATACGATAATGTTGGGTGTAGTAGTGCTCCTTGTTCAGTCGAAATTATTTCTTACAAAGAAGAATGAAATCTCAAAATAGTAACTAAACATACTTTATTCGGGACGGGCGTCTAATTTTGTTTAGTTTCGTTGGATTTCTAATAGACAAAAGTTAAAATAAGATATTTATCTATCTTTTGTATGAAACTCAGAATTGCAACACAAAAAGATCTTGCCCCCTTAGCCTTAGTAGAAATGTCTTCTGGATACCATCAAGAGAGATTTGACTTTAAACCAACCTTAAGAGAATTGTTTAAAGAAAAAGTAGATATTATTTGTGCAGAAGATGATTCAATTATAGGTTATATCACTCTTGGAGGAGATGGAGAAATCGCATTCCTATCTGTATCTAAACAACATCCGCGTAAGGGAATAGCTGGAAAGCTAATTGAAAAGGCCATAGATATCGCTAAAACTAAAGGAATCAAGAAATTATATCTTGATGTAAGAAAAGAAAACGATGTTGCAATAAAACTCTATCTTAAACACGGATTCAAAATAGGCTCAATAACTAAAAAGAAGATACATGACTTAGTTATAGAAAAAATAAGAATGGAGTTTTTGGAAAATAGCTAAAAAATAAATCTAACACTTTCATCTCGGCAATACTTTTAAACACTCATAGAAATGTTTAAATAATACTATCATTATAGTGATAGTATGGATATTGAGACTTTGAATCCTTATGTAATTAGAATTTTGATTTCTGCTAGAGATCAAGATAGTATAAACTCCATTGCAAAAAGAATAGGCTTATCTTATGGTTGGGCTCATAAGTGGGTTAGCTTGTTGATTAAAGAGGGAGTATTCAAAGAGAAGTGGAAGGGAATAATATTGCAGAGAGATAATCCCACTTATAAAAAAATAATGCAGTTCATAAAGAATACCATAAATCCCATTAATTTATACTATTCCACCTTGCCATTAATGGGGATATCTTACTCATTGACTCAAACTGATGCAGTTTATATATGGACTAAAGGAGGTTATAATATTGCAAGATATAAAGAGTTTTATCCGATATTCATAAAAATAAAAAAGAATGATTATCAAACGTTTTTGTATTATTGTAATAATTTAAGTTTGAAGATTAATTCCAAAATAGGCGTATTTTTTAAACCAATAATTGTTGAAAAGTTAGAATATGTAAAAAATGGAGTATATAACGTTGACTCTTTAGAAGAAACTATTGATTTTATGAAAAAAAATATCTACAATTTTGAACCTGCTTTAGAGATGATAGATGAAATGTACCATAAGAAATTGGGATATAAATATAAGGAGATAAGTTCATTATCATGAAAGAATTAATAATTAAAGAAAACAATATTTTTGATATTTTACAAAAGTTTATTGATGCAGAATTAGATTTTGTTATTGTTGGAGGTTATGCTGTCTCTTCTTACAAACATCGTTTTTCTGTTGATGCAGACATAGTTATTCAATCTAAAGACTTAGAAAAATTTGAATCTATACTAAAAAAGGAAAAGTTCAAGAAAGGTTTTGAAAAAGACCTTGATAACCCTTACTCTTCCAGATTTATGAGATATCAAAAAGATTCTGCAAGTATAGACTTACTAATTGATGGTATTGCCTCAAGAACAACAAACGCCTCGTTTGGTTATAATCTCATGCTTGAGAATTCATCAAAAAGAAAAGTAATAGGCATTGAACGAGAAATTACAGTTATGGTTCCAAGTAAGGAATTATTAATCATAATGAAAGTCCACTCCGGAAGATTAACAGACTTTAGAGATATTGCAGCTATAGCAAAAGAAACTAATTTGGAGATAATAAAGAAATTAATATTTATTGGAGACTTAAAAGTATTGAATGAGAATTTAGAGAAACTTAATCACGCAGTTCATGACAAAAATTTTATCGATTCGTTTAAAGGAGTTTTCATAGAGAAAAAGTTTGATGTAGATTTGAAGCAAGTAGAAAATATAAGCAAAATAAAGAAAGACTAAATTAATCATTCAATTTCATCTCAATAATTTAAGTGTTAGCGTTGCATAACTTACCCTAGCCCACAGGACTTTTGTCTAGTTCAGTGGGCTTTTTTACAAGTTTATAGAAAAATCTTTAACCTAGAAAGCATTTGACATAAAATGGCTATAGAAGATTATTTCACAAATTTTAAGAAAAGGTACGATAGCAGAATTAAGAAGAAGCATTTATCAAACTAGAACCACAAGGTATTTCTCGGACGTAGCAAGCTGTGGAGTATTCTTTAAACCTCAAACTGAGACCTTCGTAGTAAGCTACAGAGTATAAAAATTAGTTTGAGCAATTAACTTTTTTAATTTGCCACCTTCATGTAGTCGACAATCCTCATAAATCCCCTTAATCTCCAACAACCATATACAAACTCAATGCAACTCTCAAGTCCCCTGCAGAGAATCAAAATGAGTTTAAACTAAGAATATCCTAACCATTCACATGTTAGGAATTGACTCAACATCATACAACTTACTATCTGATTCATAACCATACAAACTAGTGTTAAAAGATTCTTCAAAGTTTTCTATTAACATTTTATTTTTTAGATTAGATTTCACTATTTGAGATGCCTGATTACTAACACAATAAAAGCACATGAGATAGACACCATTTTTGCATTTTATACATTTAAGAATTGAATCATATTTTTCCTCAAAGGGTGAAATTACATAATCCAGAGATTCTACTCTTCTCAAAATAGTCCTGAGTTTTTTATTTATTATTATTAAAACTTTTGTCTTTATAGTTTGGTCATACATCCATACTTTTACTTCATTAATTACACAAGAAGCACATAATGGCTCGGTGATAGCATAATTACAAACTACACAAGAAATTGACATTATCCATTCACCATCATTTAATTGATGAAAATATTCTTTATATCTTGAAGCGGTATTTTATAATACTCTGTCGTACTATCAAATACTACGCTCGGATATATAGCCAATTCCTTGTACAGCTACATGTGCGGAATTATAGGGTATATTGGAGAAAGCGAGGCAAAACCCTTTCTTATTGATGGTTTAAAGAATATGGAATACCGCGGATACGACAGTGCAGGATTATGTATAAAGAATGGAAGTAGAATTAATCTATTGAAGAAGAGTGGTTATGTAAATAACTTGTCTGAAAGCTCTGATTTTAATGAATTAATGGGGCTATCTGGAATCGCACACACTAGATGGGCAACACATGGGGAACCAAACCAAATTAACGCACACCCCCATTTTGATTGCAAAGGAGAAATTGCTATAGTACATAACGGAATAATAGAAAATTATGCCTCTTTAAAAGAAAATCTCAAAAATGAAGGGCATATTTTTAGATCTGAGACTGATTCAGAGGTTATTTCTCATTTAATAGAAAAGTTTTATGATGGAAATTTAATGGATGCAGTAACAAAGGTGTTGAAACTATTAGAAGGTTCATTCGCAATTCTTGTAATAAATAAATCTGAAGATAAAATAATATCTGCTAGAAGAGGTTCTCCTTTATTAATAGGGATAGGAAAAAAAGAGATGTTAATAGCTTCTGATATATCTGCCTTGATAAAACACACCAATAAAGTAATTTATCTAAAAGAAAATGAGATTGCTGAAATTGGCAAGCTAGATTATACTATAAAGAATCTAGATTGTTCTGAAGTTAAACCTTTAATTCAAAATATAAATTTGAAGCCTGAAGACATTAACAAAGGAGGATATAAACATTTTATGATTAAAGAAATATATGAACAACCTCAAGTAATAAGGAATGTTTTAGAGAATGGCTTAGAAAATAACAAAACTAAATTAAATATTAATTTGGATTCATCATCAATAAGAAGAATAATCATTATTGGATGTGGAACCAGTTGGCACGCTGCATTAATAGGTAAATATTTGATTGAAAAAATATCCGGAGTTATAGTCGAAGTAGACTATGCTTCCGAATTTAGGTATAAGAATCCTATATTAAATGATAAAGATTTAGTCGTATTAATGTCTCAATCTGGCGAGACTGCAGATACTCTTGCCGCTTTGCGAGAAGCTAAGTCTAAAGGAGCAAGAACATTAGGCATCGTAAATGTTTCAACATCATCTATTGCAAGAGAAGTTGATAGTTTAATTCTTTCTCATGCTGGTCCTGAAATAAGTGTTGCAAGCACAAAAGCGTTTACTTCTCAAATATTGAGCCTAATATTGTTGGCCTTACATTTAAACAAAGATAAAAATATAGACTTAATAAATGAAATTCAGAGAATTCCAGATTTAATTGATGAGATTTTGAACAATATTGGGCCAATAAAAAAATCTGCTGAAATTTTAAGAAACAGCAGAAGCGTATTTTATTTAGGAAGAGGCATTAATTATCCAATTGCTCTTGAAGGTGCTCTAAAGTTAAAAGAAATATCTTATATTCATGCTGAAGGTTATCCTTCTGCAGAGGCTAAGCATGGACCAATAGCCTTAGTAAATGAAAGTTTCCCAATTATATTTTTTGCTCCAAAAGATAAAACATATGAAAAGAATATAAGCAATATGCAAGAGATGAAAGCAAGAAAGGGAAAGATAATTGTAATAGTTAATGAAGATGATGATAATCTGAAAAATATTGCAGATGCAGTAATAAAAATACCTAATAGTTCAGATGAAGTTTCTGCAATACTCAATGCTGTTGTTTTACAAATATTGGCCTACTTTGTCGCGGATTCAAATGGAATTGATGTTGATAGACCTAGAAATTTAGCTAAATCTGTGACTGTTGAATAAATAAAACTCCGTTTGAGCAATTAAATTTCCCTGACACTCATTTTCTTATATATTAAACCGTTAGTGTTTACACCATCACTTCTCCAATATACCGCGATATTAGGTTTTCCAGATTCAGAACCAGCTCTTGAATTGCTTCCTGTAAGTTTCATTCCAGGATTTACTCCTGAAGCACATGCCTGACCATTTGTTCCGAAATTGTTACCAGTATCTTCAAATTCTCTTATTTTTATCCAATTCCCTCCATTAAGCCCATTAGTTTCGTCTAAATATAATTCTAGTTTTACATTACCATTTGGCAAGTCATAGACAACATATTTGTATCCTATCCAAATATTTTTCGGAAAACCATTTGACCATTTAACTTGACTTAAAACTACTTGTGATGACGGATGTTTTGTTTCTTTTTCAAAGTCTACTCTTCCATCATACCTCATTCTTGCAGCTATTCCCCTAGTGTCACAAAGATTTTGCAATTCTGGTGCTGTAGTGCCATGATTAGTTCTAGCCATTCCAACTATTCCTCCCCAGTTAATATTTGTATCGTTAACTCTCATCGCATACACAGTCATTTCCACATTTCTCCAGCTTCTATTCAACAGAGGGTCATGAATATACATTCTTGGAACTGAACCTGTTATTTTCAACAATCCCCTACCATCTACATTGTAATTGGCGTTTCCATGGTCTGCATCAAACCATTGATCTTGAGGATCTACATCAGAAAATATTCTTGAAACACCATTGTGCCATGTGGAGAACCATTCATTTCCATTTTGAGAGGTATTGTATATTTTCTTAATTCCAAACGTGTCTAATTGATTCATTGTTGAACCATTTGTCGAGTTAGAAGGTATAGAATAATTTTGTGTGAAATTAATCCTCGTTTCGGTTATACTGTTCCAATCATTGACATTATTCATATAACCAGTTATCTTTAGATATCTTGCAGTCTTATTGACTTTATAGTTTTCTAAAGATGATGTGTTCCCACTACTTAGATTAGAATATACTTTTTGCCATGTAGAGCCATTAACAGACACAGAAATAGTGAAGTTCTGGCGCCTTATGTTTCCCTGATAAAATGCAATACTTACATCCGAAATGTAGCTTAGATTTCCTAAATCATATCTTATCCATTGCCCTCTACCTAATGCTGACCATCTTGTGGATAGATTCAAGTCAAGAGTATTTTGAGGCAGGTTACCATCATTTGAAGATGCACTAACTGTTAAAGATGAAACCTGCTGATAAAATGTCAGACTAGCTACAAATAGAACAATAAAACAGCCAAAAAATATCCTAAAAATCCACTCCAAAAAACCTTATAAATAGGAAATAATTAAAACATCTATGTTTAACAGCAAAAAGTGTCTTTTGATAGCTTCACTATTTTTAATAATCACAATAAGTTCAGTAACTGCATTGGAAGTAAAAAAAACTGAATTTGTAATAGCAACGGAACCCTATCAGAATTTAAGCATAAGACTTCTAAACTCCGAAAGCAGTGATAAAGAAGAAGTTGGCCTCTTTGAAGGACGAGCACGTAAATTCGGAGAGTACAGATTTACATATTATGGAACAATAAACAAAGTGATTCTAGTAGCATCTGCAATAAACAATGAAACTGGAGATACTCTAAAGAAAGAAGAATTTGGACCCTATAGCTTAGGCACTCCAATAATAAACTTAAATTTCTCCGTATCTGAATCCCCATCTGAAAATAAAGAGAATATAATAGAGAACAACTATACAAACTCGACAATTGAATCACCAAAAGTAAAAAAGAACCCCTTAATTGGACTAGTAATTGGTGAGAATGGTGAATTTTCCAAGATATATTATTATGTGGGAGCTGGAGCATTGGGAATAATAATTCTTATAATAATCTTCAAAAGAGGAATAAAAACTAATTCTGCGCCTTCAGAACCAAATCCAAAAAAACTTAAAGTAGTTAAAAAACCAGAAAAAACAGAGATAGTAGTTCAAGCACAGCAGAAATCAGACGATACTATAGAACAAACTGAGAAAAAGATTGCGGATTTACAAAAACAACTAGAACAAATTAGAAGCGAAGAAAAACTGTTAAAATTACAAAAACAAATAAATGAAGAAAAACAATCTCTAAGGAAGATGCAGGAAGAAGAAAATCCTCAAAAGCAAGAACAACAAAATACAAATAACTTTAACCAAAAAGTTTAGATCTCTTAAACATAGCTGTCTTAATTCTCTCCAAAGCGATTTTATTTGCAGCGTCTCTTGGAGAGATATTTAAGCTTTCAGAAGTCTTAAGAACAAGCTCAGTATTTTTAGTAATTTTATCCTTCACTGTTTTATACATGTATTTAGCATCCTTTCCAAGGTACTCGACCCAACTAGATATAACTCCTCCAGCATTTGCAACAAAATCTGGAACAATTAAAATCTTCTTGCTTAATTCCTCTTCAACATCTAATGGAATAGGAATATTTGCTGCCTCCACAATTATCTTAGCTTGAAGAGAATTCATATTCTGCCTGTTTATCACATCTGGCAGAGCACCAGGAATCAAAACATCAACAGGCAACTCAAACAATTTATGTCCTGGGAGAATTCTTCCTTTGCCTGCAGTAACTGTTCCTTTTTCTTTTTTCGCTTTTTCAATCTCTATAAATGACAGCCCATTTTCATTATATAAACATCCTTTGCTGTCGCTCACAGCAACGATTTTAGCACCAGCCTCTTCCAAATGCTTAAATGTGAAATAACCAACGTTTCCAAAACCTTCTATTGCAATTCTGGCTCCTAATATTGGAATCTTCGCATGTTTCAAAGCGACCTGCGTAGCACAACTAACACCCATGCCAGTGCTTCCAAGTTCATGAGGCAAACCACATACTTTCTTGCCCTTAATGATTTTACAAAAATCAGCAGGTTTTCCAGTAGCAGAGTTAAAATCTCCATGAGCCTCAACAAAAGTCTTCATCTCATTTTCAGTGGTGTTTATATCAGGTCCAGCAATATATTCTGAAGGCACAAGATTTTTCAAAGCCCTTGCAAAAGATTTCACAAAAACATCCTTTTTAGAAGAATCAGTTTCTTTATTGTAAACTATCCCACTTTTCCCTCCTCCAAAGGGTAAACCAGCTAAGGCGTTCTTGAGAGTCATTGCCCTAGCAAGTCTAAAAACTTCTTTAACATTTACAGAAGAAGTCATGCGTATTCCTCCCTTAGCAGGTCCAAGAGCAGTATTATCTATAACTGTAAAACCTCTCATTCCAGTAGAAGGGTCATAAACCTCTACGACCTTTTCAGGTCCAATACCATCGTTAAAATCATGTAGTTCCATACAACCTCTAAATTAGAGAAATTGCGTTGTTAATAAATATTTGTAGTTAACCAAACCTATTACTAACATAATCAATAAGAGAACTTCCAGACAGTTTAATAGTAGACGGGCCATTTCTCATATAAAATTCTTCAAGGCTCCCATCTTTAAGAAAAACTCTTTTATTGCTTGGAGAGCATTCAATCTTCAAAACTCTTTTACCATCAATTTCAAACAAATCATAATGGAGCAAATGCATAAAATGCGCACCAATATTATCTTTTATCAAGTTATTTATATGGAGTCTCAATTTATCTTCGTTTACAAACGCATCTTTTTCAAGCCCCAATATTTCTCCCTTATCTGAAACACCAACTATAAGAGTACCTCCCTCCGTATTAAGATAGGCTACCAAAGTCTTAAGCAAAGAAGATTCAATATTTTTGTCTATTGAATTTGTAAACAAGTTTGTTCTAATAGAAGATTTAAACTCTATCTTAGGACCCTCTCCTTTTTCAACAATAGACTTTATTCTTTCGGAAGGATTTATATTTTTGTGAGACTTAAACAAACTTGGATTTCTTCTCATTAATTTTACTACAAGACCACTAACAGGGTTTCCAAACCCTCTTTTCTTATATAAATAACCTCCAGCAGAAACTATAAAGGCAGCAACGCCATCAATTACCAAATCAAGAGCTACAACTCCAGTACCAATTTGTTGCAAAGCAAATCCAAAAATACTATCGAGAGAAAATTCTACTATTTCCCATAATGCTCCTAAAGTAAAAGCCAAAGCAAAAGAAAGCCCAATAATCATGAAAGGGCTCGCATCAAGAAGTTCCTGGTCTTCAAGAGCCATAATTACAGTCAGACCTATAAAGCTAAGAGCTACAGCAGCAACACCTTTAAGCAATATATCCCACCACCAAAGATTAGCAAACACGCCCCTCGCCTCTCCAAGAAACAAGCTTCCATAAATAATCAAAAGAATAACTATTTGCATCTCTGAACCTGTCTTAATTCCAAATCTAGAGAGCATTAAAGGAATAAATGTCGCAACAAAGGCAATAAGACAGAAAGCCATAGCCAAATCGCGACCAGAGTTAAAAGCACTTATAAAACCAATAATAAGCACAAGTCTAACTGCATTAGTCACAAAGATACCCACAGACATCTTTGAAAATATCTTTTTAAGCATTCAAATACCCAGAAGTTCAATTATAAAAGAATTGTTATATTGATTGAAAAGCCATTATTTATCAAGATGTTTATTACAATTCAACAACTCTAAAATTGGATTTTTATTATCTGAAAAGTCTATTATACTTAGCCCTGTATTGTGCACTTTCTCTTTAATTCTTTCTTTATCCTTCTCTGAATTTGCTAATAAAACTTCCAGTAACATCCTTTTTGCCCTTCCGTGAGTTACGATTAATACCCTTTTACCTTTAAGATTAGAAAGTTTTTCAACAATAAACTTACTCATTCTTGCTTTAAGCTGGTCCTTGGATTCCCAGCCCATAGGTTCTTTTCCTGGATTATCCTTAAACCACTCAATCGCGCGCCCTATAGGTTTACCTTCAAAAACTCCGTAATTCCTCTCTCTCTCAAAAGTTTAGTGTAATTAATTTCTTTCTTAACTTTTTCCAAATAAGGTTTTATTGTTTGTCTACAACGCATTAAATCCGAACAAAAAATAATATCTATTTTCTCATTAGATAATCTATAAGCTAACTTTTTAGCTTGTTCTAACCCAACTTTATTGAGTCTGCTATTATGCCATCCGCAAGAAATTCCTTTTTCATTTGCAAATGTCTCGCCATGGCGCACAATAATTAATTTCATATAATCTCAAGAAAAAATATGTATTTAATAATTTGCCTGAGAATTAACTTAGCCCATATTAATTTCTTTCAAAATATCTCCTCTTACAATCAAAAACATCCCTTTTTAAACTCAAAAACAATCTATATTTCATGAGAGTAAAATTTACTTTTTCAAGCAGAAAAACAAGAAAAATAGATACACACAACAAACATAGACAGGAGTATCCTTCTTTAGCCAAGGAAGTAATAATATCTTCAGATATCGTTTTAGAAGTTTTAGATGCCAGATTCATTTCCGAAACAAGAAATGCTGTAATGGAAGAATTTGCAAGAGTAAATGGTAAGATTTTAATTTATATTCTAAACAAAGCAGACTTAGTGGACCATGTTAAACTAGAAGAATCAGGAGCCCTAAAAGATTTAATAAATTATATTTTTGTTTCATGTAAAAAGAATCAAGGTAGAAGAGAATTGCGTGAAACCATAAAAATCCAAGCAAAGAACTTTAAAAAAGCTAGAAAAAATTCAGAAAAAACCGAGGAAGAAAGAAATGAAGAACAACATCTAGAATTACATAAACATGGTATAGGCCTTAAAAAGTTTTTTAAAACGGGAAATGAAGTTCATGTAGGAGTAATTGGTTATCCCAATGTAGGAAAAAGTTCTTTGATAAATATGCTAACTGGAAGAGGAGCTGCAAGAACTTCCCCAAAGGCAGGATTCACTAGAGGAATACAAAAGATAAGACTTGCACAAGGAATCATTCTTCTTGATACTCCGGGAGTAATGTCTGATGAAGATGCGGCTGCAAGTCAAATGTCTAATTTAAAGAAACATGCAATGATAGGTGTTAGAACCTATGACTCTACAAAAAATCCAGAGTTTGTTGTAGCTCAAATAATGGCTGAAAATCCAGGGTTATTTGAAAAAAATTATAATATAAATGCAGAAGGAGATTCAGAAATACTTTTAGAACAATTAGGAAAGAAAAGAAACCTTTTAAGAAAGGGCGGAGAAGTTGATATGGACAGAATTGCAAGAATAGTCTTAAAAGACTGGCAATCTGGAAAAATTAGAAACTGAAAAATTTAAATAAACAATAAACTAAAATAATCCATGGATCCAATTCTCGCTGCAGGAATTCTTGGAGCAATAGGAGGTCTAACAAGAGGTGTTGTAGGCCTATTGAAAGCCCTATCCCTAAGAAGAAGAGTGATATGGAGTTATTATCTTATAACGGTATTAATAGCAATAATAGTTGGAGTCTTTGTAGGAATTGTATTTAACTTTGACCCAAGACTATCTCTTTTATCAGGTTATGCGGGTACGGATATAATAGAAGGGATTTACAAATGTTTATTTAAAAGAACAAAGTAATAAGGATATTCTAAATTATATACTTTATAGACGACAAATCCATATAAATGGGATATTTCTATTGTTTGCTATGGAAAAACAAAAAGCTGATGGAGAACAAGAAACAGAGAGTAAAGATAGTTTGGAAGCAAAAAGAGAATCTTTACGCGTTGCATATGTTGAATTATTTGATTTTATAGTTAAAAGAATGAGGTCATTCTCTAGAAGAGAATACAAAGAAAGCATTGATTTTCCTTTTCCACAAAGGGAACCACGTAATTTTTTCAGTGGAGATATGCATGTTATGGAAATTATGCTTAGAGACCTTAGGATAATAGCCCATATGAGGACTAGATTAGATAACCCCTACAATAATATGTGGTTAAGGTTGCGACCACTTGATAAAAAAGAAAAAGAAGAATTACAGGCAAGGTATGGAATTAAAATTAATACTATACTTTTCAAAAAGGTAAAAAATGGAACTAAAAATAAAAAAAGTAATTGAAGAAGGAATTGATTTTGTGGGAGACCATTGGGAAATATGCAAAGAAGTAACCGTTGTTATATTTGATAATGGGGGTAAAACTATATAGAAAATGCAAATAATGAGCAAGGCTTTATAAATGAACTATAATTAATACATATATGAATTTGACGACGATAAGTGTAAAAAAGGCTGATATAAAAAACCTTAATAAATTAAGGCAGTATCCAAGGCAGGGATTGCATTTTGTAATTTCAAGTTTATTAAAATCACACTCACTAAAGAATGTACGCAAAACCTAAACGGTTTTCAATTTAAATTCTAAAGAGAAGCTCGGTTACCCCGAGCTGATTTACTTTTTTTAAGAAAAAAGACTCATAAGGGAGGATACGAATGAAGAAATGGAAATATATAATTTAAAGAAATATGCAGGTCAAAAAGTTTATTTGATTCTTAATAATAATTTTAGATATACAACTGTCTTACCGAATGAGATTGCAAGTGAATTTACTTTCACCGACAAGTTTGGAAAGACTAGAACTGTTAGAACAGAGTTTATTGCATTCGTAGAGAAGTGCAATGAATGATGTATTAGTACATTATGTCAATAAATTAACTGGTGAGAAAACAACAGCAAAACTACTATCTCAATGTAGCAAAGCTGAAACAGAAAAGGTTAATTTAAGACGCTCGTATATAAACGAAGTTATTTTAGATATTGAAAAAAAAGAAGACTTAGCAAATATTCTTGAAAAGTTAAAAGAAAGTAAGTGGAGTTATAAGATATGGAATACTGGAAGTAGAGGGTATCACATATCTATTTGTTTTGAAGAACTTGAAAAGTTACCTTTGGAGTTGCGAGATAGATATAGAAGAAAGGTTATTGATGAATTTGGAACTGATACATCTTTAGCAAGTGAATGTCACCCAATAGCAATAGAAAATAAGCCGCACTTTAAGACTGGAAACTTAAAAACATTGCATAGTGAAAGTGAAAGCAGTTCAATAAATCACATAACTTTTGAAGTGTTAGAAATACTTAGGAATTGGAACGAGCAAACAAAAGAAAGCAGAGCTGTATTAAGTAAATTTTATATAGAACATGCAGACAATGAACCATATTTACTGTATGTATTAAATAATAAAGTAGAAAATGGAGGCAGACATATGGTTTTATTTAAAAACCTTGTTGCATTGCTTCAGTCTGCTGGAAAGACCTATGAGGAAATAATGGAAATAGGTAAAAGAGTTATGGTAAATTGTCCTGATAAAAACATGGACGATTGGATAGGCTGGTTTAATAGTGGAATGAAATATATTCCGTATGAGTTGAATATGTGGGCAGTTGAAAATAATTGTCCTGCTATAACATATAGTTTAGTTAAAGGTAGAAATGTGACTTGGGTACAAAATCTTTTCAAATATACTGAACTTGAAGATTTAAATTTTGAAGAGGATTTTAGTGATTTTGTTATTGATGCTATTGACCTAGCTAATGAAGAAGATATTAGGTCGGAGTTTATTGTTGATGATGTTGTTGAAAAAAACACATTTACGATATTTGCTGGGGACGCTGAAAGCACAAAATCATTTTTTGCTTTAATAATAGCAATACATTCATTATCTAATAAGCCTTTATTTTATAAGGAAGCAAAAGCTAGTAAAATAATCTATGTTGATGAGGAGAATGGACTTAAAATATTAAAGAGACGTTTTAAATCGTATTGTAAAGGAAAAGAGATTGAAGTTCCAAAAGGTTTGAAATTTATTAGTTTTAAGGATGTCAAACTTGTTGGTGCAGACCATAACTTTAGTAGATTGAAAAGACTTATTAAAAAAGAGCAACCAGATTTGATTATTTTGGACTCTCTAGTTAGATTACTTGTAGGAGACGAGAATTTTATTAGAGATGTAAGAGTTATGTTTGATTGTTTGAAACCGTTGAAGGAGATAACAACAATTATAGCGTTACATCATGCAAACAAACCTAATGAACACAACAGGAAAAACACATTTGATAAGCATCATTTAAGAGGAAGTTCAGACTTTCAAGCTTCCCCAGATGCAATTATAGAGTTCATTAAAGGTAAAGCAGATAAATTTGATGATATGATTGTTGAGTTAAAGGTTGTAAAAGATAGGAATGCTTCGTTATTTGAAGATATAGCAAGTTACAAGTTGAAAGGCAGTATTAAAAATGAAATTCCTGTAACTATGGAGTTTTTAGGGTTTAACAAGAAAGGATTAAATGCTATTGATAGTGCTAAAATTAAGATAATGGAATTATTTAACAGTAAGGATAAGGTCTTATCATTTGATGCGATATTAAAAATAACTGATATGGCTCAAAATAGCGGAAGAACAGCTATTAAATGCCTAATTGATGCTAAGAATCTCAAAAAAGTAAAGAGTGGTAAAGTAGTTACTTATTCAAAGGTCATTTAATGGTCCAGAATTTATTTTTATTTTTTTTAAATTAATAATGTTGTTACTTAATGGTTTAATGAAATGAGGGAGAAGAAATCATTAAGTGTTTTTACATTATATAAAACAAGGTCATTTAATGGTATTAATGTCTATGTGTATAACAATTAATATGGTTATATCATGCTTAATGATTAATTAGTATATATATAGCATTAAGAGATATGATTAAACGTTAAAAAATAAGGACAAAATAGAAGAAACACACAGAACAAGGAGAAAACCCATAGACCCCATATACCTGAAGTCAGGAATTGGGGAATTGGTCAATAATAGGATAAATAGAAGAAACCAACAGAGTTACAAAAGTGTTACAATAAGCATTAACAATCAAAAATCAAAAGGGAGGTGCAAAATGAAAGATATAATTAAAATTAGAATATTAGAGAAAAAACCAAATTATGAAGTGTTAGGGATAGGTTTTTCCAACTACCCAGAATGGAAGGGCAAAAAGGTATCTATAAAAGAAATAACTGAAGATGGAGTTAAAAAATTAATAATTACGGAATTTAAGCCGATGACTAATGAAGAATTGATAAAGCAATCAAAGAACACAATATTTGTTAGATTTAAGTGATAAACATATAAAATTCCTTTATTAGAGCCCCTATAATCAACTAACTATTACGGAGTTAGTATATTATATTATGCCGTCGGAGAATGACCTTATTTATTAAAACCTATGTTTTGAGTTATAGGTTTTATAAAGCCAAAACAATTTATTATAATAGATTAAACTTAAATTAAATTTTAATTTTTTTCGCTTTCCATGGAAAAAGAAATTGGGTTCTACCGTAAAGCCGTCGACCCAATTCTTTACCTTCGGAAACAAATAAAATGGTAGAAATAAAAAATAGAATTCTTGAATTAAAAGAAAACAAATGTGAGTCCTGCAATTCAGCCGACAGTATGATTTTGAATGGGACTTACAAACACGCAGATGCCGAAGGTTTTTCTGAAGCAAATCTTTTCGTGTGCAAATTTTGTTTTAATAAACAAACATTTTTTGTAAAAAATGGAAAGAGAGTTACAGAACTTAAATTTTACTAAGATGATTTTAACACAAGAAAGATATAACCAAGAAATGCAGATTTTAAAAAAAGCATTAGACATTTTAATAGAAGTGTCAAAAGAAAAGCTATTACCAGAATGGCAACGCTGTTATTATAGAAATAAAATAGAAGTCCATGTCATAGATGGGTTGGTGGAATTAAAAAGATGAAACAAAAACTAGATGAGAATGGTTGGATAATAGTATCGGAAGGAACTCCAATTTTACTAGAAGGAACTATTGGAATTATGAATGTTGTTGAGAATATTAAATCTGAAGCCGTTGATTACAGAAAAATAACTGATGATGTTGGTTTAGAGCCTGATAAAAATTATTCCGATAATAGCTATGATTGGGAGTTAATCCAGCAACAAGAATTAGAATTAGCAAAAAGCAAAACTGCAACTAAGGAAAAAAAGAAAGCAGAATTTAAAACTAATATTATTGATGATAATTCTAAAAACAACATAGAAGAGCAATTGAAAGGTTATACTATAGAGAAAACTGATGGTGGTTTTTCTTTCTATAAATATTATTAAAATGAGCGAAGCAGACCTAATACATCTAAAAGGAAGGGGAGATATTTATTCAGACTTTATTAGAAGTAAAAGTCACATACCCTCGGAAAAACGAAGTGAAAGCATTTCGATTGCAATGTTAAAATATGCAAATCCGGATAATTTGGAAAAGAAAGCATTAGCATTAATCTCAAATCCAGAAGCCACAGCTTTTACACTCTCTAAATTAGCTACTGAATTACTAGAAATGGATTTAACTCCCAAACTAAAAATTAATTTATTATCACAGCTATGCAAACTTTTTTCAACAGTTCACGGAACAAGGCAAGAAATAACTGAACTCTCAGCAAGAGAAGGAAGAATTGCTGAATTCAACGAAAAACTCAAGTCTTGGTATTCTGTTAGCGAAGAAGCAAAAGAAATAGAAGTTGAAAATATCAAATTAAAAAGTTTAGTTGAAGAATTACAAAAGAAATTGTATATTTATGAGAGGAACAATGAGGCATAAAATACAGCAAGTCATAGATGACCGCTGGACTATTGTAAAGAAAGATAAAATTATAGATAATAAGTATGGAATTAATAGTGTAAGCAAAACAGTTCAACCTTCCGCAGTTATTGAAAGCTCACACGAGAACTTATCAAAAGACTTTATGCATTTGTTTGCGGATTTAAAACCAGTAAATAGAGCTAACATTCAACCAAATTTAACAGATGAATTTCAAATTATCAAATATTCTAAAAATAAAATAATTAATTCATAATGGAGGTATAAAATAAAAAATGACAAAGAAAATTAAAGAAATTGCGGAATACCTTTGCGTATCAGAGGATTTTGTTGAATCAACAGACAGCGCAACATTAGGAGAAAAAATCCTGCTAAAAATGTTGAGAGAAGGCTACCGATTAGAATCAAGTAACACGGGTGGAGGTTTCGCATTCTACAAAGATGTACAACAAAAAAGAAATTAAGAATAAGAATTCTAAAAAAATAAGTAAGATAGCTCTTGAGAATTTGCAGTTAAAAATAAAACTCGAAGAACGAGAAAAAATGCATAAAGAATACATGCAATTATTAGCTTTTAAGTTTGAAATAAAAATACCTGCAAAAGTGCAAATAGGTTCTTCAATATTTAATGTAATCTTAACAGATGCAGACGGAAAACCCGTAGTTGAAACCCCTAAAATTGAAAGTCCAAAAGTAGAGGTAAAAGAAAAATATATTCCTAATTATGTAACATGAATCCAGTTTTAATTCCTTCAGAAAATAGATGTGATTTTTGTTCTAAAGTTGGAAGTATGTATTTTTTTAAAGATGGCTTACAGGAATTCGGAAAAGTAGGTTTTGTTTGTATTGTTTATAAATGTCAAGATTGTGGAAACGAGCAGAGCTTTAGTTATACAGGCGAAAGAATTTCAGGCAAAAATAAACAAACTGGTAAATTAGTTTATTTATAAAAATGAAAATGCAAGAATATCGCTTATTGCAAAAAACTAGAGCCGAGGAAAGACAAAAACAAAGGGCATTAATTGTTAAACCAAAAAGATTTAGTAAAACCGAATTATTACAACTTGAGTTTAATAGTTTAGAAGCAAGGAAATGGGAAGACTTGAATTTAGAAGAACAGAAACGTTATTTTAAATTGCATAAAAAGTTTTGTAAAAAATAATTATTTATAGATTGTCTATACACAAGCACCATTCACACAACTAAATTGATGTGTTGCATTATTAGAGGCATTACAATAAAATGTGGGAATAAAAAAGCTTGTGTTAAACACATTCGTTCCGAAATTGTTATCTATCCATGAGCCACAAAGACCTTCTGCTAATTCATTATTATTTAGACAGAAATCTAGTCCAGAGAATGTGCCTATACTAGAAATATAAAAGTTATCATAGTCAAAATGCATTAATCCATTATGTCCAGTATGGGTGTTGATGTCTAAAGTGTATGGTGCTGAATTTCCAGTAAATGTGTTAATAATTGTTATATTGTCTGGTCTTATTGATGTCATTCTTACTTGGTTTTGCGAGAAATCAAATTTTATTTTGTAGGTTCCTACTTGCGCTCCTAAATCTGGAGCAGCATTCCAATAACCAATAACCCCACAGCCCGCCGTTGTATAATTACAAACTTCTATTTGACTTGGAGGATAATTTCCATTTATTAGCGGTTGTGAAGCATGGTTTCCACTTCCACCTCTGTAAGTTACTTCGTAGGAGAATGATTCTCCTGCTATAAATTGTCTTATTGGTCTAAGATTTGTTTCTGCATCTCCTACTGAAATCTGAGCTATGTGATAAACTTGCTCTGTTGTATTAACAAAATGTTCATCGGTAAACGGGCGGTTATGCCAAGTGCTTTCTATCCAACTATTATTACTTAATTGTCCTGAAGAAAAGTTATCATAGAGGTTTGTTGTGTTGTAATTAATTACATTATTTCCTTGTTGATAAATATTCAATCCTCCATCGCTTTCTGAACATGTGACAATTGGAAATGGTCCAAATATTTGATTGAGTCCCGGAGGAATTAATGAGCCTTGTGCAATAACTATTATTCCTATAAATGATAGAAATATTACAGAAAGGGGGATTAGATATTTTTTATTCATTAGTTTTCCTAGAGAACATGTTGTTAAAAACATTTTTATTATAAATTGGCTCTTTTCCTAACACTTTTGTATCTGGTTGTTTTTCTACTATTTTTTGGGGTGTAATCTTTTTAGGTGCTAAATTCAAGTCATCAGTATTTTGAAATGAATTGTAAAAAGCATATGCTAAAATAGATATTAGAATTAATGCTATTAGGCTTATTAATTGTAAGTTTTGTTTTTTCATTTTATAATTTTTAATGATTTTTCCAATACTTTCCAGTAACAGGTTTAAACCATTTCCTTCCAAAATAGACAATTAGAATTGCAAATATAATAAATAATATTCCAAAAACTTTACTAATTATTAATCCTATCAAGCCTATAATCATTACAAAAATACCTAATCCTATAAATAATGAGTGTGCCCATCTTTGACTTAAAGCTCTAGCTCCTTCTTTATTAGTACCTAAAATCATTGGTTCTTGTTTGTTTCTCATAAATCACCTTAGTTTTTGATTATTATAAATGCTTTGGTACAAACCTTTGGATATGTCCTCTTAAAATCCTTGATATAAAGGTTTATATGAGTAAGTATGAGAAAGATGTGCTTGAAGTATTGTCTAAAGAAGCAATAAAAAGTACAAATGAAATCTTAAAAGAAGTTGAATCTCGCACTAAGACTGTGATTAATTGGCACTTACTTCATCGTGTTTTGAGAGATTTAGAAGATAGAGGTAAAGTAGAACGATTAAAAGCTAAAGCTGGTTTCTTTTGGTGGAAGAAATAACTTAAATATTTACAAATAACTGGTGAAGTATGGAAATAGGACTACTTATGAATTTTATAGGTTTTCTTATAATGTTTGGAGCTACTTTTTTTGGTAGTTGGTATAACAAAGACCTTAGCAAGAAGTGGTATGAGTGTTATTATTGGAGTGGTTGGCGTCCTTTTCTTAGAATAACTAATCCAGAAACAGGCGAGGTAAAATGGAAGGTAAAATGGAAATATGTAAGGTCAGTAGAGGGAGCTATTCCGCCTAAATATATGTGGGATATTATAGGTGCTTTGTATGTGGTTGTTGGATTTTTATTGCAGTTTAGAAAGATTTAAACGCCTAAATGCCTTGATTTTTTCATGAGTGAGCCAAGAACAAAGCAACGAGAACAAGAATTTGCATTCTTTCTCAAGAAAACTAAAGGTTTAGCATATATAAGAAGAGCATTAACTTGGTTTCAGCAAAATTTAGGTAAAATAGTAACTGCAAAAGAATTGGCAAGAATACCTGGCAAGGATGGAGATACAATTAACCATAACATGAGAAGAGTTTTTGAGTTGAGAGATGAAGCTGGTTATGAAATAATAAACTGGAAAGACATAAATCCGCTTGGAGCTAAATTAAAGGTTGATGAATGGATTTTGCTTAGTCCAAATCCTAATCCGGAGAAGATTAGAGCTAGAGGAGTTAATAAGAGGATAGCTTATGAAGTTTTTACTAGAGATGGCAGTCAATGTCAGTTTTGTGGTAGAACCCCCCAAGATGACGACCCGTTCAAAGCAGGGCATAAAATAAAACTCCACGTAGGGCATATCATTGCTCACAAAAGAGAAAACGGGAAAGAGATTGTCCGTGTTGAGAATATTGAAGATATGGACGAAGATGAACTCTTAACAAAGGACGATTTTATTACTATGTGTAATGTGTGCAATGAGGGAGCAAAGAATAAAGATTTAGAAATATTAAGCCATGAACAAAAAGTACTAAAACTCAGCGAAGAGCATCAAAGAAAAATCTATGAAGAGTTAAAGAAAAAATTTAATTAGATGGTAACATCTTAGCTACATTATACGCTAACGGCCACGGAACCGCATTTCCTATCTGCCTATATTGAGATGAAATCGCCCCTTCAAAAATAAAATCGTCTGGAAAACTTTGCAGTCTTGCTGTTTCCCTCACAGTCATTCTTCTTTCTCCACTTGGGTGTGGAATTATAACCGGTCCTCCTGTTCCTCCTCCTCTTCCTACAATAGTGGGCGATGGCTTATTAGGGTTCGTTGCTCTATTTCCTAAATGTCCATTAATTTTAACTTTATGGGCTGTTCCTTGATGATTGGGTATTTCAGCAGAATAATTTAAAGGTAATCCTTTTAGTGCCTCTCCTACGGTTATCCAATTTTCTTTAGCAAACATTGGTTCGGGGTGCTTAAGTTTTTTTTCCATATCATTTCGCGTTCCTAAAATTAATACTCTTCTTCTAGCCTGAGGGACTCCAAAATTCGCAGAGTTAAGTATTTTCCATTCAACACGATATCCAGCTTCTTCAAAATCTTTTACTATTATCTTTAGAACTTTCCCTAATCCTTTTTTCTTATCCTCTTTTGTTTCGTAACCCCCTATTGAGCATAATCCAGTTACATTTTCGCCAACAAAGTATTTTGGCTTTTTGTCCTTTATCACCCTTAATAGTTGAAGATACAGCTCATTTCTCTTATCATCTGATTTTCTATAAGGGTTTGCAATTGAAAATCCTTGACATGGGAATCCTCCAATTACAACATCTCCATCTGGAATTTCTTTTGATGATACCTTAGCAATATCTTCACATATAGCTTTATGTCCTAAATTTCTTTCATATGTTTTACAACTATCCCGGTCGTTATCATTTGCCCAGACAATTTCATGTCCTGCTTTAATAAATCCTAAATCCATTCCTCCTGCTCCACAAAACAATGATATTATTTTCATTTTTCCTCTTTTTCTCTCTTAGTCCAATTAACCCTTTGCTTTTTAATTATTTCTCTATCTGACTTTATTTCAAATGTAGTCTTCCCACAAGCCGAACATTTCCACATATCCTTAACGTCTAGTTCTTTCCATTCATGTTCATGTTTTTTTAATCTCGCAGGAATAACTACTTCAATATTACACTTGTCACAACATATACCATCATTCACAGGTTGTGCATTATTTCCATATTTTTCTTCTATCAAATCCCCACAAATACTACATTTAGTCATTAGTGTTCTCCTGGAAGAAGTAAAACATCTCCTTCAACCCATATCTCAATTTTATTTAATCCTGTTTGCTCTTCAAAATCTGAATATTCTATTATTTGAGTTATTAATATATTTCCGTTTCCATCTTCACATTTTACGAGCCATTTGTCGTTTACTTCTTCTTTTTTCAAAGTCCAAACTTGGAAAGGTTCATTGTCTAATTTTGGTTGGTAACTTGCGATAATATCGCCTAACCAAAAACATTTTCCTTCTTGAAATAAGTGCATAACCCCATCAGTGCAAACCTTTTTAGAAAATAAACAGAATTTATGGTATTGTTCTGTTCCTGAAAACTGTGATAAGTCTAACATAGTTTATGTTCTCCGTATTGTGTATTTGTTTTTTGTTTCATTTCAACTCGTCGCCTCTTTTAATAATTCAATTGCTTCTTTTTTAGTTATATTTTGAGGATATTTTATTTTTAGTTTATCCATATAAGATTTTTGTTTATCGGTTGCTAATACTACTTCTTCAATTTTATTGGTTATAGTTTTTTTAGGATTTTTAGATTGTTCTATCAATTCGGAAATATATTGAGAGTGTGAACGTGTAAAAATCACGTCGTCCGACACGTTTAGAGCCCCATTAACAGCCGATTCTTTTAGGAACAATATAATGCTTTTAAGTCTTGTTTTATCGTCGATAACCATAGTATTTATCGTCGATAAGAGTTTATATATTCTTTGATTTGAAGTGTTCGCTTAAATCTTCATATGTCTCAATATAGTTTTCATCTGCTATAATTGGAACCTCATCAACAGTAAATGTACCAGCTTTCTCATCAATACTAATTATTTTTTTTTCGGTTTCAATAACCTCACCCTTTTTGATAATTTTCATACTTCTTTTACTTGGTTTTTTATTCACCCACTCCAACGCTGTTTGGAATTTCAATTCCATTTGTTCCATTCGCATCTTCAAATCATAGTTTTGTTTTTCTAATTTGATTTTTATCTCACCTAACTCTGTGTTTGTTACTTTCTCCGTTACATCTTTAAATTCCATAGCATTCCTGCCACCATACCTCGCCTTCATTCCACTACCATACCTCCAACCAAAAAAGTTGTCCATCTGTGAGTCCGATAATCTTTCCCTCAACCAATTAGCACAACTATGCCTAAATAAATGGAAATGCAACGGTGTTGTGAGGTTAGCTCTTTTCTCAATTCTTTGTAACATATTCCACGACGAAGCATAACCAGTAATCCAAACCAAGTCATCTTCCCCTTCAACAACAAATCCCCTTTTCCTTTTTACAAATCCTTTCTTCCTTTCCTCAACAAATTCCTGTATCGCTTCAAATACGTTTTTATAAAATAAAGGAATAGTTCTCCCCTTTGTTTTACTCGTCTCATTTCTTATAGTCATCTTACAAAAGTTTTCTTTTTCTTTTGGAAAAGCAATATCACTAAACCTAATATTCATAAATTCCTGTATTCTTGCGCCACTTGAAAATAATACTGCAATTAAATATCTTTCCTCAGCATTAGCACATTTTTTATAGATTTTATCAACTTCTTCTTCGCTTATTGTAACAACGTCCTTTTCCTTACGTTCAACATTAGCGTCTAGCGACTTGGTTAAAATAATAGATTTTACATTATTTTTCAATCTCCATTTAATATAAGAGGATAGTAGCCTTTTGAGTTGATACCTTTTCTCCTCACCCTTTGAAATCTTACCCAAATTAACTTGCGACGCAAAATTCTTAATTTCCTCTACCTTTACTTTGGAAATAGGTTTGCCTAAAAATTCTAATGCTGTTTTAAGAACTAAAGTATATCCTGCTAAGGCTTCTCTGTTTTTATTATTAAAAGCCCTCCCGCATATTTCCCCTAGCTCATAATCTGCTAAATACTTCTTCAAAAATGGTTTCTCCTCTTTTGGAAATTTACTCCAATCATAACGCCAACTGTTTTTATGAAACCTACTTGCTTCAATTACTTTAGTATCCATACTTTTTAGGAGTTTATCGTAAAATGGCTTTTGTATTATTACTTCATTTTCCATATTTTATACAATAGATAAGGCTTTATATATCTTATTACTTATTAAAAAGAGCAAAGTATTTTACAAGTCATTTGCAGTTCAGAAAGTTTATACTGCCCCAAAAAAGAAATAATT
>JBBSYC010000029.1:0-39112 GCA_038045445.1 Nanobdellota archaeon
AGTACACGAAATTATAGGGTTAGTACCCCATGCAAGAATATTAGGATACTACAATCTTCCATAAAATCATAAAAGAAAAATTCCCAAATTACTTTGTAACTTCGCCTAACAAAATTTTAACAAAGTTGCTGAAAAAATTTATTTAGAAAGATTTATTCAAATCTTGCAGTAGATTTTAGCATTTCGTTTCCACCATTATAGTTACAAAGCCTTGCAGTAAATTCTGATGCAGAAATTCTCTCTCTTCTTACAGCATCTTCGACGTTGATTCGATAAATGATTCCCAAGATGCTTGACAATCCTAGAAGAGTAACACAACCAACTAAACTTGCAAATCTATTGCCGGCTACGAATCCTTCTGTGTAACTTCTTCTATAATTTTCTGTAGTTTCCATATATTTAGAATAAATCTTTCAGTTATAAACTTTTCGGTTATTTCACCTCTTTAAAGTTACTATTCAAGAACTACGCTACAAAATCAGCCGAGAAAGAACCTTAACTCTCAGGGACACTTTTGGAGCCAGCACATAAAACAGCGTAAAATAAACATTCTTTTTTTAAGAATAATAATATTTTTTTAGAGATAAATTACTCTTTCAATTTGTTTTTTCTTAAGTAGCTGACAATATCTTTAGCAAGTTCATCTCCAAAAAATTCTTCAATGGTGATTTCAATTTTCATATTTTATCTCAGAGGAAATTTAACTCAAAAGTTTATTATTTTATTCGAATATAAACTTTTGGTTTTGCTTCCACAAAAAAACACATAACACAGATTAAATGCAATTTATAATTTGTTCTTAGTTAACTGATGAAGGTTTTTGGGTTTATTCAATTACAGAAATAAAAAGATTTATATACATAATATTATGTATTAGTGTACATAATGGAAACTGAGAAAAAGATAATTAGCCTGTTTATTGAAGAGAAAGAACCTAAAACTATTAGAGAGATTTCTAAAAGAATTAAATCGGATTACAAAATAGTCCATACAGCAACACAGCGATTATTAGAAAGGGATATTCTCACCTCTAAAAAAATCGGTAAAAGTAGATTATGCGAATTGAATAATTTATATTACAGTTTAGAGATTTACGAGGCTGAAAATAAACGAAAAAATAATCTGCTTAAAAATAAAGATTTAAAACAATTGTACAATGAAATTATGGGCAAGGCGAAATCAAGTTTTTTTATTTTTCTTATTTTTGGCTCATATGCCAAAGGTAAAACGACAAAATCATCTGATATTGATATTCTATTTATTTCAAATGAGTCTGGATTTGAAGAAAAAATATCAAGTATTCTTTCACTATTGCCCTTAAAAACTCATGCCTTGATTTTTACAGAAGAAGAATTTATAAGAATGAAAGATTCTAAAAAATCAAATGTTGTTAAGGAAGCAATGGAAAATTATATAATCTTGTATGGTATAGAAAACTATTACAGGTTAAAAAATGCTTAGTGACAAAAGAATAAAAGAAGCCGAATCAAATGTAAAGCAATACTTGACTGAAGGAATGTTAAAGAAACAAACTAATGAGACGGCCAAAGAGATGTATGTTGAAAACAGCGACATATCATTAGAAACTGCCCAGAAACTATTATCTTTGGAAACCCAAACATATCAACCTTATTTGTGGATAATTGTTTCATCTTATTATGCAATGTATTACATTTCAAATGCAGTCTTACTTAAAATTGGATATAAGGTAGGAGAAAAAATAAGCCATAAAGTAACAGCAGATGCTCTGATTGTCTTTGCAAGAAATAAATTAAAGAAAGAACTTATTGAGGAATATGAAAACGTTAAAGAAGATGCTCTCGAACTCATGGCATCAAAAGCAGATTCTTTATTAGAATCCTTGGATTTTGAAAGAGAAAAACGCTCAAAATTTCAATACCAAATGGACGAGAGGATAAAGAAATCAAAAGCTTTAATTTCGTTAGAAAGGGCAAAGCAATTTGTGTTTGAGTTGAAGAAACTGCTGTGATTATTCATTTATTTGGCAATTTTCCATAAATACGAAAACTTATTGCACAAACACTTTGTAAACAGTAGTTAATCTTGTATGCCCTCCATTCATGGCTCTATGAACTGTTCTAAATGGATATTCTTTCTAATCTCTTTTTGACTTAGTCCTTTTTATTCCTTAAAATTTCATGAGGGGTTAGATTTCCTATTTTCATTGTTTCATCTCCAAGAGCATGTAAAGAACTTGGATTTCCATAATCCTTGAGCATAACATCATTCATTACCCTAACAACTTCAGGATGAACTCTAGTTGTAGAATTGCTATCAAAATATAATTCTCTAATCATCATTAATAAAATGCACTAATCTTTATAAATTATTAAGTCAGCTTGTAAAAATGGCAGATTTTTCTTCAATAGAGGGTATAGTTATAGGTTACAAACCAGTGCAAGTTGATGATGGAACTTTGGGTCTTGGCAATAGAAGATTTAGACTTCAAGAGGTTACTTTTGGAGATTTGATTGGAGAAAATTCTACAAGGGCAATAGACGAAGTTCGTAAAATTCTTGAAGACAAGTATGGCCTAATAAAAGCGGGTATTGAAGCTTTTAAAAAAAGAGAAAGAAGAGACTTACATTCAGATGACCTGGCAGATATAAGTTTCCAATCCTCTGCTTATCGAGAAGCATTAGACCTTATGGACAGAACTTACGGGTCCCCTCGAAGTTAATAAGAATAATTTTTATACTAAACATTTCTTCATCTGAAATGAAACTAATCTCTTGGAATGTAAATGGAATACGCTCAATTCTTGGAAAAGGTTTTTTAAAATTTATAGAAAAAGAAAATCCAGATATCTTATGCGTACAAGAAATAAAAGCACATCCAGACCAAGTTGATAAAATTCTATTAGACTATCAATTTCACATATGGAATCCAGCAGATAGAAAAGGTTACTCTGGTACTGCAATATTTAGCAAAATAAAACCCCTATCAGTCAAGCTTGGAAAAGAAGTCCTAGGAGACGATGAAGGAAGAGTAATAATTGCAGAATTTAACGAGTTTTACCTGATAAATGTGTATACTCCAAATTCACAAAGAGGCTTAGCAAGGTTAAGCCACAGACTTGAGTGGGATAATAAATTTCTCAAACTTCTTAAAAACCTTGAGTCAAAAAAACCACTTATTTTCTGCGGAGATTTAAATGTAGCTCATAAGGAGATAGATATTGCCAGACCAAAAGATAACATAAAGAACGCAGGATTTACACCAGAAGAGAGAGCAAGTTTTGATAGATATATAGATAATGGTTTTATAGACTCATTCAGATTAATTCATCCAGATAAAAAAGATAATTATACTTGGTGGAGCTATATGCACAATGCAAGAGAAAAAAACATAGGATGGAGAATAGATTACTTCTGTTTATCAAACTCTCTAAAAAGCAAAATAATTTCTGCAGATATTTTGAACTCTATAAATGGAAGTGATCACTGTCCCATTGAGCTGGTCTTAAATGTTTAATGTTTAAGTTACAGAGTCACATAACATTATGTGACTAAATTACATATAGGACTAAGTAACATAAAGTTTATATACTAAGTCACATGTAATAATATATGAAAATAGAAAATCATATCGAATCATTCAAGGAGCACAAAGAAACCATATTTGATTGGGCAGTAAAAGTAAAGGGTATCAAAAACTCTCAAAGAGTCATAGGGCTTCATGCTTCAAGAGCAATCATAGATTTATTATCAATATATCTTATAAAAAGAAACCTAATAAGTACGGGGATGAAAATTAACCATCGATGGTTCAAATCAGAAAAAGTCAATGAAAATCTCCCAGAATTTGAAAGAAAAGAAGAAATATGCGGTCAGATAACAAACTTGAACTTTTGTGCGAGGACTTAACTTATGGCGCCCCAAAGACAGAAGATAAAATAAATGAAGCACTCGAGCTTTTTAATAAATTAGAGGAGCAGTTGAAAAATGGATAAAAATAAACTAATCTCTTATTCTATGAGTCTTGCCTCATTTCTAGTAGACAGGTTAGCAATAGATAACATAATACTGTTTGGCTCAGTTGCAAATAATACTTTTGATAAAGAGTCAGACATAGACTTATTTATTGATACAAATAAAAATAATGAAAGCGCAATAAGAAACATCTTAGACTTGTACAAAAAAACAGATGAATATAAAAAATTTAAAATTTCAGGTATTAAAAACGAATTTTCTTTAAAGATAGGTAGATTAAAAGAGTGGAAAGAACTAGAAGCAAGCATAATATCAGATGGGATCGTCTTATACGGTCATTTCCAAAGCCAGCCAGATAAACTAAAACAAAAAAGACTTTTCATATTAAACACTCAAAAAATAAACAGAAAAACTAAAATAATGATATGGAGGAAGTTATACGGATATAAGCAGAAAGTAGGAGATAAAACTTACATGTCATTAGGGTTAATTGATAAAAAAATTGGTAGGGGGGCATTCATAGTAAATATAGAAAATAGTCAAAAAGTAATGGACTTTTTAAAACAAAACAAAATCAACTATTCTTTTTTTGATATCTGGACAGAATAAACAAAATCTGTCAAATATAAGATGGTGACCTTCTTATGTCACAAGTGTCTCCCTATGTCAAAAATCTTTGATTTTTGAGCACATTCAAAAACAAAGTTTTTGATGAAACCACATCTTTAGAAAATTGCTATTTTCTAATCCATTCAACTTTTCAAGTTGAAGTTTTTAAGGTGTGGTGGTGCATTGATTTTTTGATCCTTATAATGAGCCATTAAATATGCTTAGAAATTAGTTATCAAGGACGCTTTATACTTACCTCAACACTACATCCAGAAATAGAAATTAGTTCATCTAAATATTTTATCCCATAATGTGTTTGAGAACCTATTTTCCATGCTGGAACCCCTCCTTCAGGACACTCTTCAACAGATTTACAAACTGCAATGTTAAGCAAAGAAGAAGCGCCCTTACCAAATATCTCTAGTTGTTTCTCACAATCAGGACAAGTCTCAGAAGTATAAAAAATTACACCCTTATTATTAAGACAAGCGGCCAGATTAAGTTTCTCATTTTCTCCAAGAGCATATCCAGTTGTTTTTGAAAACCAACCACTAAAGAAATACAATCCTGAAATCAAAAAGACCAATGCCACAAAAGTCAAAACTGTTTTCATATACTGATCCATGAATAACAAAGCAAGAACGGATATAAAAAGATTTATAATAACCCCAAACTACAAAATCACATGTTTGAATGGATTTTAATTGGAATAGCTGTAATTATCTTAATTATGTTTATATATTACTATAATCGCTTAGTATCTTTAAGTAACCAGATAGATAATTCTCTTTCACAAATAGATGTCCAGTTAAAAAAACGTTCAGACTTAGTTCCAAATCTTCTTTCATCGGTTAAAGGCTACATGAAGCATGAAAAGTCAGTAATAACAGAAGTTACGAACGCCCGCAAAGCACTTTTAGGAGCACAATCCTTTGAGAGCAAAGTAAAGGCAGGAAATCAGTTAGAGTCTGCTCTTAAGTCCATTTTTGCAATAGCTGAAAACTATCCTCAATTAAGAGCAAGTGAGACATTCATGCAACTTCAACAAGAGTTAACATCTATAGAAGACAAAATAGCCTACTCAAGGCAATTCTACAACGACGGAATATTGTCTTATAACAATGCCTGCACAACATTCCCTGGAAAGATATTTGCATCAATATACGGCAGAAAGGAAAAACAATTCCTAAAGATAGAAGCAGAAGAAAGAGTAGTTCCTAAAGTAAGCTTCTAAATATTAATAATCTTAAGAGAAATTTTGAAAGCAAAAGATTTAAATATGAACAATTAGTTCCTATATTAGAACAAATAGTTCCTATAATATGGCAAGTCTTACAATCAAAGAAAGCGAAATATTGCTCAAAATATTTAAAGATTTTAGCAAGGCGTATAATGCAAATTCGATTTCTAAAGAGGTCAATATCAGTGCAAGGGGCGCTCTAAAAATATTAAAAAACTTAGAAAAAGAGCATTTAGTCATAAGCAGAAAACTAGGCAAGGCCACTTTCTATAAAATAAACCTCGAAGACATATATGTAAGAAAGATTATCGAAACATTATTAATTAAAGAATCAAGAGATAAAGCTCAAAGGTGGATTGACGAATTTAAAGAAGTTTTCAAAGATGCTGAAGCAATAATAATTTTTGGCTCAATTATAAAGAATCCTCAACATGCAAACGATATAGATATAATCTTAGTTTATGAAAGAAAGAATCATAAAAACATATCTGGCTTCATTTACTCAAAAAATAAAGTTTTGTTAAAGAAAATACATGAAATTCCTCAAACAATAGATGACTTAAAAGAGAACCTAAAGAAGAATCCTGCAATAATAGATGCTATAAAAACAGGATATGTGTTGCATGGACAAGACAAAATAATTGAGGCAATGAAAAATGTCACAATCATCTAAACATGTAGAATGGTGCTTAAGCAAGGCTAAAAAAGAAATAGAAGAATGTGCAAGATTAAATAAAAGACTAAAACATCGCGGTTTAATAAAATCAAATCCTAATGTTCAGCAATCACAAAACCATTTAAAGAAAGCAGAAGAAAATCTTCAATTTGCAGTTTCTTTAGATTCAAGCAGATATGGCTACAAAGTAATTGAATCTATTTTTTATTCAATCTATCAATGTTTTCTTTCAATTGCAATGAAATTTGGATACGAGTCGGCAAATCAGACCTGCACAATAAGTTTAATGGAATATCTGAAAGAGCAGAACAAAATAAACTTAGACCAAAAATTCGTAGAAATGATGAGGTATAAAGATGAGCAGAAAGAACAAGAATACACGAGCATAATAGATATGAGGGAAGAATATACTTACAGTGCAAAAGTGTCTGTTGAAAAAGAGAAAATAGATGAATTAATACTAGTATGTCAAGAGTTAATTGAGAAAACAAAGGAAATCATATATTCAAAAGAAAGTTAAACAACTAATTCTAAAAGCTTAAATATCTAAAAAAGATAATAACGATGATGATAAAAAAAGGGTTCGTAATTTCAGCAATCTCTTTACTATTAATGTCTGCATTTGTCCTAGTTGCAGGGTCTTCAACAGCTAATGCTCAAAATAATGCAAACAATGTTTGTGAAACAAATAGTGATTGTATTTTAAGACCCAGTTATGGATGTTGTGGAGATTTAAAAGTCTGTCAAAACGTTAATGAGCAAGCGCCTACAGAACAAGGGTGTTCTCCTTTATTGGGTTGTCCTGTGAGAGATGGTCCTACTTCATGCGGATGTGTAAATTCTGTATGCGTGGGTAGTTATTCAATAAATAATAATGTAAAAACATGCGAAGACAAAAGCACTTTAAAAGAAAGAATCAAATGCAGACTTGAAAATAAAGAAGTAGCAAGAGAAGAAAAGAGTCGTTCAGTTGAAGAAGCTTGCAGAAGTGATTCAAATGCGACAAAAATGGCTTGTGAAAGACTCTACAATGTTTCTGCAAGATGTTATGAACAAGCAGATGCAATCACAAAGAAGAAATGTTTTCTCCAAGAATCAGGAGTCAATATCAACAAAGGCGGGACATTTAGAGCCACACCAGACGAATCAAAAAGAAACTATGTTGTTTTACTTTTGTATGACCTTCAAGAAAGAATAGAGAATATGCATGAAAATGGAAATATCTCTTCAGAACAGGCATCTAGTCTAATACAAAAAATAGTAGACATAAAGAGAATGATTCTTGCAAAAGAAAAAAGATCTGAAATTGTATTAAAAATGCAGGAATTCAAGAAAGAATACAGAGAAATAGTAAAACCTAAAAGAGAACAACAATGAAAATAATAATCTGGCTTATAGTCGCAATAGTCCTAGTAGGAGGATTAGCATGGTTTCTTTCGTCGGATACTGAAAATATAAATTCTTTAAACGAAGAAAAGGATACTTCTCAAATATCTGAAGAAGGAAGAGTTATAGATACAGACAATGCAGTCCTCGATGAAATAGATGAAGTCCTATCAGAAATAGGATAGTAAAAACTTATATATTCTACAATATCTTTATAAAAATGTCCGAAAGAATTTCGTTTCACAAAGAAATACAGAATAACAAAATAAAATCATTTTTATTAATGATTTCAATAGTTTTAATTCTTATAATATTGGGTTATGTAATAGCAAGAATATTAGACCCATCATATTTCTTTCTTATAATGGTTATATCAATAATATTTTCCTTATCTTACACTTTAATTAGCTATTATAATGCGGACAAGATAGCTTTGGCATCTGTAAATGCAAGACCTGCCTCAAGAGTTCATCATAGAAATTTTGTCGAAGCAGCAGAGAACATGGCTTTAGCTTCAGGTCTCCCAATACCCAAGTTATATGTTATGGAATCAAATCAGATAAATGCGTTTGCATCAGGCAGAAACCCTCAAAATTCAGTCGTATGCGTAACATCTGGAGCCATTGAAAAATTAAGCAAACAAGAGTTAGAAGGAGTAATCGCTCATGAAATGTCACATATAGCAAACTACGACATAAGATTCATGACTTTCACCGCAATAGCCATAGGAATGATTTCAATCATTGCAGAATTCTTTCTTAGAAGCCTATGGTTTTCAGGAGGAAATAGGGGGCGCGATGGAAAATCTGGAGCAATATTAATAATTGTAGGAATAGCTCTTTCTATTATCGCACCATTGCTTTCAAATCTAGTCTCTCTGGCAATATCAAGAAAAAGAGAATTTGCAGCAGATGCAACAGGAGTTAAATTAACAAGATATCCTCCAGGATTATCGAGTGCATTAAAGAAAATAAAGCACGAACAAACAAACAAAGAAGACAAGCATAAATTTCCAAAAGCAGTAGCACCTTTATTTATATCAGACCCCTACAAGAAAAAGTTCAGAAACTTATTTTCAACACATCCAGATATTGATGATAGAATATCAAGATTAGAAAGGATGTAAAAGGTTCTTTTAATTCATAGCAATAAATCATAGAAAATCTTATAAACTAAACAAATTAAGAAGAGATATGAATGGATTTACAACTAGTAAATTTGTAAAAAATACTAGCTGGAAGTCTATTAAGATTAAGTTCTTCGGCCTCAATTAAGTGCCGTCTTAAATTCTCTAAACTTTGTCATAAAATGAGCGGCACTATTAACAATTCAATCGATGGAATCTCAGGAAATCAAATAGCCAGGCAAAGCTGTGTTCGAATAATTAGACGGTCAAATCTCCCAGTAATCCTAAAAGCAGAAGTTGAAAAATTCATAGAAAGAAATGTCCTGCCTGATTGCGGAAGAGTCCCTCCAAACTGCCTAAAAGCTTTCATGATAAAAACAGCCCAAAGAATGGGGTTTCACAGAGTTGTGCCCTATGTAAAAAATCTATTTAGAGCAAAAGTGGGCTATGAAGGGTATTTTTTAGACAGTGGACAATTGTTTAGAGTCGATTTGGTCGAGGATATAAGAAAGTTTTCCTAAATCAGATATTATGTAGTCCGGTCTCTTTTTTAGAATATCCCTTCTTTTAGACCATGAACTTTTTCTAGAAATAATGACTCCGTAACACCCAACACCTCTAGAAACATCAGCATCTATATCTTTGTCGCCAACATAAACTATTTCAGAAGGAGATAAAGAATATTTCTTAGCAAGCCTTTTTATCATAGATATTTTATTATTGAACTTGTCTGCACCATAAACCTCATCAAAAAATTTAACTCTCAAAAATTCAAGAGACTTTTTTATAAAAGAGGTAACATTATTTGAAACGATTACCTTTTTCAACTCAATTTTTTTAACAGACAAGAGATTTTTGCAAGGTTTTATTTTATGATGTTCTTTGGTAAAATCTTCTATTATCGCATCGGAAACGTTTCTCACAATGTCGGAGGGTAAACCAGTAAGAGTAAGATAATTTTCTAAAGGAGTGTTTCCAAAGAATCTTAGTAAATCTTTAGTTAGATATATCTCAAATGTGAAGAGATGTTTTTTAATGATTCTTAAGAGCAGTTCTCTAGTGTCAGCAAGCGTGCCATCAAAATCAAAAACAATAAGTTTTATCCCAGAGTATTCTTTATCTAAAGTAACTCTTTTAAATAAGGAGCTCATTGCTTATTTCTATCTGAAAATCTTTTAATAAATTCCCTGCTTTGAAAATGATCAACTACCTTAACAACTTCCCAAATTCCAGGATAAGCAGTCTTTTCAGTTTTAACGGTGCTTATAACTTTTCTTCTTACCGACTCAGAAACTAATAGTTTGGAATTAGACAGAAATGCAATCTTTTTTGAATAGCTAATCAAGTTACCAGTGCTAGTGAAATGGAACTTTCCATTCTCAATTTCACTTATTATCTCACCATCAGCAACCCCTAATCCAAATTTTACCCAGTCATTATGCAATTTAATGTGTTCTAATAACAACGCTTGCATACGTCTTCCAAGATTAACTGCAGAAATCTCATTTTCCTGAATTTTTGTAAGCCTTGGAGAGAACAATATTATTTTATATTCGCCATCAACATATACTTTAGCACCAACTTCTTGCGCCATTGATAATGATCTATTAAGTGTTTCAGTTGCAGACGGAGAGTTAGAACTCATATATAATGCAATAGCAACAGCTCTTTCCCTTATGCCTTGATTTTGAGAATCAAAAAGCACGGTTGGACTAACCTTTGTAACTTCAGGCTTCGAACTAGCCACACCTTCAGAAGAATGCTTATTAAACCAAGACATATCAAACTTAGAATCCTGTTTCTTTGAGACTTCAGAGAAAGGTTTATTTTCGAAAACAGGACTTGCCTTCAAAGGCAAATTTGTCACATTACCGTAATTAGAAGGTTTAGGAAGATTCTTTTGCATCTTCAATTTAACTCTAACAAGCACTATAACCAATACAAGAAGTATAACTGCGAGCCACCATATCAAAGGGTCTGTAAATGTGTTTAAGACATCTTCTCTAAAATCAGTAACCTTAACAGCGTTCCCAGTCAAAAAAGCACTTCCAAGGGGTTTACTCTCTCCAGATTCAAGAACAGATATGGAATAATCTCCATCAGGAGCCCTCAAAGTAAACTTTTGAGTCTCTCCAGAATTTAATCTAATCTGCTTGACCTCAATATAAGAACCTATAGTAATCTCTAAAGGTCCATCATACAATGCATTTCCAACATTAGTGACAATAAGAGTATTATTTATTAAACTTGTCTGTATTGTACTAACTTCAACAAGGTAAAAGAGTTTTCTGCTAGACAACTCATCAATGGTAGCTTCAATACTCCAGTAACCTGGAGTATCATTAAGGAAGAAAATTATTTTCTGGTCTTCCCCGGAGTTAACAACTTTCTGAATAAAAGGAACTCCCTGAGGCTTATTTACCACAAGACTTGCTTCTCTGATAATTGGCTCTCCTGCCTGATCTACTGCGTCAACTCTAAAAACAAATTCGGAATCTGGCAAAGGGTTATCATTATCAATAAAGATAGTTACACTCTTAAGTATTTGATTAACCTCAAATTTATCAGAGTAAGCTCCAAAATTTATTTTTCTAGAGTTATAGTCTGTATTATGTATATCTATCCTAACCTCATGCTCTCCAGATTTAGAATCTGATGGAAGTAAAATAATAGCATTAAATATTCCTTGAGAAACAATGGAGGATTTATACAAGTTCAAAGAAGGTATAAAAATCTCAGCAAAACCATTAACTGGAACACCGCTCTCTTTAACAGCAGTTCCACTTACTCGAAGATAATTTCCAGGATTAAGGGTATCAAGTTCAAATTCCGCATCTACAGTTATTTTGTTAGAAAGTAAAAAAGAACTGCTCCTAACTTCTTCATTTCCGTAAGTAGCAACCAAGACACAAGGTTCAGTTATATTGTACATTAATGGATCTAAAAGCTCCGTAGTTACAAGAACTGGTCTTTCAATATTGGGCTGAAGATTAAAAAAACTGTTGAATATATTTGAACTAAAAGTAGTACCACATTCCAAATCAACAATATAATGGGCACCTGTAGAAGAAGAAGAGATAATGGTAGTCTGAACACTAAGTTGGTCTCCATAATTATAAATAGGATTTAAAGATTCAATAAATATGCTTGATGAACCCAAGGGTAAAAATGCAAACAACAGTAAAAACACCAACCTCAATTTCATTGCAGTAAGAGTTATTTAATATATATAAACATTATTAACAAAAAATTAATTTGAGTTAAACAATACTTCTCTAGGCTCTAGATTTCCATTACTTAAAATTTCATCAATAGTTATTCTCTGTCTCGTGTTCTTGCCAAATTTATCTGCAAATATCAAATCTCCATCTTCACCCAAATAAAGAGCAACGTGTGTATATCCAGCACCAGCATCTCTTGCTTGACCATTGTATTTACTATTGGGATTAAAAAATCCAACAAGCATACCAGGTCTTAAACGCCCTTCATTTTCTAGTCTTTCTAAATCTAATTTATTTTTCACAGAAATCTCTTCTATTCTTAAGTCATTTCTAATATCCCACGCATCAGCACGAGGGTATTGTATTCCAAAAATATCTTCAGCAGCTAAACGAGCATATCTAGAGCACATATTTGCAGGAACAATATCTGTAGGATAAACAATTCCAACAGGTAGTAACCCTGAGACAGACCTTACAGAAGGTTTCTTTGATTTAACAACATCTCGTTTAGGTTCTTCATAAGTTGGTTGAATAGAAACAGGTTCGGTCAAAGCAGGTTCAGAATCTTGTCTTTTTTGGGGTAAATTTACAAGAGCAATTGTAGAGAGCACAGTAGCAAGTGCTACTTGAGCAATCCCTGCAGTTCTTCTTCCTTCGCCATAAAGTCTCATAAAAAAATCAGTAAAACTCCCCTTTTAAATCTTTCTATGTATGTCACGAATAAGTAGTAATACAAAATGGGCGCCTACTATTCAAGGTAAAATAAAATAAGGTATCTCAAAAGTATTAAATATATAATTCTTATAAACAAATCATGAAAATACTCACATTACACTGCGACTATATAAAATTCAAGGCATTAAAGAAGGCAATTAAAGACATAGAAGACCTATCAGAGAAAGAAAAAGAAGAAAAAGAAATAAAGGAATGCCTTGTCGTCTTAACATCCATAGAATCTGGAGACACTGCAAAGACAGTTTTCCAGTTAATTGAGGCAGTGGAAAAAACAGCTAATGAAGTAAAAACAGACAAAATAGTTCTTTACCCTTATGCACATCTATCCTCAAATTTGGCAAAACCAAGTATAGCATCAGAACTTTTAAAAGAAGCAGAATCACAATTAAGTAAAAAATTCAAGACTACAAGAGCACCTTTCGGATATTACAAGGAATTTGAATTCAAATGCAAAGGTCATCCACTAGCAGAGTTAAGCAAGGAATTCAAGTCAGAAGGTCATACAGAATTAAAAACAAATTTAATCTCAAAAGAAGAAGTAATAGACCATAAAAAGTTATTGAATCAAATAAGCAGGTCAAAATTAGACACTTCAAAATTAAAAGACAACGACCATAGAATTTTAGGGCAAAAGCTAGATTTATTCTCATTTAACGAAGTCGCTCCAGGCATGGTTTTCTGGCATAGCAACGGACTTATAATTTACAACGAACTAGTAAACTTTTGGAGGGAAGAGCAAAAGAAAGAGAATTATTTGGAAATAAAAACTCCACAAATAATGGACAGTAAATTGTGGAAAGTTTCAGGTCATTGGGATAAATATAAAGACAATAATTTTACAACAGATTATGAAGACAGACCCTTTCTTGTAAAACCAATGAATTGCCCTGGGGGAATGCTTGTTTTTAGGGCCAATTCAAAATCGTATAAAGATTTGCCCTTAAGAGTAGCTGAAATGGGAACAGTTCATAGAACAGAATTATCTGGAGTACTAAATGGATTATTCCGAGTAATTCAATTCACTCAAGATGATGCGCATATCTTTTGTGCAGATGATGATCAAGTTGGAGAAGAGATTATTGGAGTAGCAAGACTAATTCAGAAATTCTACAAAAAGTTCAATCTTGAATTTGACCATGTAGAGCTATCAACGAGGCCAGAAAAAAGAATTGGCAGTGATGAAACTTGGGATAGGGCAGAAAAAATGCTCGCCAAAGCTTTAGATAAAATAAAGTTAAAATACAAAATTAATAAGGGAGATGGAGCTTTCTATGGGCCAAAAATAGACTTTCATGTAAAAGACTCCTTGGGCAGAACTTGGCAGGTCTCAACAATACAATTAGATTTCTCAATGCCCGAAAGATTTGATTTGGAATTTACAGATAAAGATAATACTCAAAAAAGACCCATAATGATTCACAGAGTAATTTATGGTTCTCTTGAAAGATTTATAGGGATTTTATTGGAGCACACAAATGGAGCTCTTCCACTATGGCTCTCTCCAAGACAAGTCAGGGTAATCTCATTTACGGACAGAAATAATAAAGCAACAGAGAAATTTGCCCAAGAGATAAAAGAAGCAATTCCAAATTTGAGAGTAGACACAGACACTCGTTCAGACACATTACAGTCAAAAATAAGAGATGCAGAGATGTTAAAAATAAATTACATGATTATAATAGGAGATAAAGAAGAAGAAAGCAAGACCTTGACAGTGCGTTCAAGGGGAGAGAAACCCAAGTTTGGAATCAAGACAAGTAAATTAATAGAGCAAATAAAAGAAGAAATCCAAGAAAGAAAGTAATCAAATTATTCTATCAAATGAGAATATTCTTGACGAGCAGTTAAAATCAATTGTTCTTGTCTTTTAAGTCTAAAGTCTATTCTTCTTCTCCTATTTCTGCAATTGTTCTTGAAACAACCAAAAATATATGCTCTTAAGCGAGAACTTTCCCAAGAATCTAAGCCTCTACTAATAGCTAATAAAGTTGCATCTTGCAGACAATCATAGGCATCTTCAGGGCTCAATCGATAATGTTCTCTTGCATATTTTACAGAATCATCTCTTAAAATTCCAAATGTCTCAAATATTTTATAATGCTCTTCAGTCATACTCTTTGAAAAGCCAAATCTTTCTATTTAAATTAATCTGGAATATTCAAACTAAATATTTATATATCTTCAATTCAATCACTGAATATCAAGAGGAAAAATGAAAATTCAACCATACGTTCAAAAATTAGAGTCTTCACAAATATATAAAAAATTTAGAAAGGAAAATGAAGAATCTTTTGTTGTGGCTGGTTTTTTTGTCTTAGATTATGAAACTGGAACAAACATACACCAAATAGACTATTATGTTCCCTCAAAGAAACAAGTTGCAGCATTTAATCTAGATGGAGAAGTTGAAGTCCGTTTGCTTGACATGATGAGTAAGGAAAAAGTCCCCCAAAAACTAGACATAAAAACAAAAGTGGATTTAGATGCCTTAAGGGGAATCTTAGAAGATGAAATGAAGAACAGAAATATAACTGAAACAATAAAAAAATGTGTTGCAGTAATACAGATGGTTGATGGAAAGAAACTCTGGGTTTTAAGTTGTGTTCTTTCAGGAATGGAAATTTTAAAAGCTCATGTAGATGATGAATCAAGAACAGTTTTAAAAATGGAAAAGGCTTCAATGTTAGATTATATAAAAAAAATGCCCGCACTTCCCCAGAAGTCTCAAGAACCAAAGTTAACAAAAGATCAGTTAGAAAAACAGATAGAGCAATTAGATAAGTTAAAAGAACAGTTAAAGAAAGAAGAAGCTAATTTAGAAAAGTCTGCGAAAAAATGATAACTTGTTTAGACATAGAATAAGCATTAAATAATCCAAAGGGATAGGGGAATTAAATGTGCCTACGAGATATCAATTAGGATATTTTATTAATAGTTCTTTTAGTTTTGAATTAAAATCCTTAATTTTAGATCTTATTTCTCCACTAACTTCTTCTAATGAGATAAGTAATTGTTCTAAATCAAATCTGTGCATATTCATTCTACGCCTAATTCTTAATACTTCTTCAGAGCTAAGGTCTAATGGGGGATTATCTAAGGGGTTGTGTAACTAATTTTTCAAACAAAGATTACATAATTTTTATGGACAATTTACCTAAGATATCTGAATAGATGCGACCACAACACGAATATTTATTAATGAGCCATTTTAAAAATCGATATGTCAAATAGTCTTTCTAAATCATTAATTGCATTAGGAACAGCAGTAACTTTGGCTGGGGTTTATTTGGGTCCAGTTAGAGACTATATGCAAGACCATAATCCGACAATATCTGTTCATCGGTTTCTTACAGGGCTCTTAGAAAAATCACAAAGAGATGTAGACTCTTTTTATGAGCATATCGCTATAGAAGATAGTGAACCGCGTCTTCAGGATCCGTTGTTTGATTTGCTGTTACAACCGAAACAAGATTTAAAAGATAAAACTAATGTATCTTCTGGGGTTGGTATTTCAAATTTATCTCTCACAGGTTATTCGCTTACTCAACCTTGGCCATGGGAATCCAGTGTAGGAAGAGGTCTTGATTTTAGATTAGGAATAAGAGATTGGATAAGAAAGGAAAGACAAGTTTTTTATGATGAAAATAAAGAGGTAATAGATGATTATCAGCCGTCACCTTTCAACTCTTGGAATCTTCTTATGATTGTTGGTCCAATACTTATCTTAAACGGCTTAGAAAGACGATTTCCTTCACCCATACAAGACCATGAGTAAGTAGTATTTTAACCATCACACTCCTTAAAGATATTAATTGTTTATGGGCTTTTAAAACAACTTTAATCTATTATAAAAGATACAAATCTTTCTCTAAATATCCTACAACAAACTGAGGAAATACTAATATCCTTGACTAGATGGATAACTGCGTTGGATATGTCACGCTTTAGAGCAGTTATACAGATAGAGAACTGAAAAAATAAATAGAATATAAGCTATGCAGTTCTCTATATATCAGCCTTTATTCTTCAAAGCCCATAACTGCCGAGTATAACCTCTAGGTTCACAATCCGATTCTTTAAATCCTAACTCTTCTCTCACAGCAACTATCTTATTACGTGCAGAAGAAACATGATTTGGAGGACACAAAATCTCAAGCTCCAAAAACCATCCAAGTTTCTTGACATAATTCAACTCAATATTGACTCCATTTTTAGTGGTATAAAGTTCAGTCGTCTTCTCTTTATGTAGCCATCTCCTAAATCCAAAATCTTCAATTAAATCAAAAAATCCTTTTATATCAGATATCTGAAACTGAACTTCCTTTTTTGCATAGACTCCCTTTGAAAAACTATTTCTTTTTTTAAAATTGACTTCGCGAATAGAACCTTTGTCCCTTATCCTAAGACTCTTTTCAGGATACTGAAAATACTCAAGAGTATAATAGTCATCCTTCTTGTTTTCTTTCTTTACAAATTTAGCTATTTCCTTTATCTTCTTGCGAATTCTATTCAAGTCGCTTTGTTTTAAAGGAATTTTAGTCTCAACCTCTATCCAACTCATAAGTCATCACCAACAAACATACAATCCTAATTTTAAAAGGGTTTCTAAAAAAAATTACTCGCAACTAATAGGCTGTGTAGTAATCTGACACAATTGTCCACCACTAGTTATGACTATATTAACTTCCTCCGGCACAATTGTTATTCCTTTAGCAACGATAGTTGTAGTTTCAAGTTCTCTAAGGCCTTCAGAGCCAGAACTAGAAACCATATTCTCACCAGATGGAGTATATCTTTCAGTTGCACCATCAGAATCTTCAAACAAAAGGTCTACATTCTCAAACTCCCCAGCTCCAGGATTACGTTTCACGACGATATCATAATCTCCAACTGTTCCACTGCTTGAGACAACACAACTCACAGGCTCAACACTTACGGTAAAACAATCACTTCTTATTCCAGCAGCGCCCTTATCAATAGTTGGTTTAACAACAGACCATAGGACCGCTATTCCGACAATGACAAGAAGGACTATAAGCACATTCGCAACGACCTCACTAACTCCTTTTCTTTGATTGAACATTTTCACACCCAATAAAACAGTTAGTACGGGCTAGTTTATAAATTATATGTCAAGAATGCGAGAACCAATACTCCGCAAATATCATTATTTAATTTATCAAACCTCACAAAGCCAAAACGTAAAGTAAAATATATAAATGGTAAGGGTTTAGAATTATTAAAAAATTAAGGATGAGAATACCAATATTCTGCTATTCCGTCTCTTATTCCATCGAATCTGCAGAAGAAATTACGCTCAAACTGTATTACGGTTCCAACTTTTATTTTCGTAGCAACAGACTCAACAAGACCTTGAATCCAAGTTCCATCAGGCATTAATACTCTAGTCTCTACACCATTAGATACCCAATTAATCTTGGGAATTTTCTTGTTGTCTATAGATGTAACTTCAACTTTATTTCCAAGGTTTACATTAAACAAATGCAACAATCTAACTTCAGTATTCTTATTTTTAGCAAAATCCTTAGACGATATTGATATTTCGTTTATTTCAACGTTACGAGTCTCTTCAGGTCTATCTGGGTGAACAGGAATAGATACAGAATCAATCCCTTTCATTTCAGATGGTGTAATATTTAGTTTAACTGGATTTTCAACAAATGAATATCTAAGAGTTTCAGCATCAATCATTTGTCTATTAATTGCATAAAGTGCTTCAATAGGAACTACAATATCTTGTTTATTCAATCCAATACGCTTCACAAATTCACGAATAGCTTCCGGTTTCATTCCACGACGAGCAAGTGACTGCACACTCCAAGTTCTAGGATCATCCCATCCACTAAACTCTCCAGATTTCACCTCTTTATTTGCCTTAGATTTAGATATCTTGGCACCAACACCCTCAAGTCTTACAAGCCCTACATGAATAAGGATGGGATGTTTCCACTTAAATAAATCCCAAATATATTTTTCCATATCGCTTTCAATAACTAAATCATTTCCACGAATAATATGAGTTATTCCAAGTAAATGGTCATCTATTGCCCAGCACATTTCTAATGTAGGCCACACTCTATATTTTGTTCCAACTCTTACATGAGGTCTATCAGCAATTCTAAATAGTACTCTGTCACGAAAAGCAGGATTAGGATGTTGCATATCCGTCTTCAGTCTTAATGAGGCTTCTCCCTCCTTCACTTTAGGAAGAAACATTTCTTTCCATCTAGCTTTCTGTATTCCTATTGGATACTGTCTGCAAGAACACTCCACTCCTTCAGATCTATTCTTTCTAAGAACATCCGTCTTGCAATAACAAACATAAGCCTTATTCATTTCAATTAACTTTTCAGCATATTCATAATAAATTTCAAGCCTATCCGATTTATAGTAAGTTTTTTTGTATTTCACTCCAAGCCATTTGAAAGCATCTGGAATTAAATCGTAAGCCTCTTTAACAATTGGTTTTTCTACACTTCCAATAGTGTCATCCATTACAAGCAATAAATCCGCATTATATTTTTCAGCATATAATGCATTTAGTAAGTAAGTCTTAGTATTTCCTATGTGCATTGCTCCAGAAGGAAAAGGTGCAAGTCGTAAAACCATTTTCTTCCCTACTGGAGATTCAGGCAATTCAGACAACTCATAGTCTTCAGTTCTATCATGTTTCTTAACAATATCTTTAACTTTCTCAAACAAATTATTTCTATCTTTATCAGATAAAGAATTAACTTTTTCAACAGTTTCATTAATTAATTTCATGACAAGAGGAATCTCTTTTCTGTCAAGTCCATGTTGAAACAATTTAGGCAAAACTTTTCCAGCATCTGCTTTCCCATATTCAAGGGAGTTGCTTAAAGCATATGCCAGAATCTCTTTTGAAAAGTCTTTCATGAAAGTATTACAAATAATCTATATTTAAATTAATCCAACGGTGCACCAGAGAAAGAACTATTAGTTGCTTTTCCGGGGATTTCTCCACCAAGATACGCCGGCAAACCACTAAATCCCCCACCATATATTGAGTGATGTATCTCAGGATTTACAGGACCAAGACCACCAAAATATCCTGCGTCGGGATGTACTGCCTGATTCCAGTAAGCCGCTCCAGCATCCCCCATAGAACCCATCGAGTAAACTGGAGCAGTCAATCCAGAAAGAGATTCAGTAACGGGAGTCTTAGTCATTCCCAAACCGCCTTGTCTTGAAAACCAATCTCCTGTTTCTATTGTCTTCTTTGCTTTCCTAAAATTCTCTCCCCATTGAGCATTTAAAATCTCATCAATAGGAACATTACCCATTCCAACAGGAAGCTCAGCATCTTCAAATCCTAAGTTGTCTGCAATGTGCATATGCTTTACATAGCCAGAAATTGTTTTAGCTTGTGTAATAACATCTTTTCTATTGTACCCCCATTTCTGAATTGAGTTTATATGTCCAACATCCCAAGTAGCTCCAATTATACTATCGGCAGTTGCAATGGCTTTTTCCTTAGACATTAATTTTTGTTCAACAGCTTTCTGAACAAATTTCTTTCTTGATGCAATAACAAGGTCTCTAATTTCTTCAGCCCTAGTCAATCCAGACATTCCAGCAGGAGGATTTTCAATGCTTATTATCCCAGGGGCAAGTCCCTTACTTGAAGCATTTTTGTAAGCATGTAATGCAACATTTGAAAAAGTATCGGAGCCCTTATCAACTGCAAAGTCCCTTAAAGGTCTATAAGTCTCTGGTCTAACGGTTTTCTCGCCAAGTAATCTTGTCCCCTCTTCAACTTTTTTCTTTAATTGAAGTATATCTGATTTTTGTTCATAATATTTGAATGCAGATTTTAATTCTTTAGCATAATTATTCAGTTTATTTAATGCCTCCCCACCAATCTTTTTTTCATCATGATTTCCTTTTTGATATCTTCTCTCTGCATCAGCATAAGCAATATTATAAAGCTCTTTCATTTGGTTAAAAGATTCTCTTACAAAAAAGTCAGCATTATGCACCTCAGTCATTATTCCATTTACATTTTCTGCAGTTTTAGGAAGCACCTTTCCAAGTTCCTCAATACCTTTTTTATAATCCCCATAATTTTCTTTGTAAACCTTGTATGTATCAAATACTCCTTCGAATTCAGCACCCCCTTCTTCCATTTCTTTTTTGACTTTTTTTTCCATAGATAATGCTTTAAGCAACTCGTTATTTGCTCTGGTGCTGTTAACAAAAACAGATTCTATCTGATTAGTCCATCTTTCTTCATTAAATTTATCAAGTCTCTCTTTTATGCTTTCTTCTTTGCCCTCATAATAATCTTTTTTTAAAGTAAATGGAAGAGTTCCTATCTCCCCAGTTCTTTCATTAAAGACAGACATACTTACTACTTTTTCACCACCCTCAGCAATAGTACCATCAGGGTTTCTTTTGAAAACAACCTTCCTTTCAACTTCAGGAAGTCCATTGTTAGAATGGAAAGTCATTACAATACCCTTCTTATCCTTTTTATCAGAGTTCATTTGTTGCGCAAGTTCAACAGCAGCCATCATCTGAGTCTCTGCTTCTTTTCTTTGGTCCTCTGACCAATTCCCTCTTGAAAATCCAGTCGACTCAACAAGAGGTCCATGAAAAGTCAATTCAACTCCAGTAAGCTGTCTTAATCTATCTATTTCCTTCCAGTGTTGTCGAGGAATTGATGCAAGATGCTTCATAGGTCCTCCTCCAGTCAGTCCAAGCCCAGACACTTCAATAGTTTGAGTTCCAGTGCTTATCTTATCAGAGACTTTTTTAAGTTGGTTAGCAGTTAAAGGGTCAGTGGGATAAGCAATATCTCTTACAGGAGCATGATATGCGCGACTTCCAGTAAATCCTCCGTAAGCCTGTTCGAAGGGATACTTCGAACCACTATAAAATATTTCTGAACTAGCCATTTCACCTCTTTATGTAATATATTCTAGAATATATAAACTAATTGCCGATGACTTTCTTGAACTTGTTGATTATCTTTTCGTGTCCTTCTTTTTCAACTATTTTCCATGACTTAAGATAGTCAGGAGAAATATGCGAATTTTCAATATCTCTCTCAAGTCTTTCAGAATCAAATAATTTCAAATATATCTCGGTATGAAATGCATTCAGAAGTATGTGGTCTTTTGTAGTCTTTGACTCATTCCGATAATTAAAATCCAGATACTTAAGCCATTTGTTCCATTTTTTGTTGTCAACAGACAATTGTATATTGTGTATCAGCTCATGAGTCAATATATCAATCGTATGATCTATATCTTTGCAAAATTTTATAGTCAATGGATCAGACATTGGTCTACAGAATCCAACAACATAGCAGACCATCGTTTTGTCAGACCATTTTAATCCAGAAACTTTATTTATTGTTTTTAATATTCTCTCTCCCTGATTTTTCCAAGCATTCCGAAGTCCGTCAAGAAATTTAATAATTTCATAAGGAGAAGGATATTTTTTATCTGCTCTCTTGAGAAACTCCTTAATCTCAACAGAATGTCTATAAACATCATCGTAAATATAAGAATATCTAAATTCTATTTTTGGTAGCATTAAATAAAAATGTCTATGGGATATATAAATGTTAATCAAAAAATCTAGAATTACATCATTCTTCTTTTTTCTCTTCTATCGCTTTGTGTCTGCTCACCTTCTCCAGCATAACTTCTTTCAGGGTTTATCTCTCCTCTTGTTTGTTGCATACCCACACTATTTTCACTTCTAAGAGTTCTACCTCTGTCTAAATCAGGTCTATCCAAATTTTTTCCACCAGCAGAAGTAGCAGATTCTGATGAACCAACAGGAGTATAATTACTTCCCTGATAAGGGTTACCACTAGCCCCAGTATAAGAAGGTCTAAAATGAATTTCCTTCTCATCATCCTCCCCAGATTTAGCCCTTTCCCCTCGGACAATATTATGACTGATGTCTTCAGATTCTAAAGTAGAGCCTCCAGCAGACTTCCTAAATCTTGGAAGAAAATGTTGCGTTTCATCTTCTTCAGAAAATTCATCATCAAGAGATTCAACTTTTTTCTTAGGAATTTCTTTAATAGAACTTGTTATTTTACGTATTTCTTTTATTTTAGACACAAAAAGATAGAACAATGAATATTAAATATTCTCCTATTAAATCTGATCATATGGATCAGCATGAGATGGCATTCCATGTGCTTTCTTGTAAGTATCAAACACAGTAAAACAAGCCTGATTGGAGCTCAAGATTGCTTGAGACCTAATAACCTTTTCATATTCTGTATCTGGCTCGATACCCTTAGTAAGGTCTACATCTTTTTTCTCTTTCTTTTTTGACCTAAAAATAGAAAACAATGCCCCTACTCCAAAATCATCTGAACTCTTCTTCTTTTTCTTCTCCTCTTCCTCTTTTTTCGTTTTATCTCTTTCTTCTATTTCAGATTCTTCTTTTCCTTCAATTATTGCAGTAATATCTTTCTCAATATTGTCTAAGCTCTCTTTAGTAGCTCCATCTACAAGGCTAAGAACGCTATTCAAGTCATTCTTAGAAAGCTCCTTCTTTAGCACTTCAAGTTCCTGCTCATTAAGAGCATAACTTGTAAATTTAATTTCTGCTCTTCCTCCAAAAGACCAGTCTCCTCTTTGAGAGACTCTTTGAGGAATGCTTCTAAAATCAAGTTCCAAGACAAGAACTTTGTAATATTCGCGAGTCTTAATTTTTTTGAAAAAGTCTGGAACCAAACCAGCCTCCGCATCATCTTTAATTTCATACTTTTTTGTAGCAAGCAATTGCAATTCAAGAGTCATTGTGTTAAATGCAGTAACAAGAGCCGCATTTTTTGATACACTCTGTTCAAGTTTTTGTGCAGCATTCAGATAAGGTCTCACCCATCTAGCATAAAGTTTAAGCATATTTACTTGAGACTTAAGATAATTTCTTTCTATTTCATATCTCTGGCTCAACGAGTTATAAGATTCAGTAATCCATAAGAAAAATTCTTCTGCTCTTTGTTGAAGAATTCTAGTCACCCTATCATTAAGGTCAATTTTATTTCCCTTAGCATCTTTCAACTCTTTATTTACGATTGTCATGAAAGCATCTCTTAAAGTTACAAAATCTAATTCCCCGGAAGAAAGAGCATTTATGCTTCCTCTTCCTTTGCGTATATCCACATTATCAAGCCATACTTGTTTCAACGAGAGTAGTTTTCTATTTTTCTCATCCTGGCCTGAATTCTTATCAAGGTAAGTCTTGTAAGGGCTAAGTCTAATTTTAAACTCCTTCAAGTCATAAACGAGATTGAGAACAGATTTCAACACAGTATTTACATTTCCTAAAGTTCTGGAAGCCTCTTGTTGCATTTGAGTAGCCTTTCCTTGCATCTCTGAAAAATGTCCAGATCCAGGAGAAGAAACAAAATTATCTGTTATTTTTTCTACATTTTTATCGTATATTCCTCCCGAAAGAAAATCTAGAAGCCAGAAATATATTGGTTCAAGACCTTCAGCAGGAGAATCATAAGTTATTTTATGTTCTTCCAGAGGAGATTTGAGTCCCCATAAATTCATTGCATCAGCTTTTGCAACATCATAACTAAATGCAGGCAAGTCCCCTGCCTTAAGAGTCTTGACCTGCTCGGAAGCCTTAATATAATCCTTCTCTTTTATCGTCTCTCTTACTTTTTTGACTAAATCAACTATCTTTCCATCATTTTCTTCTTTAAACTTCTGACAATAAGTTTCAGGACTTACAGTAGCTATTAACCGGTGAATTTTATCATCCATCTTTTAAAGTCTAAGCAAAAACATTTATTTAAAGGTGTTGGAGCATATTTATATAGAATCTATCCATTAAAAGTAAAATGTTCAAAAAAGACAGCATCGATATTCTTGACCTTCCAGAACTTCATAGAAAAAAGTTGATATCTCTTCCAGGGCAGTCAGAAACAGAAAAAACTCAAATAACAAAAGATGGCTTTTTTGATTTAAGCAGTCAAAAAGAAAAAACAGAACAAGGAAATGAAAATAATCAAGAAACGGATTTCTTAAGCAGTTTTGCATCAATAGGCTCCGCTCAACAATCAGAAGTTAAGCAGGAAAACAAATCAGATAATATCAATGATTTAAAATGGAGAATAGAGAATCTTGAGTATAAATTAGAACAATTAATAGAAAAGCTGAATTCAAAAGATACAGCAATATAGAGATTACAAGAATATTTCATAGAGCAATGTTTAAATAATATGCAATCATAAATACGTCGAAGAGAGATGGTGAAGAACAATAAAGTTATTAAGAAAAGCAGACCCCACAATAAACACTCTAAAATAATAGTGGAACAGTCAGCCAATAGAAATCCAAGATTCATGACTGAAAAAGATATAGCAATGGATTTTGCAACTAAGCTTCAAAGAAGATTTGACCATCTGATAAAAGCATCAATTCTTTTTGGAAGTCAAGTTTCAGGAGAAGCAAAGCCAGGCTCGGACATAGATATAGTAATAATAATAGATGATGCGGCAATAAATTGGGATGAAGAGTTAACAGCATGGTATAGGGAGGAATTATCAAAACTTATTGCAGAACAAAATTATTCAAGAGACCTCCATATAAACACAGTAAGATTAACAACTTGGTGGAGAGATTTATTACATGGAGATGCGATAGTCCTTAACATAATAAGACAAGGACAAGTGTTGATAGATATGGGTGGTTTCTTCAACCCCTTAAAGACTTTAATGGTTCAAGGAAAAATGCATTCAACTCCAGAAGCGGTATACGCAGCATTGCAAAGGTCACCATATCATCTTACAAGAAGCAAAATGGCTTTGCTAAGTTCTGTCGAAGGAGTTTACTGGTGTATGGTCGAGGCAGCACAAGCAGCACTAATAACTTTAGGGAAACTACCCCCTTCTCCAGAACATGTAACTAAAATGCTTCATGAAAGTTTCGTCGAAACAGGAATATTGAAACAAGAGTTTGTAAAATGGTATCATTCTATATTCACACTTCATAAACAAATAGCCCATGGAGAAATCAAGTTCGTGAAAGCTCAAGAGATAGAAGACTGGCAAGCAAGAGCAGAAGCATTTATGAAAAAGATGGTAGATATCATAGATAAATTAATAGAAGCAAGAAAAAATCAAAAACTTTCCCAGCAAGAACAACCTAGTTAAGCTACTTTCTTCTTAACTTTTTTCTTAGCGGCTTCATACAAAAGAGCTCTAGCAAGAGCGGAATCTTCAGGGTTAGAATTCTGCATCAATGCCCTTATACTATCTATGGCAAAACCCGCAAGAGTCTTCCCCTCTTTAGATTCATATTCTCTTAAAGACTTTTCTCTTTCGGCTATCAATCTTTTAATTCTCTTTGTAACAAAGTCCTTATTAGCATCTCCTTGAGAAACAACTATTCTAGCAAGTTGCCCAATAGCATCTAAAGTATCGTTACTCACTTGACCAGAATTTCTTTTCTTGATGCCCTCAATAACTTCTTCGACAACTCCTGGATAAACTACTTGTAACTCTCTTGGATCTGCATTTCCTTCAGCATATTTCCTTCCTAATTCTTTTAAAGCAAGATGTTCTCGATACATTTGAAGAAGCTCATCATATCCTTTCACGCCTGCTTTTCCAAGTTCCTTAATTCTTTCATCAGCAAGACTCTCAAAGGAATTAGGATTAATTTCTTCAAGTATTCCTTCAAGATTTTCAGCAGATAAAGCTGATCCAATGGAGTCAGTTAATCTCCTTTTTCTAACTGGTAAACCCCTATGGGCATATTCCCTTCTTTCTTCGGCAGAACATTGAGACAAATCAACACCAGGCATGTCCTCATAAATCTTTAAACCCTGGCATTGCAAATAATCCAAAGCTTTATTTCTTTTAGGAATATCATGCTCGTTTGCAAGAGTAGACTCAGCTACACCTATTTTTTCAAGGGTTTCCATACCACTTACAAAATCATTCAATGCCATATCTTCTCTAGAAGTTCGCCCTATTTAAATCTTTCGGTATTGTACAAACTATATAGTAACAACTAATCTTCAGAGCCGAAACCCTGATTCTGCATTCCTTGGCTTTGAGACTCAAGCATCTTCATTACAGAAGGATTACTTTGAACCTCGGAGTAAACCAAGGCATCAAACAGAACATCCTGCTGTACTTCGTAAGGGATTTCAAGTTTCTCAATTTTAGGATCGGATAAATCTATTATTTCTTCAGATTTCCTTGAGGCAAAATCTTCAGAACTCACAGATATTGCATCATTTAAGGCAGGAATATCACTTGAAACTCCCCTCCCAGGATTATAATCTCCTTCTTCAGAATCCCAAGAATCTATATGACTTACCATCTCATTTCTAACAGGCACTCTCGGATCATTATTTTCAGAAGCCTGTAGCATAGGCCTTATAGGCTGTAACCCCATACCCATATTGCGAGCATGAGACACGTGAGTCTCAAAAGCATGCGGTTGCGACAGTCTCTTTATCTTCACAGTTTTCTCTTCAGACTTAACATCTTCCTGAGAACTTTTTTCAAACTCATTTATTAACAAAGATACATTATATGCAGCGTCCGCATTTACAGAAATACTGTCTATCCCTTCTTTAATAAGAAACTTAACCATATCAGGTTTGCTTCCAGCCTGACCACAAATAGAAGTCTCAACGCCATATTTCTTGCAACGTCTTATAACATAAGAGATAGAATTAAGCACGGCAGGATTAAGCTCGTTATATAAATTTTGAACTCCTTCATTATTTCTATCCAACGCAAGAGTGTATTGAGTCAAATCATTCGTCCCAAAACTTACAAAATCTATACCTTCTTCACACAAATCATTTATCACTTGTACAGCGGCAGGGGTCTCAACCATTATTCCTATCTTTACATTTGATGGAAACTTTATTTTAGAAGCAATTTTTTTCGCCGCCCTAACTTCTTCAGTAGAAATCACTTGAGGAAACATGATTCCAAAAATCTTCTTCCCAAATTCATCTGCAAGTTCTTTCACTGCCATAAATTCCGCCTCAAGCAATTCCTCATTCTTGAGGCTAAATCTTATCCCGTGGTCTCCAAGCATAGGATTCATTTCTACATTTTCAGGAGCACCTTCCAAATTTCTATATTCATCACTCCTTATATCAGAAGTTCTCACCCACATTTCATCAAAATGTTTTGCTATTTTTCTAAGTCCAGAATGAATTATTGAAACGTATTCATTCAATTTATTCTTTTTAACAAACCACACTGGATGTTTTCCAGAAGTTGCAATCAAAGTCTCCAATCTTATAAGCCCAATACCTTTAACACCCGATAGCGCAGCCCTTTCAGCATAATCAGGCAAATCAACAATTGTCTTAATTTTTACTCTCTTTGTCGGAACAATCGGTTTTATTTCCACTTTCTTCTCTACAGTTTTTCCATCAAAGATTCTTCCTGTAAAACCGTCAACAGTTACAAGCTGTCCATCCTTTAATTTTTGAGTTGAATTGCGAGTTCCAACAACAGCAGGAATTCCCATCTCACGAGATACTATCGCAGCATGAGATGTAGCTCCCCCTTCATCAGTAACTATTGCAGAGGACTTAGACATTGCAACAACCATATCTGGATTTGTCATCTTAGTTACTAGCACATTTCCCTTTCCAATCTTAGAAAGCTCATCAAGGTTGAGGATTACCTTGACAATTCCCGAGGCAACTCCCGGAGAGGCAGCAAGCCCAGACAATAAGACATTCCCTTCAATTTCTTGTTTATTTTCTTTAACAACGGTTGTAATTGGTCTAGACTGAACAATAAAAACACCATCTGTATCTATTGCAAATTCTATATCTTGAGGTTTAGAATAGTGTTCCTCAAGTTGCAAAGCATACTGCCCAAGCACCTTAATCTCATGAGGGGTAAGAACTTCTCTGTTGCTTATCTCATGACTTAACTTTATCTCCTCAGTTTTTCCTGAAGAACTTCTCGTAAGTGCAATCTTCTTATCAGATATCTTATGTTCAATTAAATCAAGTTTGGGACTTAAAACATAATGGTCTGGAGATATCATTCCAGAAACAATTCCTTCCCCAAGTCCAAACACAGCTTCAATAACTATATTCCCATCATTCTTCAAAGGATTTTTAGAAAACATGACTCCAGATTTTTGAGAATCAATCATCCTCTGGACAACAACAGCAAGATAACCCTTCTCTGTAGCAAAACCCTTCTTCTTACGATAGTATATTGCTCTCGAAGTAAACAATGAAGCAAAACACTTTTTCACATGAAGAACAAGAGAATCTGCTCCTTTAACGTTAAGGAAACTCTCTTGTTGCCCAGCAAAACTTGCATCTGCCAAATCTTCCATTGTTGCACTGGAACGCACTGCGACAAAAGGAGGTTCATGAGAATTTCTTAGAATGGACATTGCTCCTTCAGTCACTCCATGTTTGTTAAGTTTAGATTTTTCAACATCCAAAATCCCATACGCTTCAGAAATATCGTTTGCCATTTCGACAGGCATCTTGGAGTCCTCAATAATCATTCTTATCTTCTTTGCAGTCGCATCAAGCTGTTTTGTGTCTTCAACATCAATAGAATTAACCATACTAATTATCTGATTCCTAAGCCCAGATTTCTCTATAAAATAATCGTAAGCCTGCGCCGTGACTACAAAGCCAGGAGGCACTGGAAATTTATTATTATACATTTCAGCGAGGGAAGCACCTTTACCCCCAGCAATAGATATATCTTTATTGCTTAACTCGGAAAACCATTTGACAAATGCTCCAACATCACCCATCACCAAGAGAAATAAGATTAGTTAATAAATATTGCCTTCAAAAAATAAATTCAACTAACTACTACTATATAATCTTCAATCCCTAATCTTGTATCATGTCTTCTCGCACATGTCTCTTTCCTATCCAAATTAGGAGAATCTCTGAAAGGAATGTCTCTCTTGCTCGAGGTCCCATTACCAACGCCATGTGCAGGTCTTTCATAAACAATAGGACCAGTAGGAAAGTCATTTAAAGAAACCGAATAAGGCAATATTCTCATATCTGACTTAGTAAACCACCCTTTTTAAGAATTACTGTTCTATTTTAGATTTGACAAACTCAATAACCTGTTTCTTGAAAACTTCCAAATCTTTTTTCATAAAGCTACCCCCAGAAGCATTAGCATGTCCTCCCCCTATAGCATTTTCTAGTCCAACAATTCCTGCTCTTAGCATATCATTTAATGGATAAATTAATTTATCGGAGTTGTTTCTAGCAGACACCTTAAAAAGATTGGTTCCACTAATATCAGAAAGCATAATTATGGTGCTTCCTTTGTATTTTACAGATAGAGTAGTGCCAAGCCTTGAACCAATAGAAAAATTTGACTTGAAATAATAAAAATAAAGGTAATTATCAAAATATTTTTCAGCACATATTTCAAAATCTTTAATACATCTCTCAAACTCATTATCTATCTCCTTATTTACCCTCTCAATTTCTTCATAATTTTTTTTCAAGATAATTTCATAAGCTCTGTTAGAGTCATTTGCATAATAAGTTACGAGGGAGTTATATTTCAGAACATTCTTGAATATTTCAGAGTCCTTATAATTCTCTGGGTTAAAAGAATAGTGTTTTTGAATAAATTTAAGATTATCTTGGTCTTTGAATGAAAATTCGGATATTGAAGCAATGCATGCTAATTTGATTAATTCTTTATCTTTTAAGAATTCATTCCCTAATCTATAAAGAACCATAGAAGTACAATCAACAGAGGGAGTCTTTATTATATTATTATCCATTTTTAGATTTGGATTTAAAGGATGGTGATCAACGAACATGACTTCAAATTTATCAAAGAATTTTTCAGTCTCTTCAAGTTGGTTCATATCAACATTTGCATCTAAAATAAAAACCTTTTTTATTCCCTTTTTATTAAAGATAATATCATATTCATCTAATATTCCTATTTTGTAAGGAATGAATCCAAGAAAAGGAGCGGGCATACCTGGAAACTTTTTCTTTAAAATTTCAACCATAAAAACCACAGATACCATTCCATCAACACAATTGGCATGAGAAATAATACCAACTTTTTCATTCTTATCAATTCTATCTATAAAATCAAAGAAATTCTTCTTATGTTTTTCAAAGTCTTGCATTTAAATGAACAATAAAAACACTATAAAATACTTTCTAAAAAGGAACCCCTACAACAGCATTAATATCCTCTTCTCTTTCTATTCTAGTTCTCTGTTCAAATTCTTCTGGAGTCTCCCATCTCACAAGTCTTTCAAGCAAGTCTATTTTTTCAGAGTCAATTCCCCACCTTTCACCATAGAGTCTAACTAATTCTTTTCTTCTTGAATCATCAACTCTCCCGTTGTAACAATGATGATGTCCCTTTATTCCCAAGCTAATTTTATTTTTTTCAAGCCATTCTTTCATTTCATCTCTTTCAAGTCTTACATCTTCTAAACTAGGTATCCTTCCGTGAATAACTTCTTCAATTGCACCAGCAACATCTTTATGTTTTTTATTGTGAATTAAATATATTTTATGTTCTCCCAAGCCATTTATTTGAACTCTTTCGTATGAGTCATATTCCGTTCTGTCCCTAGCCACTCTAAAAAATTTATCAAGAGTTCCTTTTTGAGTCTCATTCACAATTCCTTTATGGCTTCCTTCGAACATGGCTCTTACGGATGAAAAAGGCAAAGATATCCATGAATCTTTATCTCTCTCATCTGAAAGAGAAGAACCCGATTTGATGCACCTTCTAACAAAATTCCGGAGTTGATTCTCAACTCTCCCAATGGGTTGATTATTCTTTCTCGCAAGAACTGCCGCGAAATAATGAAAAACCAAATCAGTTGGAATCAAATAGACATCTCCCCACCGAAATCTCACAGTTGCAAAATCTCCAACCACTTTATTGGCTGGTAAACCATCTACCCTTTCAACAAGTCCATAAAATACTCTATGTCCTTCTTCTACAAACATTGTTGAATTCCCATTTCTTGAAAGAGGATTACCTCTATTTTCTCCAAAGAAATCTCTCCATGAAGAAATATCATTTATTCCATAACTTAATTGTGATTTTAACAATATTCCCCTCTTACCTCCTTTGACCTCAACCGAAAATGGTCTAGGATATTCATATATTTCAGAATCTGTAATTAGATCAGGCCTTATACTCCCACTAGGATTTATGCGCATAGAAAGGAGTTTAGCAAGATAAGTCTCACAAGCATCTCCAAATGCTTTGGTTTTATGCTTATTCCCAACTTTGGTCATAAAAACCAGATAAAATGTTTACTTATAAATACAATAGCAAAGAAATATTCTTAACAATCTTAATTTTGATATTCAACTTTCTCAAAAGATATTTTTAAAATCACCTTGTAATTAAAACTTGAAAGATAATTAATCTTCTCTTTCTAACTGTTCCATTTTACATTTTTGCGCAGAACTATGATTACCCTTATTAGTTCTCACCGCCAGTCCTCTATCTCTTCTCTCTCTAGCCAATTTTATACGAGACAAAATGTATAAATTACTTATACCTTTAGCTAATTCTTCAGGGTCTTCACATCTAGCTAAAATTCTATCTACATTAGCCCATCCTTCTGTCTGACTAATATCATTTTGTGTAACATATACAAATGCCTGACTAACCAGAGTGCGAATGTTTCCCTCGTCAAAACGAGATGCAAGTCTATCTCTCAAGGTGCGAAACATACGTCCAGCATCAGGTGAGTCGCATCTTTTTGCATATTCTCTTATGTAATCTTCTCCCATAAAACCAGACTCCCTTTAAGGTATTTAAACATTCTCAAGCCACATATCTCCAGAGCTCATACTTTCTCAAACAAAACTCTTGTTTTGCAAGGCAACTTAGATTTAGCCATTCCTATAATTTCCCTAGCAACTTTAACAGAAGATTCAGAATCGCATGCAATCATAAATAATTCCTGTCCACCAAGCACACGAGCAGCACGACCTTCAATAATACCAAAAGACTGTTTCATACCTGTAGAAAGTCTGTCAGCACCAGCACCAGCAGCCGCCTTGTTGTTCCTCAATATGTGGTGAGGGTGTATCTTAACCCACAAATAAAACTTTCCAAGTAGTTTGGCCTCAAGATTTTTTGTCAGAACCATACGCCCAGCTTCTATTGCAAGATCTTTTATGACCAACTGCTCATCAGATATCAGGCTCAATATAAAAGGAAACTTTCCCTCATTAAAGGCCTTCTGATTTCCCACATTATATTTTACAATTTTATTTGGAGGAACTACTTTGATGTAAGATTTGGATTTAACTTTAGAAACACGAGTATAGGGCCTGTTATGCTTTTTAGAATAGGATAGTGCTTTACGAACAGCCATATTATTTTACCTCTACATCTGTTGTTATCGCCTGTCCAGGCAAACCAGTCTCAAATATCGCACGAACAAGACCCTTATTTCCATGAGCATCACTGACTTTTCCATTTATAACTTTTCCAGCAGTGCTTTTCCATACTACATGTTTTCCTACAAGTTTCTTTGCTTCATCTCTAGAGGACAATCCAAGGTCAAGCAAATAATGCCTTTCATGAATTCTGTGTCTGCTACGCCTGAATTGAACAACAATGCCTTTCATGTTTTTACACTAGAAAATATGGTTTTTAAAGACTTCTGTTTTATCAAAAACGAATGTATAGAGAATTGTGTTAATTGGGTTACATTTTAGTAAACAGTTCTCTAAAGGATAACTGCTAACTTGTTGTGATCTAAACAACGCAGTTGCCCGTATTAGAAATCAGAAGATTTCTAAGCTTAAGATTGGTTTTTCAAAATTAGTTACCTCTTACATTAATCCTTCTGCCTTCGTAATGACATCCAATACTAAAACCTACAAAACCTGCAAATACTAATGCCATTCCAAGTCTATAGTTCTTATCCCAATTGTTTTCTGCATCTATTACTGCCTTATAACTTGGAGTTGCTCTAATATTCTCTAATGCAGAGGCATAGGTCTCTTCCAGCTCTCTTTGTCTTTCAATTAGTTTAGAGACTTGGCCTTGAACTCCAAGAGTCTTATAAACTTCTACTGCTCTCTCTAACCCTACAATTGCGTTACGAGAATTTTCAACACCATTTTCAAGAACTCCTTCTGCTCGTAAAATTCTATTGTCAAATTTTGGATGAATAGTAGACTCATCAAGAGACGAACAACCTCTTGTGCCAATTCCAACGCCCGCTAATAGTATGGGAATAGAAATCCATTGAAGAATATTTCCTCTATTCATATTTTTTAGATAAAAAATCAATATAAAAACTTATCTGCTATCCACCGAAACGAAACTTGAGGAGGGTTTCTTTGATATTCTAAGTCTTTCCATTAAATCAACCTTGAGGTCTTATATTATTATCTCAAAATCGCCAAGTTCTTTATGCAACGCATTCAAAACAGAGGAAGAAACCTTAACATTGGAATTCCCTTTTTTATGGGTAGTTATAGCCTTTTCAAGAGCGATGCTGTCACTAAGTTTAAAAGAGTTTTCAACTATTTGCATTACTCTTCCAGACTCAATGAAAAAGTTACCTTCATCAGTCAAAACAAGTTCACCCTTCTTATCTCCAAAGACTACTTCCAACACTTCTTTTTCATCCATATTCAAATCTACTCTTTGAGTATAATCTAAAAGTTCTTTTATAAGCTCTATAGCATCTCTCCTTAAAGCGCCCATCTCCAACTGTGTAACTTTTCCAGATTTAACTTTAGACCTCATTGAAACAATCTCTTTGAGAGATTTAGAAAATCTCGGTTGCAATTTTCCCTTAGCAATAAGCTCTTCATTTACAGATTTAACAAGAGCCTCAACACTTTTATCTCCAAAGATTTTTTTAAGTAAGTCAAAAACTTCAGAATAAGAACGCTCCCCATCATAAACTATTAATCTCTCTTCTAACTTCTTTCTAATCTCTTTGAGTTTTACATCATATTTTTTAGATTCAGCCAAAAGCTCATCAACTTCCTTTCCAGGAATTGATTTCAAAGTTCCATGTTCATAATCTTTATACAATTTTATTATTCTTTCAAGGAATTTCAATTCATTAACAGACATTACTTTTTCAGTGTCAACAAGAACCTTCTTGACATCCTGAACCATATGTTTAGGAGCAGGAGGTGCATGTCCTGCAAGCATCACAAGTGCTTGTGTCGGAGTCACAACACCCCAATAAATATCAACCATTGCATCAATAAGCCTTCTAGTGACAAGAGATTCATTCTGCTCTCCATACTTCATGAACTTATCTACAGATTCTGGAGAGGGCTTAACCTTCCCCATTTGTAATAGTAATTTCCAAGGCAAGAATGTTCCTCGGTCATACATTGGAACTCCATCGCGGATGAAAGTAAACATTACAGGATTAGCATCTTTAACATTATCCCAAAAATCAGTAAGCAGATATACTTGAACATTAAGTATATTTTTAGTCCCAGATAGTGCAGTAGCCTCACGTATATAATCGTGAATCATTCCACGTAATTTTTCAAGCAATTGTAAGCGAGGCATTCTCTTTACATCAGTATCATCAATTATTACGAAAGTGTCAACATCGCTTGTCTTGTCCGCTGTTCCTCTTACAAGGCTTCCCCCAACAACATATGAAGCAACGTATTTCTCAAATTTTCTCAAAACCAATGTCTTATGTATATTAGCAAGTCTCATGCTTCCCAACAATCCTTTGTCATGCAATGGAAAGCTAGAAGATATAGCATCTACAAATTCAAATTTGCTATCAAGACCATAATTCCACAAATCCACTTCAGTCTTAATATGTACCCACAACTCTTGTTTTGATTCTTTAATCAATTTAAGAATTTCAGGTTTTATTTTTTTAGGAATTTCTTTGAAATGATCTTCTGGTATGAGCATGATTAAATGCATTGGTTTCTTAGCAACTTCTTCTGGAAGTAGACCTTCGTCCTCTTCAAATAATTTAAAAGTCTGTGCAGGAAGAACACTTAAAAAAGTAGTGAATGGAAATTTCTTCAAAACTTTCTTTTTAAACTCTTCAAGTTCTTCCTTTAATTTCTCGTTCTTAGCTGCTAATTCATCAGAAATCTGGGGTATCGCACCAGGAATCTTACCCGGGGAAATATAAGCACCCGCAGAAGACATAGCATCATTCAATCCATGAGATTTCTTTTCCTGCATATCAATAAAATGAATTAAAGCTATTTAAGGCTTACCACAATTCTTAAAAAGACCAAATTTTCTAAGCGTTAATGACAAGTTCACATACTCCTAAGGCGCAAGTAGATTATATTTATCGCGCAGACTTAAGAGCCTTTGGAGCCATAGGTTTCCAAGATGTATGGCTTAAAAGACAAGGATTAGAATCTGGAGATATTTCGCAAGCGATTTTAATGAGGACCTTTTTACGAGGAATAGATGTTATTGGACTTACTTCAGAAGACGATAAAATGATTTCGGGCTCTCCTGAAGATAGATTCGGATTTGTTAAAAAAGGACTCGAAAGCTTATCTGATAGTTTTGATGAACCAGAAAGAGGGGTTCTTAGAATTAGAAAGGGCGGAAAGTCAATCTACATAATAAACTGTCAAACCATGCACGATCCAAATTGGCAAGGCTTAAAATTACATGTTATTGGGGGCAATTGTCTTCCACAAAGAGACCGTTTGAATGACGCGGTGAATTATGCAAATGACAAGGGATATATGACCTTCCTTATGAATGTTGATGAATCAAATGGAGATAATCTGAATTTAGTTGAAAGTGTTGTTTTTAATTGCACTGGAGTCATAGGACACGATGCAAACAATGTATTTCCTGATTGGATGAGGAGTATTCCAGTTTTTGGGAAAAGATTCAAAGGCAAAGCAAGAAGCAGAAATTTGCCTGAAGAAAGTTGGATAGAAACTTTGGGAAAACCATCAATAGCTGTTTCAAGCGCCCATTGGATTCAAGAGATAGGAAGTGCAGGTATTCAATATGCTTCTGTTCCAGAAGAACATTTTTCTCTTAGAGCATTAGAACTTAAAATAGAAGGTAAAAGATTTAGAGCGGATAGAGGTTACAATAGCCCATTAAGGGTATTGCAAACAGGTTACTTATTGAATAAATATGGAACAGACCAAGGCAGATTCAAAGGAGATAAATCAAGCTCTTATAATCAGTAAAGAAAGATATTATAAACTATCAATTGTTAAAATTAAAAAAGGAAAAAGATGCCACAAGCAGTTACACACGTTTTAATAGTTATTTTATTACTTTCAATATTCAGACATATCTATCAGAGAAAAACAAAAAAGAAATTTCCCCTCCAATACGTTTTGATAGGAGGTTTTGCAGGAGTAATTCCAGATTTAGACATTCCAATATTTTGGATAATGTATTATTTTGGATACAGTTTAGAACAGATTCACAGAACGTTTTTACATACACTATTTGTCCCAGCATTCTTTCTAGTTCTAGCCCTAATCTCAAAATACGTGATAAAGAAAAAAGTAGGAAGAAATAAGATTTCATTAACGATAATCTTGTTATTGTTTGCTCTGGGTAGCCTCATGCATCTTGTTCTTGATGCATCTATTGCAGGATATATTATGCCCCTATACCCATTATCTTTAGCAAAAATAGGAACAGGATTTCCATTTACAATATTCCCAGACCACATTGCCGTATTCTTTTTGGCAACTTTAGATGGTGTTCTTTTTATCTTATGGATACTATATTTAGAAATAAAACACAAGATATCTGATTTCATATGAAAAAAGGATTTGATGCCAGAAAATATGAAATATTGCAAGGGAAGGCAATAACTAAAAGACTGGATAGGAATAAGAGAATATATCTAGAAGTTGGTGGAAAACTACTTGTTGATAATCATGCATCAAGGGTTTTACCTGGATATAACAAAAAAGCAAAGCAGAATATATTAAGAAATTTGAGTAAAAAAGAAGCCATATACTGTTTTAATGCAAAAAAATTGGAAGAAAATAATTTATTATCCAATGGGGAGCCCAACTACAAATTAAGAATATTAAAAGATTTAGAAAAAATAAAAAAAGAGGGAATAATAAACAAACATGTTGTTGTGACTAGATATTTAGGACAAAAAAAAGCTCAAAATTTCTTGGAAGAACTGGAGAAACTTGGGAAGAAAGTTTACTTTCATAATGAAATAAAAAATTATGCCAAAAACCTAAATGAGACTTTAATGGGATATAAAAAACAACCATATATTCCAGTGCAAGAAAAAATAATTATTGTGACTGGTCCCGCAAGCGGTTCTGGAAAAATGGCAGTCATAATGAGTCAGTTGAATCATGAATATCAAAATGGCATAAAAGCTACATATTCAAAATATGAAACTTTCCCCATAAAGGACTTGCTACCTAATCATCCAATTAATTTGGCTTACGAAGCTGCAACTGCCGACTTGCAAGATATAAATATGATAGACCCATATCACAAGAGATATTACGGCTTAAATAAAACAAATTATAACAGAGATATAGAAAATTATGCAATACTGCAAAAAATAATAAAAAAGATAACTCATAAAAAGTATCCCTTTGATTATAAATCTCCTACGGATATGGGAATTAATACTGCTGGACAATGTATTATTGATGAAGATGTATGCATAAAGGCTTCTATAAAAGAAATTAACAGAAGAAATATTTTTTATAAAAATCAATATAAAATTGGAAAAGAAACAAAAGATACTGTAATTAGAATGAATGAAATAATAAAATGTCTCGACTCATGGAAAAAGAACGCGAAGAAATAGACCCAAACTATGTCTGTGAAGCATGTGGTAAAACCCTTGAAGAATTGAAGTGTAAGTTAATATGTAAAAGATGCGGATATTTTAGGTCTTGCTCGGATTTGTTCTAACTCTAATTCGTCAAGAATCCCTAACAACCTCTTCAATTCCTCAGGCATACTTGGTTCTTCACCAGAAGTCTCTTCATAAGGATACTTTGCATCAATAATCCCTTCAATTCGTGTTTGACCATCATCATCTATTTCAAAATCATCGCTAGTAATACCCTCTGTTGTTTCTCCAAGAGCTTCAATATATTTCCGAGAGTGACCTCTCTTAAGGAGGCTAATAACGTTTAGTAATAATAGCCTCCCAA